>JBAZHQ010000017.1:0-26484 GCA_041652235.1 Opitutaceae bacterium | reverse complement strand
GCCCACTTTAACAGCTTAATTTCCTCCCAATGTGAAAACACAATCCACCTACGAACCCTCCGAGGCGCTCGCTGAGATCCTGCCTGTCGTGGACGCGGTCATCGCGTCTCTCGACAGACGGCTCCCTGTTCACGTTTCCCGTGAGGATCTGGCCAGTGCCGGAAAGCTTGCTCTTGTGCAGGCGTTCAATCGCTTCGAAGGGCCCACCAACGAAGCCCGCGCCTACTGCTTCACCCGTGTGCGTGGCGCGGTATTCGACGAGCTACGCAGGCTCGATCCGCTTTCGCGGCGGACGCGCGCCCAGGTGAGCATCGTCCAGAAGGCGGCTGCCCAGTTGGAAGAATCCCTTGGAAGGACGCCCTCTGAGACGGAAGTCTCCGAGTTCACCGGATTGCACCGCGAAAAGATCAGGCAACTGGAGCGGATCGCCTCTGCAGCCGCCGTACGCTCGCTCGATGAAACGAGCAGCGAAGGCGAGCCCTTGCACCAGGTGGCCGATCCAGAGGCCTATTGTCCCGCGGAGAAAGCCGAAGATGAGGATCTCGCAACAACGATAAACTCGGTCTTGTCGAGAATCCCCGTCAACCAGGCGTATGTTCTGCGTCGTTATCACTTCGAGGATGCCACCCTCGATGAGATCGCCGGCGAACTTCGCGTCTCGCGCGAACGGGTGCGCCAACTGCGCGTTGCCGCGGAGAAGCGCCTCCGGTCCGACGTGATCGTCATGGCTCTTTGGGAGACCTATGCGGCAGCCTGAAGTCTTTTGCCATAGTGGGGAATCACACACAGCGCATGGGTTGGAAGCCTATTTTACTTCCGCCCATGCGCTTTTCGTTTTTGGAATCCGTCGAAAATCCCACCGCTGAACGGAAGGCATCGATCCATTCTCGCGCTAAGACGCAAAGGCGCGAAGAAAAGGCATTTTTCAACACGGAGCGGCGGAGCCGCAACCAAAGAGGCCAGACGCCAGAAGTTGGAGGCCAGATGTCGGAGGGGGGAAGCTGTAAGTGTTAAGCTGTAAGTGCTGAAGTCGGATGTCGGGCAAACCCGTGCTGTCAGCGGTTGGCTTTCGGCTATCGGAGAAACCCCACAAGGCAACGATGCCGATAGTTTTGGAATTCCTCTCAGGCTGCGAGGATTTGAGAACATTGTAGTACGGAGGAGGGATCGAAACTCTGCGTCTCAGCGTCACTGCGCGAAAATGGATCGAAGCTGGGGATTTCAGACCAAGGCGGTTAACCACGAAAAATCACGGAAACTCACGAAAGACGGAGCTGAGTTTCAAACCGGCCTTTTAATTTTGGATCGGACTTTTCCGATACCCCCGATTCCCCCGCTGTGAACAAGGTTCGAATGCCTTTGTTTGGATGACTCAGGATGCGGATCGATCCAAATACATTATTTTACACGGGGGGCACGGGGGAAACGGGGGAAGGCATTTTTAACCACAAGCACACTGACCACACGGATGCGAACCTGTCTCGCGCTGAGACGCTGTGGCGCAGAGGAAATGCATTTTTCAACACGGAGCACGGAGTATAAAACGCCCAACCCATGTTTATTGCGGATCGAACCTTTGCGCCTTGGCGCGAGAACACGGGTTCAAACACCGCCATTTAGCAGGTGGATGTATAACTCCTCGACCTTCTTTCTGGCCCAGGGCGTCTTTCTCAGGAACTTCAGGCTGGAGTTGATGCTGGGGTCGAACATGAAACAGCGGATTTCGATCATCCTGGCGAGTTTGCGCCAGCCGTAATGCTCCACCAGCAGGATGAGAATCTGTTCCAGCGTGATGCCGTGAAGGGGGTCTTTGGATGCAGGGTTGGTCATAGAGGCGAGCTTGCCGCTTCGTTATTTCAATCCTTTCCCTGGAAATCGATGCGGGAATTGTTCCTCAGGTACTCCTGGATCTCAGCGGCGAAGGCTTCTCCGAATTCCGCGCGCTTCTTGTCGCCCATGCCGAACACGCCTTCCATCTGGCGGACGCTTGTCGGGTACTCGCGGGCAAGTTGCCGGAGTGTAGCGTCGCCGAAGATGACATAGGCGGGCACGCGCCGCGCATCGGCGAGTTTCTTTCGAAGGGCTTTCAGCCGCGCCATTAGCAGGTCGTCGCAGTCGAGCTGGCCCGCGCGCGGCACTTTCGAGCGCCTCGCCTGGGGAGCAGGGCGCGGTTTTGCCAGCGCGACAAGGCGGCGCGTGCGCAGCAGGTCCATGCCCGAGTCGGTGACCTCAAGCACGGGAAACTCGCCCTCCGCCTGCGCCAGATAACCTAGTCGAAGGAGCTCGCGTCCTATCGCCAGCCATTCGGACCGCGTGTGCTCGCCGCCGATTCCGTAGGTGCTCAACCGGTCGTGCGCCCAGCGCCTGACCTTCTCCGTATCAGCTCCTGTGAGCACCTCGACAATGTGGTTGATGCCCACTCCGAAGCGGCCCGCCTGCCGGATGCGATAAACGCACGAGAGGAATTTCTGGGCGCTTACGGTGCCGTCGAAGGTTTCTCGCGGCTCGCTGCAGTTGTCGCAGGCGCCGCAGTTGTCCAGGGGAAAGACCTCGCCGAAATGCCGCAGCAATTCCGCGCGGCGACACCCGGCGCTCTCGGCGTAGGCGGCCATCTCGCGCAATTGGGCGCGGGCCACGGCACGTTCGTGCTCGTCGGTCATCTCCTTGATGAAATGGTCCTGCTTGGCGATGTCGCCGCCGTTGAATAGCAGCAGGCAATCCGCCGGAAGTCCGTCGCGGCCCGCCCGCCCTGTTTCCTGGTAATATCCCGCCATGTTCTTGGGCAGATCGTAGTGAATCACCCAGCGGACATTGGGTTTGTTGATGCCCATGCCGAAGGCGATCGTGGCGCAGACGATGTGCACGTCGTCGCGAAGAAACTTCTCCTGCGTGCCCGAGCGCTCCTCCGCGTCGAGTCCCGCATGGTAGGCGCGAGCCGAAAAACCCTTTCCACTCAGCGCCTCGGCGACGCGCTCCGTGGTGGCCCGCGTCGCGCAATAGACGATGCCGCTTTCGTCCTCGCGATTCCTGAGGAAGGCCAGGATCTGCTTGAGAGGCTCCTCCTTGGGGTCCACGCGATAGCTGAGGTTGGGGCGGTTGAAACTCGCCGAGAAAATCGCGGGCTCTTTCAGCCGCAGATGGGTGACGATGTCCTGGCGCACGCGCTCCGTCGCCGTGGCCGTGAGCGCAATCGCGGGCACGCCGGGCAGGAAATCCCGGACCCTGCTCAACTGGCGATACTCGGGCCGGAAGTCGTGGCCCCATTCCGAGATGCAGTGCGCTTCGTCGATGGCGATGCAGGCGACATTCCATGCCTGGAGGTTTTCCTGCCAGCCATCGAGCATGAGGCGCTCGGGCGAGACATAGAGCAGCCGCCATTCGCCGCGGTGCAGCCCCGCCAGCCGCGAGCGGGCCTCGGCTGCCGAGAGTGACGAATTGAGAAACGTGGCTGCGATGCCCGCCGCCTGCAACTGGTCAACCTGATCCTTCATCAACGCAATCAAGGGCGAAACAACGACGGTGAGACCCGTACGATGGAGCGCAGGCAACTGAAAGCAAAGCGACTTGCCGCCCCCGGTGGGCAACAGGGCAAACACATCCCGGCCCGCCAGCGTCGCCCGGATAATGTCTTCCTGCAGCGGACGGAAGGACGAATAGCCGAAGCTTGTTTTGAGTGTGAGGAGAAGGTCGGGCACAGCGCGTGGTAAGGGCGAGCAGGGGATAGGCAGCGGAAGCGCCTGACAAGGTAAAAGCAAAAATAAATTGACGCCTCCCGCCATTACCACCGCTCGCTCCCGATCAGGACATCACTCCCCCCGTCACCCTGCCACGATCCGCCCGGCAGATACACTCACAAGTATAAGTCATACAGCAAGAAATGCCGCTTCGTCACGTAATACGTGACAAAGCGGATCGACGGGGTGCGATTTGAGGATTTCTTAACGGAGGGCACGCTGTCCTTGTATTTTTAAGGACTGCCGGGCACTGTCGAGGGAATGGCACGGATCCGCATTTTGCTGCTGTTGCTTTGTTTCAGTGCTGTCTTCTGCCGGGGAGGAGAGGAGCCGATCATTTGGATGGGCATGACCCGCGAACAGGTGCAGGACACGCTTGGTTACCCCGAGGCCCTGGCAACGGCGGGCAAGCGAAGCATTCTTTTCTTCAAGGACGGAGCGCGTTTCGAATTTGAGAACGAGATCCTGATTTCGGTTCGCGGCTACAAGGGTCAGATCGAATTCTCGCCGGTGCCTGCTGGGAAGGAGCGGACTGCCGCTGTTTCAATGACACCCAAACCTGTCGCTGCACCGGCACTGAGCCCCGCGCTGAAGCAGAAAACCGACACGGTGGGTCCGGACAAGAAGCGGCCGTTGGAGCGGCAGGATGGTCTGCCCACTTATGATAACGTCACCAAACCCGCGGTCACCGCCTTGGAACAGGTCGCTCGCTTCTTCTACGCCATCTTCGATCCGGTAATTTTTGACTCGAAGCAACGCTTGCAGCCGTTGGGTCTTCCGATTCTTGCGGGCCTGATCCGCATGACGATGACGTTTTTCGCGCTGCGCATGGCGATCCGTCGAAGCGATCATGAACTCGGGTTCGGTGATCTGGCCCTTCTCTCCAGCCTCGAATGGGGTCTCCGCGTGGTGGTGGCCACGATCGGGGTCTTTAGCATGCACGGAGGCTTTCCTGCGTTTGCTAGCGAGTTGGCTACGACCTTTCTGTTCTGGATTCTCGTCGCACGACGTCCGGAGCTGCACGGACTATGGCTTTCGTTGCGGATCGCTCTTTTCACCAAGCTTGCCGTCCTCGCGGTGAGCTTTGTGCTCTTCATGATCCTGCTCAACCTAAGTGCCTAGTTGCTTCAAACAGAAAGGTTTCACTGCGGAGTCGCTGAGAACGCGGAGACGGAATTACAAACCATGAGAGAACGGCAGAGCCATATACTGCGTCCTTATTCCTGCAACACTGGCGGATGCCGAAGCGGATAGTTGCAAAAAAGCCGTTGACGGAGGAGGGGGGGTCTGGCCTATTCACCTCTTTTTCGACGACAAACCTTTCCCATCGACATGTCTATTGAGATCAAAATCCGTAAAAACGAGCCCATCGATCGCGCGCTTCGCCGCATGAAGAAGAAGCTTGATCGCGAGAACATCATCAAAGGTGTTCGCGCCAAGCGCTATTATGAGAAGCCCTGCGAAAGGCGTCGTCGCAAGGAGAAGGTCCAGGCCTTCACCGCGATGCTCCGTCGTCGCCACGAGGGCTGAGGCGCCGCGCTCCTTCACTTTCCAAAACCGTGCTTCCCCGATGGAAGCGCGGTTTTTTCTTTTAACGACGCTTTGTCGCATGAGCGATTCGATATGCAGAATGCAGTTAGGTATAGTCGGAGAAATCGAGATCGGAATCGCATCTAGAGTCCTTGATTGCCGATAGTTTGCCTACGAAAAGTCCAAACCCCTGTGATGAACTGCGAAGAAGCGAAGAACCCAAGAACAAGCCGGGAGATTTGGAGAGGGGGTCCAATCTCTCCTCAATCCGATCTTCGATTCTTTGCTTCTTTGCAGTTCAACATGTCTCGTCGGGCTGGGGCGAGGCCCCGTTAGAAGTTTGCATCGCGAACACGGATGCTACTCTATGGCTGGATTGTCCCTTACGTGAATCTCCCGCTTTCCCTCTCAAGTTGCTGGCTGTCTCACCGTCATCAGGACGGCTATGCCATGCTTAAGGAGATAGCCGATATGGGCTTTTCCCATGTCGAGCTGAGTCACGGAGTGCGCATCACTTTGGTGCCTGGAATCATAAAGGCGGTCGAAGACGGGATAATCAAAGTCAGCTCATGCCATAATTTCTGCCCCCTGCCTGCGGGTGTCATCCATCCCGCTCCCAATCTTTTCGAGCCCTCGTCCCAGGATCATCGAGAACAGGACCAGTGGCTGCGAAACACGAAGAGATCGATCGATTTGGCCGCGCAGGTCAAGGCGCGCGTGCTCGTGTGCCATCTCGGAAGCGTGGTCTTCTTCTGGTTTAATCCCGCGCGAAAACTGAGGTACTACATGCGTTCGCATCCCCAGGGGAAGTATGCGGACGATCCCAAGTATATCTCCGTTCGCGATGCAGCCCTGGCCAAGATGCGCAAGCGCATGCCCCGGTTCGTGGAAACGCTGGAAAGCAATCGGGCTACGGCGCTCGAATACGCAAAGCAGCGCGGCATCGCGATCGGGTGCGAGAATCGCGAACGATTCGACGAGCTTCCTCTTGACGGCGATTTTGAGGCTCTCTTCTCAGCCCTTCCGCCCGATTCTCCGGTTGGATACTGGCACGACACCGGTCATGCCGATTTGAAGGAGAACATGGCGCTCTTGAACCATCGCGAACACCTGACTCGCAATGCTCCGAGACTTATCGGCTTCCATCTGCACGATGTGAGCTCGCACAGTCAGGACCACCAGGCGATCGGTTCCGGGCGCATCGATTTCAAGATGGTGAGCGAGTTTTGGCGCCCCGGGCATATTCTCGTGCTTGAGCTGAGTCCGCATCTGGGACCCGAGGAGGTGCTTTCCTCGAAGCGATACGTCGAGTCGCTGCTAAAGACGCTGCCTTGAGGGTTGGGAACAACGCTCGCGAAGAGGCAGGATATGGCGGAGATCGGATGTCGAGGGCATGAAACCCTCTTAGCCTGAAATGATTTGGGAACACCGTGCACGATGATGTCCGGGCAGGGGCGCCGCCAAACGCGGCTTGCCTTAGGCTGCTTGGTATTCCCAATCTTGAGGCATCATGAAACGAGCCTTAATCACCGGCATTACAGGACAAGACGGTTCCTATCTGGCTGAGCTCCTGCTTGCCAAGGACTACGAGGTCCACGGTGTGATCCGTCGCGCTTCCACTTTCAACACGAGCCGCATCGATCATCTTTACCGCGATCCGCACGTCAACGGCGTGCGCCTGTTCCTGCACTACGGCGATCTCGCCGATTCCGTGCAAATGGTGAAGCTGCTCTACTCGCTGCAACCGGATGAGATCTACAATCTCGGAGCCCAGTCCCATGTGCGCGTCTCCTTCGACGTACCCGAGTACACCGGCGACGTCGTGGGACTCGGGGCGCTGCGCATCCTCGAGGCGATCCGTGAGGCCGGCATCGGGAAGAAATGCCGCTATTACCAGGCTTCGTCATCGGAGATGTTCGGCAAGGTTCAGGAAGTGCCGCAGACGGAGAAGACTCCCTTCTGGCCCCGCTCACCCTACGGTTGCGCAAAGATGTACGCCTATTGGCTCACGGTGAACTACAGGGAGAGCTACCGGCTGCACGCCTCCAACGGCATTCTCTTCAACCACGAGAGCCCGCGCCGCGGCGAGACCTTCGTCACTCGCAAGATCACCCGCGCCGCCACCCGCATCAAAAGCGGCCTTCAGGAATCCCTCTACCTCGGCAACCTCGACGCCCAGCGCGACTGGGGCTATGCCAAGGAATACGTCGAGATGATGTGGCTCATGCTCCAGCAGGACAACCCCGACGACTACGTGGTGGCCACTAACGAAACCCATACGGTGCGTGAATTTTGCCAGGAGGCATTCCAGCTCGTCGGCCTGGACTGGGAGAAATATGTCAAATACGACGATCGCTATGTGCGTCCCTCCGAGGTCGATCTGCTTATCGGAAATCCAGAGAAGGCCCGGCGGCAACTGGGTTGGGAGCCGAAGACGCGTTTCACGGAACTCGTGAAAATCATGGTCGGGCACGATCTCGATCTCGCCAAGCGCGAGGCCCAGATCGCCCAGTTGCCCGCCCTCTAAGCCCCGCCGACGCACCATGAAACTGTTCATCGCCGGGCATAGGGGCATGGTGGGCGCCGCGCTTGTCAGGCGCTTCGCCCGCGAAAAGGGCATCGAGCTGCTCCTGCGCTCCCGCAAGGAGCTCGATGTCTCCAACCAGGCGGCAGTGGAGGCTTTTTTCGCCAGGGAACGTCCGGACGCCGCCATCATCGCCGCCGCCAGGGTGGGGGGCATCCACGCAAACAGCACCTATCCGGCGGATTTCATTTTCGACAATTTGGCCATTGCCTCGAACTCGATTCATGGCGCGTTCAAGGCAGGCGTGAAACGGCTCCTTTTTCTGGGCAGCTCCTGCATCTACCCCAAGCATGCGCCGCAGCCGATGCCCGAGGAATGTCTGCTCACCGGCCCCCTGGAGCCCACCAACGAGGCCTATGCCATCGCCAAGATCGCCGGCCTCAAGCTCTGCCAATTTTACCGGAAGCAATACGGCGTGCTCTTCCACTCCGCCATGCCCACCAACCTCTACGGACCCGGCGACAACTACGATCTTCAGAACTCGCACGTCCTTCCCGCCCTCATCCGGAAATTCCACGAGGCCGCGGGTCAGGGCTCCCACTCGGTCGTGGCCTGGGGAACGGGCTCTCCGCGTCGCGAATTTCTGCATGTCGACGATCTCGCCGACGCTTGTGCGTTTCTGCTGCGAACCGAGAACCCGCCGGACTGGATCAACGTGGGCACCGGCACCGATGTCACCATCCGCGAGCTCACCGAGCTCGTGCGCGAGGTGACGGGATTCTCAGGCGCCGTCGATTGGGACGGATCGAAGCCGGATGGCACGCCGCGCAAGCTGCTGGATGTTTCCAGGCTTTCCACACTCGGATGGAAGGCGCGCATCGGCTTGCGCGAGGGCATCGAATCGGCCCTTGCCAGTTACCTCGCTGAAAAGGCAGCCGGTTCACTTCGTAGTCGATGAAAGACCTCAAGCCATTTCAAAACGGATGAAACAGTCTGGTTTTGTCGGATGAGCGACCTCGCCATAACACCCCAATCCGGTCGATAAAAAGCTCGTCATACCCCGCTCGCCATGAGTTCGTCCATCCCGCCCGAGGAGCTTTCCTCATCCGCCTATCCGGATCATTCGACGGTGGTGGAAAAGGAGGTGCCGACGCCCAATTACAGATGGATGGGGGCTTATCTGGTGAGGGAAGCCCTGGCGGAAAACACAGGCACCGATTGCTGGCGAGCTCTCCATATCGTCTCGATGGACGAGATGCTGCTGATCGCCAGCCGCGTCGCGGGCCTCGAGCGCGAACAGGCCATCGCCGAGATCAAGACCCTCGATCTCGAGAACATCCTCAAGCCGATCGAGGCCCACACATCCGAAGGCCGCAGGATCGTCGTCACCCGGGCGCCACGCGGGCCTTCGCTGCGGGCCTGGCGCGCGGGGCTCAAGATTCTTTCTCCAGAGTTGCTTGTTTCGTTCGTGCGCACGATGACGGAAATTCTCGATGTCCTGCACGCGAAGGGCATCGGTCATTTCAATCTGAGGCCCGAAAACATCTTCGTGGAAAACGCCGAAAAGGAGCCGCGCTTCGTGCTCGCCGGCTGGGATACGGCCACCCTTATCGACCAGAAGGATCTGATCGCCATTCCGGTGGATCTATTCTACGCCCCGCCCGAGGCGGCGGCCCTTACCAAGCATTCGGGCGGCGAAGAACTTTGCACCTGGGACTGGTGGTCGCTGGGACGGGTGATCCAAGAGCTGATCGCCGGGCAGCACGTGCTGGGCCTGATCCTCAATCGCGATGTATCCATCGTTACGGATGAGCTGAACCGGCTTGCCGAGGATCTCCTCCTCAACCGCTCGCAGGGAGGCTACAAGGCGGGTGCCGTGGAGGCGTTGAGCGGCCTCGATAAACGCATCGAGCTCATTCTCCACGGGCTCCTCTCGACCGTCCGCGAGGCGCGCTGGCGCTCCTCCGAATGCCGGCTATGGCTCGATGGCGCGTCGCCGAAGGAACACTACCTGCTCGGCGCCCGGGAGCATTGCTTCCGGTGGCGGGCCGAGGCCTACACGGTGTCCGAAGCCGCCGAAAGCCTGCGCAGCGACGACAATTGGGAGCATGCGGCCGATCAGCTTCTGCAGGCAGACAAGCCGGGGTCTCTGGCCGCCTTCATCCACAAATTCTCCTCCGATTCCGTTCGCACCAAGCTCGTCACCGCTACGAATCTGCTCACCGACGAGTCCCTGCAGGAGTTTCCGCCTCTTGCCCTTCGGGAAGTAGCCACCATGATGGCCCTGCTGGAGCTGGCAGGAGGGAAACTCATCTGGAGAGGCAGGCGGGTCGAAGGATCCGCCCTCAAGGAAAATCTCCAGAGGGAGGACGGCTCCGGACAGTGGCTGGGCACCGTGTGGGCGCTCACCTCTTCATCCGTGCTCTGCCTCATGGACCAACTCGATCCGGAATCGGGGCGCATCATAACGGACATCGGCAAGCTCGCCAACAAGGCGCTCGAGAAGATGCTGCCATACGGCTGGATTTCGCGCAACAACCTCCCGGGAATCGCCAGGGTCTGGCAGCTCGCCTGCGATCATCCCTCGGCCCGGCTCGCCGCCCGCGAGAATCTGCGCCGTTTCTTTGCGTGCAGCACGCTTCCGGAGGTTCAGGAACTCTTCAGCGCCGAAAAACCATCGAGCGAGGATTTGGTGATCATCGCCTACATGGATGCATTCCCGCAGGCGTTCGGTTTTCTCACGCATGAGGAATGGGCGCGGCGCGAGTACCGCAGGCTCCACGACAAGGGAATGCAGACCACCCGCATGTTGCTTTGGAAAAACCTCCATTTGGCGCTCCGCATGGGTCCCTGGTGGTTTGGCGGCATCTGGTGGCCCGCAATCGCCTGGGGAGGTTTCACCCTGGCGTTCTCCATTGTGCGGCCCGGCCCTCTCATGACGCTGGCGGCGCTCCTGCCCGCGGCACTTGCCGTGCTGGTGCGCGTGATCCTAGCCGGTTCCATGCGCTCGGTGCTCGCCCACTGGATGCCGGAGGCGCAGCCCTGGAGGTGGCGGGACAATCCGGCGCGCTGCGAACGCGAGGAGGCCGGCTTTGGCATGGGGTACCGAAGCTCGGCCGACCTCCGCCAGCAAATTCAGGAAATCAATGCCAGTATTGCCGGCCTGGCGGCGCTCAATCCCCGCCCATCCCCGGTGCCTGCGCCTCCCCGTTTCGCATTGCTCGCCCTGACCTCGCTCTCAAGCTGGCTCGTTCTCGGGCTGACGGTCTTCATCTGCGTGTGGCAGATTCGCATTAGCCCGCCCTCCTGGGAGAAATTCAAGGTTGCCTGGGACTTGAACGCCAATCCCGAGCAGGCCGCGGCACGACTGGCCATCGAGGAGGCAAACCGGGTGAAGATCCCCTGGGATTTTCGCCCGCCCGAGAACGCGAGGACCGTCACTCCCCATGAAACCCGGCCCGCCACCGGGGAAGAGATCGGTGAAGCCGAACGCATCGGCAAGGCGCTGCTCAACCAATATAAGCAGGAGACCATCAATGCTCTCATCCTCGTGCGCTTCCCGACCGACGAGCATTATGGATTCCTGATCTATGACGGGCGCCGCGATCAGATCGTGGGCAAGAACGCAATCATCCTCCTTTACGATCCCATGCCAAGAACCTGGATCGAGATCGAGAAGCACAAGGTCTTCATACCGCCTAGATAGTTGCCTGGTCAGCGCCGGAGAAATACTCCACGCAGGCAGTGAATCCACCCGTGAATCCGGTGTGGAAAAGAGTTCCATTCCCGGCAATATGATAGCATCCCGAAGGGTAGGACACCTGATGTTACCCGGCACTCCAGTTCCAGAAAATTCCTCACACGAGCCCAAACCCGCGGTCGATCCGGGCTCGGTAGTCAAGGAGACGGAGATCCCGACGCCAGGCGCCCGCTGGAAAGGAGCTTATCAGATCGAAGAGGCGCTCGTCAGGGAGCACAGAACGCCCGCGTGGCGCGGGATTCACATCATTTCGATGGACCCCGTGCTCGTGCGCATCGCCCGAAACAACGATTCCTCCCGGGAAAACACATGGGCAAGGCTCGCCCAAATCAAGCGCGACGACATGCAGAAGCCCCGCGAGGCGCATATCGTCGGCAAGCATCGCTTCGAGGTCTGGGACCTAGGCCCCAAGCTGACCTTGCGCGAGTGGCGGGCTTCTCTGAAGTGCGTGGGAACGGATGCTCTCCACGCTATCATCCGCTCCGCGGCCGATCTGCTGGGGGAGCTTCACGGGTGCGGCATCGGGCATTTTAATCTGAGTCCCGACACGGTCTTCGTGGATGAGTCTGAGGACAAAGTGCGGCTTGTCGTCGGAGGCTGGGAGACCGCGACCCTGTTTTCCCAGGCGGAACCCATAACCTTGCCGGTCGATCCGTTCTACGCGCCCCCGGAAGCCGCGGGCCAGGCGCAGCATGCGCCCGGAGAGATGCTCGCCGCGTGGGATTGGTGGTCGCTGGGGCGCCTCGTGCAGGAACTCGTGCTCGGGAGCCATGTGCTGGGCGTCGTGCTCAATCGGGATGTCTCCCAGGCCGCACCAGAGAACAAGGCTCAGGCGGAGGCCATGCTCCTCCAACGAGCGGCCGGCGGCCACAAGGCCGGCGCTGTCGAGGCGATGCCGGAGCTGGACAAACGCCTTGAGCTTCTGCTGCGAGGCCTGCTGGCCGCCAACCGGGAGGCGCGCTGGCACCGCGCCGAGGTACTGTGCTGGCTTAATGGCGCGTCACCGCGCGAGCACTATACGTTATCGACCCGGGAACATTGCCTGCGATTCATGGAGGAGGCATTCACGGCCCCGGAGCTGATCGAGGCGCTGCAGACCGAGGCCCTGTGGGATCAGGGAGCGGCGCAGATTCTCGACGGCGACATGCCCGGCACGCTGGCGGCCTTCGTGCATGAGCATCTCGCCTCCACGCTGGGCTCGAAATTCGACGCGGCGCTCTCCCTGCTCGCCGACGAGTCGCTGCAGGAGTTTCCTCCCGAGGCCCTGCGCGAAGCTGTGCAAGCGGCAGCTCTCAATGCGATGGCCGGCGGCAGGATGATTCTTAGGGGAAAACACGTGGCCGCCGAATCGCTGGCGGAATATCTTTTGCGTGAGGATGGGTCGGGTAGATGGCTTGCTTCCATCTGGGCCTTGGCCTCCTCAAAGGTCGTCCATCTGCTGGACAAGACGGACCGCGACGCCGCTCGCATCCTGGGAGACTTGGGCAAGCTGGCTGACAAGGCGCTTGCAAAGGGTTGGGAAAACGAATGGCTGAGGCGCAATGACCTCCTCGGCATCGCCCGCATGTGGCAGCTTGCCTGCGAACCGGCGCCGGTGCTTCAGAAAAAATGCGAAGCCCTGCATCGCGAATACGCCTGCAGCACGCGCCCGGAGGTGGATCTCGTGTTCCAGCCCTTGAGGCCCTCGCCGGAAGATCTGGTGCTGCTCGCGTTCATGGATTCCGATTGCGGACGTTTCGGTTTCATCACGCATGTCGAGTTTGCACGACGCAAGTACGAGGACTTCCGGAAGCAGGGAGCGCAGATGCGCCGCGTGATTTTCTGGAAGCGCCTCTACGAGGCGCTAGATGCCGGTCCGTGGTTGTTCGGACGCTTGCGCTGGCTTCTTGCGGGATGGCTGGGATTGGCATTGCTGGCCTCCATTGCGAGACCCGGACCAGCCATGTCCGCAATCGCCTTCGTTCCGCTTCTTGTCGCCGTTGGAACAAGAATCGCAGTGTCGATAAGACTGCGCCAGGCGATCGCATTAGAGTTTGGGACCGAAAAGCCGTGGCGGCTTTTCGACGGGCCTAAGCGGTGCCTTTCGGAAATCGCGGGGCATTCCTCGGCTCACCGGCACGCCTCCGAACTCATGGTCCAGTTGGACGACATCAACCGGGAGATCGCCGCGCTGACCGTCCTCAAGCCTGCGCCTCCGCCCGTCGCGGCGCCTCCGCGCTTCGCAACTATTGCCATGATGTCCATCGCAAGCTGGACGGCGATGGCAGCCCTCGTATTGGGATGTTTCTGGCAGATGAAAAAGAATCCGCCATCCTGGCACAGGATCAAGCAGGCTTGGAGCGCAAACGCGTCCGCATCGTCTGGTTCAGAGGAGGAATCCTACGAGCCCGCCCGGGAGGTGAAGATTCCCTGGCCTTTCCGTGCCCCCTCCGACGTCAAGCTCATCGAGCCCCATGAGATCGTCGACGCCACGGATGCGCAAATCAGGGAGGCCCGGAGGGCAGGCCGGTCGTTGGCGGTCGGATACGAAAGCGGGACTATCTCCACGCCGATCCTCGTGCGCGTCACGACCGAGGAGCATTTCGGCTTCATGTTCTACGACGGAAAAAATGACCGGGTGTCCGGCCGCAAGGTGTTCCTTCTCCTCTACAATCCCATGCCGCGAAGCTGGCTCCAGATCGAAGGTCGCCGGGCCTATGTCCCCGGCGACTGACCCGCGTGTCGTTGGCGATAATTCAGTCGCTCCGGGTGTCGCCAGTTTCCAAGACGATTTTAACTGCAAAGAAGCGAAGAAACTAAGGTATCCCCAAAGTGGATCGCGCCTTTGTTTCTTCGCTTCTTTGCAGTTCGATCAATTCTTTAATCGTAGAACCTTGCCAGCTTTGCCAGGGCGTTTGCGATGGGACGATCGGGCAGGCAGGGAGGAATGAGGAAACGATCTTCGCGCAAGCCGTTTTGCGACAGCCATTGTTCGAAGACACCGGGCATCACCAGCCTCACCACGGGAGCATTAAGAGCGCCCGATTGTCTCCGCTGACAATACTCCGGACTCTCCGCCTGCAGGGCATGGTCGAGTTTCTCAGCGAGTGTCGTGCCCGTGGGAGTCTCGCGAGTGCCCGGCTTCAGTTCCACCCACCATTCGTGGTGTCCGCGTACGCTGCCGGTGAGGGAACTGTAAACGACGGGCGCGACATGGAAATGAACGATGTTCCATTTGTGCGAAAGACAAATGGCCGATAGGCACTCTGAGATATGCCGCTCGTTGACCTTCTCGCCATGGGTGTTGAGCAGGCGGCTGGCATGTCCCAAACGACGGATGCGATGGGGAGCGATGGAAACAAAGCAGACAAGCTCGTCGGTCGCATAGCGGCACAAACCTGCCGGCGAGGTCACAAGCATGACGTAGTCCATCCCCGTCCTCACATTCTCAAGAGGCACGATCCTTGAGCCCAGATCCGCGATGCGAGCCTCGTCGTAATCGTGCAGCGGGATAAATTCCAGAAACAAGCCGGCGTCCGTGAACAACCGCAGCCCCAGCTCTGCATCTCCATCCTGTGCGGCGACGATACCGGCTTCGCAGGCAAAAACTTCATGAATCATCGTCTCTCCGCCCATTGGCCTGGGCAATTCGTCCGTCTGCATGTTGCTGTGGGTGCCTATCAGGATGACGGATCGCCTCGGCTGGGAGAGAAACGCCTGCCCATGACTGGCAAGGAAGGGCGGCAGACGACCCGCATCCTCGAGCACGATCAAGGAAGGCTCCCTGCCTGCATCGTTCGGGGCGAGTGCGCCGCGCGGACCAGCCGGCTGTCCTTCCTGAAGACACGCGATGGCGTAATCGTTGCGGAGGCTCGCAACCAGGATATCGGAGAATCTTCCGACAACCCTGCCGCTGGCGGTCTCTCCGAGGGATTGGAGTATGGAGGAGGCTCCAGGCCACAATTGCCGGGCTCTGATCGTGCTCACGGGAGCTCCACGGGCTGCGAGCTGCATCAAGGATCGCCGCCACGCATTCCGGAGATGGTCATCCAAGCTGGTGGTCACTGGCAGCAGCCGCGGTGTTTCGTTTGGCAACGCCTGCGTAATGGCGAACTTTCTGCACATGCCCGGCCAGAGCACGCCGGTCACGCCTTCTGCGACCTGATCGATCAATGGCGCCAGTGTCGCGTGACTCTGGGGCGGCACGTGCTCCCGGAATTGGTTATAGGAAATGCCGGGCGATAGCTTGTGGGCTTTCCCAAAGTCGGATCTCGAAAAGCCCTCCATGAGGCGCTCCAGCACTTTCCGCTGCTCCGATGGACCGTCTCCGGCACGCCGCAGACGAATCGCAAGCAGGTCCGTTTCCACCCGTGCACGGGCATCGCGTATAATGTTTCTGAAGGCGTGCATGGCTGGGGGTTGCCTCGATACCATGGACATTTAGGCTCTCCGGGCCAACGCGAAAGGTCGATTTCAATTCCCATTCACGATTTTTTTTCGTTTCTGAGGCTGCTCCATGGTCCTGCCACCCGTCATTTTTGAAGACGAAACGATTATCGCATTCGACAAACCCAGCGGGTTGCCGGTCTCTTCCGATCGCTGGGACAAGCGAACAGACACCCTCATGAGCAGGGTTCGCGAGGTCATGGGAAAGCAGGTTGCCAACGTGCATCGCATCGATGAGGGCGCGAGCGGCATCGTCCTCTGTGCCAAAACCAAGCCAGGCGTCGATTTTCTCAGCGGACAGTTCCAGTCGAAGACAGTGGGTGTGATATTTAATGCTCTCGTGGTGCTCCTCACGGCAGAAAAGGCCATGAAGGTCATCGCACCCATCCGCGCCGAAACGGGGCTGCTGCCAGCCGCCTTCGACGTCGAACTTTCCATGATTGAGGATAAGGACCATCCTGAACGCATGCGCGTCTCCCGCAAACACGGCAGCAAACCGGGAATGACGTCGATCCGCACGCTTGAGCAGTTTCGCGGTTTCGCCTGGGTCGAATGCAACCCGCACACAGGTCGCCGACACCAGACGCGGCTCCATCTCGCGGCCGCCGGCGTTCCGGTCCTGAACGATCCCCTCTACGGAGAGGCATCGGCTGAGCTCCGGCTCTCGTCGCTCAAGCGCGGTTACAAGGGTTACGTCGAGGAGAAGCCGCTTATCCAGCGCCTGGCTCTCCATGCCGCCGGGCTTTCGTTCCTGCATCCGCTTACCCGCGAGCCCATGAACCTAAGCGCAGGTGTGCCCCGCGATCTTGAGATCGCACTCAAGTACCTGCGCAAGTTCGCCGCCGTGCGCTGAGATTGCCGAAGACGAATTTGAAACTGCAAAGAAGCGAAGAAACAAAGATTTCCAGTCTTCGATCCTTCGCTTCTTCGCAGCCAGAGCTGGAAAATCATTCTGTCCGTTTCTGGTCAGGAACGCTGGAATTATTCTATCTCCTAACTCCTAGATTCTCGATTCTTGTTTCCCAATCGTTCCCTGCAGAGGCGCCTGAGAATGGGTCGGATCTTGCGTGCCAGATGGGAGTTGGCGTAGCCGACCCACGAAACGGGGGAAATCGTATCGAGAGGCTCCCGCAGCGGTTTTCCATCCGGTGTCTCAACCACACCTCCCGCAGCCTCAAGCAACAGCGCGGTGCAGATATCGTAGGGATGGCACACCAATTTCTCGGGAATGCCCAACCGCTGAAAGGCGAGGGGGCGCAGGTCGGCGATCATGCGATCGTGCCCGGCAATGAGCTCGTACACCTGGCCTCCGGTGCTGATGTACTGGTCGTTGAAAACCACAGGCGAGTCGCCCTTCACCCCTTTGTGCATTTCCGCCCAGAGAGCTTCCTCGAACTCGGCGAGGAGCGTCAGGCCGTCGGGGAAGAATCGGATGACGGTGGAGAAGCCGTGCTTGAAGTCGCGGGCTTGCGAGGGACGCAGGCTCAGCCGTTCCCGCCTGCCGGTGCGGAGATCCTGCCCGCTGGCGCAAAGGGAGCCGCCGCGCACTGCGCTCAACTGATCCGAGCGCCATTGCTTGCTGGCGGGCAGCTCCGTCATTACCGCAAGGACGATGTCGCCGAGGCTATTCCTGGTCCCTCGCTGGGGCGCCAGTCCCGTGAGAATCCAAGCGCTGCGCTTGTCCTCCATGAAAAGGCGCGTGCCATCGATGGGATCGATGATGCATTTGAAGAGCGTATTCTTCACAGGAGCGCCAAGGGGGAAGGTCGTAGGGAAGGGCTGGTCCTCAAGCCCCTCCATCACCAGTTCGACAGGCCAGCGCCGGGGCCATTCCGTCGCGAACCAATCCATGATGGCCTTCTCGGCAACCCGATCCACTTGATAGATCGTATCCGCGGCCGTGACCGCTGCGATCCCGGAGAGTATTCTCCTATCGCGCCGTCTCGCTGCAAGCACTGCATCGCGGATGCAATCCTGCATCCTGCAAAGAAGCCTGCGCGCCTTTTCGAGGGATAAGATGGTCATATCTGGCTTAAGCTTGCCGAACGGGTTTGGTTGCGGCTCTGCCGCTCCAGGCTCTCTGTGTTCCAAGTAAAAACGCAAGCATACACACGACACAGAAGGCTAATGCGCGCCGAGCGAACGGAAGAGATTCAGGTAGGCGGTGACTTGGCGCGAGTGGTCGAAGCTTGTCCGGGCGAAGGAACTGGCCAGGGCGGAGCGGCGGGCGCGCGTCTCCTTGTCCTCGCGAGCCATCTCAAGGATCGTTGCCCGGAACTGCTTGCGGTCGCCTGGCGGAATGATGAAGCCGGTTTTCCCAGGAATCATGCACTCGCTGTTGCCCTGCGCGTCATAGACGACTGCGGGCAGACCGTGGGCCTGGGCTTCGATGATGAAATTGGAAAGCGCCTCGCTCCATGACGCATGCACCGCGATGTCCGCCGCGGCGTAGGCTGCGGAGGGATCGGGTAGCCAGCCTAGGAAGCGAACGCGATTCTGCAGGCCGCGCTCTTCAACGAGAATCTCGCATTCGGATAGAGTGGGGCCGTCCCCGGCAAGCCAGAGCTGGATGTCGTCATCCGACGAGAAGCCATCCATGATCTCAATCAGTTCACGCTGGTTCTTCTCCGGCCTGAACATGGCGACGCAGAGGAGGACGACCGTCTGGCTGCCCACGCCATGGTCGGCGCGGGTCGCCGGGCCGGAGGCAGCCCGGGGGTCCGGCCTGAACACCACCGAGTTGTTGATCACCGTGATCCTGTCGTCGGCCACGCCGTACCGTTCGGTGAGGGCGGATCGCGCCTGCTGGCTGTTGGCGATGATGTGGCGCACCTTGGACAACGAACGCCTGAACGCCCAGGGCAGGGGTTTCCCGGTCCGCATGGTGGCGATGACCGCGCATTCAGGAAACCGCTTTTGAATCGACCCGGCGTGGCAATTCGCCATGCGACCCATGCACAGAATCACCTTGGGTTTGAGTTGTCTTAGGGTTTTGCTGAGCCCCGGGGCGAACCAGTCCAGGCCCGTGTCGAAACGTTGCAGCGAGATCTGCCCCGCATGGGCAAGCGTTGCCGCCAGGGCGCCGCCGGGCCTGAAGGTGAGCAGGGTGGCGGGGTGCCCCTTCGCGGTGAACGCATCCGCCAGCAGGACGGACTGCCTTTCCGTCCCTCCGCTGCGAAGCCGATCCTGGAGCACGACGATGTTCAACGCTGGAAACGCAGTGGAATAGCTGTAAAAAGGCACGACAAATCATTGAGCGGCGGAGCCGCAGCCAACGAATATAGAATCGAGGAGCGAGGAGCGAGAATGGGGGGCGCAAACGTGACACCGAATGTATCAGCATCTCTTCCGATGCCGCCTCGGCTGCCGGACTTTGCTCGTCTCAGCGGTGCCGATCATTCGATGAGGGTACGATCCGGACATAGGTAACGCCTTCGCATTGCTGTGATGGGGCATGGCAGGCACTGCGACATACCAGAGGCCGAAGGGCGGTGCCCCGGAACTGGTTTGTCACGTATTACGTGACAAACCGGTTTGGTAAACTAGGCACCGGAATATAGTCGTCGTCCTCATTCCATTCACTTACCGAGCGAATAGCCCCATTGCCGTCTGTGTTTTTGAGTTTATTTCTTCATGTGGCTGTGAGTCATTGGGGGGCCTCGATGAACTCTTCCTTGTTTCACCAAATCCTTCGCTGGATCGTCATGGCGCTGGGCGTTGCCATTGCGGCGCGTCTTGTGCCCGGCATTTCCTATGATGACGGCACGGCGCTGCTCGTGGCGGTGCTGTTGCTCAGCTTCTGCAACACGGTGCTTAGACCCTTGCTGCTTCTGTTTACATTTCCCTTTATCGTCATCTCACTTGGTTTAGGGGTTCTCGTCATCAACGCCCTTCTCTTTCTTCTGGTAGGCAGGCTTGTGGAGGGGTTTCACGTCGCGGGCTTTTGGCCCGCCCTAGGAGGTTCGCTGATCGTCAGCATCACCAGCATGTTGCTTTCGGGCACGATTGGGAAACCCCGCTCCAAAGGTCCGCCGTCGCCTCCTCTATCGGACACGAAGGGCGGCGACGTAATCGATATCTGAGGGCGGCTATCGCAGCCGCGTCCTCAGAATTCCGCAAAAGCGTTTGACCGGACTGGCAGTGCTGGCGACGGTGTGCTTTAACTCCGTATCAACATGGCTGAAAACACAGAATACGATCTCATCGTGATTGGCGGCGGACCCGCAGGGTATGCGGGCGCGATTCGCGCCGGGCAACTCGGCAAGAAAGTTGCCTGCATCGAGATGGAGCGCGCGGGCGGCACCTGCCTCAACTGGGGATGCATCCCCACGAAGGCCCTTCTAAAGAGCGCGGAACTCTACCAGAAGATGAAGAAGGCCGAGGCCTACGGGCTCAGCGCGAAGGAGATCGGTTTCGACTTCGCCAAGATCATCGAGCGATCGCGGGGCGTTTCCAACCAGATGGCCAAGGGCATCGAGTTTCTCTTCAAGAAGAACAAGGTCGATCACATCGTCGGCAAGGCCCGGATAGACTCCCCCGGCTTGGTTTCCATCGTCGAGGGCGAGACCAAGGGGAAATTCTACAAGGCGAAGAACATCCTGATCGCCACCGGATGCAGGATGCGCCGCATCTCCGGCCTCGAGTATGATGGCGTGCGCGTGATGACTTCCCGCGAGGCGCTGGCCAGCAAGACCATGCCCAAATCCGTCATCGTCGTGGGAGCTGGCGCGATCGGAGTCGAGTTTGCCTATTTCTTCAATGCCTTGGGAGCCAAAGTGACGCTCGTCGAGATGCTGCCGCATATTCTCCCCCTCGAGGACGAGGAGGTGGCAAGGACGCTGCATCGTTCCTTCGAGAAGCAGGGGCTCGCCATTCACGTTGGAACGACCTGCGAAAATTTCCGCGTGGGCAAAGACGGCGTGAAGGTGGACCTCGTCGCCGGCGACAAGAAGACGGAAGTGGAGGCGGAACTTCTCCTCTCCGCGATCGGTGTCGTACCCAATATGGACGGACTGCTCGCCTCCGGCGTGAAGCTCGAACTCGACCGGGGCTACATCAAAGTGGATGACGATTATCAAACGAACGCGAAGGGCATTTACGCCGCGGGCGACATCATCGGTCCTCCCTGGCTGGCTCACGTGGCGACTTTTGAGGCGCTAAACGCGGTCAACGGCATGTTCGGCCATGGCAAACCCAGGCGCGTGACCACGTTCCCCGGTTGCATCTATTGCCAACCCCAGGTTTCGAGCGTCGGTCTCAGCGAGAAGGATGCCAAGGCCAAGGGGTTGGATGTGAAGGTGGGAAAATTCCCGTTCACGGCTTCGGGAAAGGCGGTCGCCGCCGCCGAGAGCGAAGGCTTCGTAAAAGTGGTCTCCGATGCCGCGACCGGCGAGATCTACGGGGCTACGATCATCGGGGCCGAAGCCACGGAGTTGATTGCCGAATACACCCTTGCGATGCACCTCGAAGCCTGCGTTGAGGACATTCACCATACGATTCACGCTCACCCGACGCTCAGCGAGGCAGTCATGGAGGCGGCAGCCGCCACCCTGGGCGAAGCCGTGCACATCTGAGGGCGAACAGGCTTTAAGATGACATGAAGCCGTAAGTCATAAGCTGTAAGTCGGACAGCGGTCGCTTGCGTATTTTAACGCGCCGAAAGGACGAGCTTTGTGACGTTCGGTGCGCCAGTCTGACCCATTACACGCCGGGGTGGAATTTTCCAATCGACGCCGGTTGCGCTTGCATCGTGGCGGCGGCGTGTAACTTGGAGGGCTGGAAACAGCGGCATCCGGGCTCGCACGAATTGGGAATGCCGGTTGCTTCCAGTAAAACGAACACACAACTTCTTTCACCATCATGATCCTCTTCTGGTTTGCACTCATCATCGTTCCACTCCTGTTCGGGCTCTACGCCCAGTACCGGGTTTCGAGCGCCTACAATAAAAATATCCAGATCCAATCCCGCGGACGCATCACCGGTGCCGAGGCGGCTGACGCCGTCATGCGCAGGGCCGGGATCACCGACGTGGAGATCGTCGAGATCGAAGGCAAGCTGTCGGATCATTACGATCCCAGCAACAAGCGCCTCGCCTTATCCTCCGGCAATTATCGCGGGACGAGCCTCGCCGCGCTGGGTGTGTCTGCCCACGAAGCGGGACATGCGATCCAGCATAAGGCGGGATATGCGATGATGCAGGTTCGTCAGGCGCTCGTGCCTGTGGCTCAGATCGCCTCTCCGGTGGCCATGTTCGTGATGAGCTTCGGCCTGATGCTCGCGTTTCTCGCTGGGTCCAAGATTTTCGGCATCATGATGCTCAAGATCGGCATTGCCGCGCTTGCCGGCATCGCGGTGTTCCAACTCGTGACGCTGCCGGTCGAAATCGACGCGAGCCGCCGGGCGAAAGCGGAGCTCACCGGGCTTGGCATCATCGATCGCGACGAGTTGCCGGGCGTCTCCGAGACCTTGGATGCCGCCGCGCTCACGTATGTGGCAGCCTTGGTGGCAACCCTGGGCAACATGCTCTATCTCATCCTGCAACTGGTCGGGTTGAGCGGCGGCCGGGATGACTGAGGCGGCGGAACGCCGCCACTGTGTGCGCAAGGCGCACCACTGAGACGAGCAGGGCTCGTCACCGAGGCGGCGTCCCGCCGCCACCGTGCTCGCAGTGCCCGTCACGAATCAGAGTTGCGCGATGCCCTCGCGGATGGCGTATTTTGTGAGCATCGCGACGCTGTTGATCTTGAGCTTCGCCATGATGTTGAGGCGGTGAGCCTCGATCGTCTTGGCGCTCACGTTGAGAGCGAGAGCGATTTGCTTTGTCGTCTGCCCGTCGGCGAGGTGCTTGAGGATCTCCTGTTCGCGGTCCGAAAGAATGCCATGGGCCGACGGCGTGGGGGAGTGCACATGCCGCTGATATTCGCGAACGACAACCGTGGAGATTTCCGGACTTAGGTAAACCTGTCCTGACATGACTGTGCGTATTGCCTGAATCAGATCCCGGCCGGCATTGATCTTGAGAAGATAACCTCCGACGCCCGCTTGAAGGGCTTCGCCGACAAAATGAGTTTCCCCATGGGCGGAGAGAATGAGCGTGCGGATGTGGGGAGCCCGGGCCGTTATCTGCCGGATGAGCGAGATGCCGTCGATACCGGGCATTTCGATGTCCGTCGTCACGATATCGGGCGCCAGATCGAAGAGGCGGTCCAGGGCATCCGTCCCGTTGCAGGCATCGCCCACCACTTCCAAATCCGGCTGTTCGCGCAGGATCAGGCGTAGTCCATCGCGCACGATCTGATGGTCTTCTACGAGGTAGATGCGGATAGCCATGCGGGGAGGAATTTAGCCGGAAAACAAGAAAGAGTGCAATGCGCGCAGAAAACAAATTCAGCGGGCTTCTGATTCGATAAGAAGCTCGTGCAGCAGTGCGAGCATTTTCTTGACAGTAAAGGGCTTGAAAATGAAACGAACGTCTGGTTCGCCGTCCTTTTCCAGGGCCGTCATCTGCTCGTGCATGCCACTCATGGCGATGATGGGAATTGTCGGATTTATCTGCCGCAGGCATTTGATCGCAAGCATGCCGTCCATGTGGGGCATCATCATGTCGGTAATCACCACGCGCACATCGTCAACGTGCTGGGCGAACATGGCGACTGCGTTCGCTCCATCGGCGGCGTGGATGACCCTGTAGTTGTGCTTCACAAGGGCAAGATCTAGGAGTTGTTGCACGTTTCGTTCATCGTCGACGACAAGGATGAGCTCTCCATTGCCCTGCCAATATGACTCTTGCTCGTTCGGCTGTGCTGGCGGTGTCTCATCGAGCACGGCGGGAAGGTAAACGCAAAATTCAGTTCCCAACCCAGGCTGGCTCTTTACCTGGATGAAGCCTCCGTGGCTCTTTACTATTCCAAGGGCTGTCGAAAGGCCAAGACCCGTTCCCTTGCCGACGGGTTTAGTCGTGAAGAAAGGATCGAAAATGCGATTCAAGTGATCGGGTGCGATGCCGCAGCCTGTATCCGAGATGCGGATAAGCACAAAGGAGCCCGATCTGGTGTCTGTGCGATCCGGCTGGAGGGTGACATTCTCGACGTGCAACCGAAGAGTGCCCCGATCGTTCATTGCGTCCCGGGCGTTTACGCAAAGATTCAGCAAAACTTGGTGAATCTGGGTGCTGTCCGCCAATACCTCCCACAATCCCTGGGGAACTTCTGTGATGAGGGTGATATTGCGAGGGAAGGTCTGGCGGACGATGCCGGCCATCTCGATGACGATGCTTCCGGGGTTCAAGGGTTGTCGCGGCGTGTCGCTGCCTCGGCTGAAGAGCAGAAGCTGCTGCACGATCTCGGATCCGCGGTGGGCGCTTGCGCGCAGCATCTCAATCAGCGCGGCATCCTCGGGGGTCGTCAGCCGTGACGGCAGCAGGTCCACGCTCATCATGATGGGCGACAGGATATTGTTGAGATCGTGAGCGATACCGCTCGCGATTGACCCCAGGCTCTCGATTCGCTGCATATGGAAGAACTGGGTTTCCAACTGCTTCGACTCGGTGATATCGGTGCAGACGAGCAGCACGGACACAGGGCCTCCCTTGGCCGGATCGACGCGGGTCCCCCGGCATTGCAAGGTGCGTCCGTCGCCCTCCTTGCTGAGGGCCAGCAACTCGCCCATCCATTCCCCTTTCTCGATAATGATGGCCCAGGCCTTGCGGAATTCGGGAGATTCCTGCTTGAAGATCAGCGTCTCCCAATCGCAGCCGGTGGCCTCCGTGGCGGCCCAGCCGAAGATAGTCTCCGCACCTCGATTCCAGTACTCGATCGCATAGTCGGAACTGAGAACGCAGATCGCATCGCGAGTGATATCGAGAAGGGCCGCCTGCTGCACGATCCGGGCTTCGGCTTCTTTCTGGGGCGTGATGTCCTCGAGACAGAGAAGCACCAGGCTATCGTTGCCGATGCGCACTTGCGCAGTGGAGAAGCGCAGGGAGATATCGGAAGGCTGCTCGCCTCGCATGAGG
Source organism: Opitutaceae bacterium (assembly GCA_041652235.1). Lineage (GTDB taxonomy): Bacteria > Verrucomicrobiota > Verrucomicrobiia > Opitutales > Opitutaceae > MWDT01. The sequence continues at coordinate 1,498 of JBAZHQ010000017.1, read as the reverse complement.
CACAGAACGCACTCTTCGCGATGATGGGATCTCCCGGCCTCGATGGAGTCAGTGCAAGCCTGTCGAAGGATGCAATTGGCACAGTTGAGCCCCTGTCCGCATCCCGCGTCGGAATCGAAGGCGTGAATGCAGCGCAGGAACGATCCCGCAGTCTCCATCTTTTCCTGCGTGTCGAACAGGCTGCTGAACTCGACGGCGGTGCGATTGTAGCGGCGGACTTTGCCCGCCTTGTCGATCAGCAGGAGCATCATCGGGACATGCTCGTGGATGGCAGCAAGCTCGGCTTCATCCTGGGCCAGGTCGTTCTCAGCCCGCTTGCGCTCAGTGATATCCGTAAATGTGCAGGCGACACGGCGCGGGGCCGACTGAAAGGCATTCACCGAGAGCAGGCGTCCAAACGTTGCGTCGAAATGCTCGAAGGTCGTGGAGGCGCCTGACAGCGCCACCCGCCCCAGTTTTTCAATACACTGCGCCTCGACGTTTAGTTCGATCTCCTTGATCGTGCGGCCGACAATTTCCGCCGCTTTTCGACCGGTCAGGCGCTCGAAGGCGGGATTGACCGTGACGTAGCGGAAATCGATGGGACGATCGAGTTTATCGCAGATGATCTCGTGGATTGCGAAGGCATCGGTCATCTCGTTAAACAGCATCGCATAATCCGCCTCGACGCGGCGGAGCGCGGTGGTGTCGATCAGGAAACACTCAAGCCCGACGATCCTGCCCTCATGCATGACCGCGCACGCCGAGTAGGTGTGGTATCCCACCGAGCCGTCTTTGCGGCGGTGCGTAAAATCACCGGGAGGATGACCGCGTCCCGAGAGAACTTGCTCAACGATCGCGGACGCTTCGGGCAGGTCGCTTTCGACTTGGGTGAAGCTGAAATGCTTGCCGATGACTTCCTTGCATGAAGCATAGCCGTGCATGTCGAGCCAGGAACGGTTTACGTCTTCATAGCGACCGTCGAGGCCCAGGCGGAAGAAGCCGGCGCGGCTGTTTTCGACAATCCGTTTGAAGCGATCCGCGCTTTCGGCCAGGGCATCGAGGGCGTCCGCGCGCTCCATCTCGACGCTGGCGCGCGCGGCGAAAATATTGAAGAGGGAGAGAAGCGCGGGATTGTCCGGCATGGCCTGGGTGTCCATGGCGACCAGGTTGCCGATCGAGCGTCCGTCTCTGGCGAGAAGCGGAACGCCCAGGTAGCTTTCGATCTTCATCTGCGCGATGAGGTCGTCCTTGGGGAAACGGCCGGCCAGATCCTTCGTGTAGAGCTTCAGCTCGTTGCCCAGGGCGAATTCGCAGGGGGTGCCGGCAAGATCGTATTCGATGTTGTCGACGAGGCGTCCATTGGCCCAGAACGCGACGGTGCGGATGCGGCGGCCCGGCCCCTGAATCCGCTTCCCGAGAAAGACAAAACCGATCCCCAAGGCTTGAGCCAGTTCGCGCACAAGGATCCTGGCAAACTCCTCGCCCGTGCCCGACGCCGTGCCGCGGAGGAGGGCAG
>JBAZHQ010000016.1:0-26637 GCA_041652235.1 Opitutaceae bacterium | reverse complement strand
CGGACGATGACCAAGAAGCCTGTCTATCTCATTCTCGGAGTCCCAAGCTCCGGGCGGCGCGAAGTGATCGCCGATCTTGTTACCGATACCCTCACCGGCGAGGGTATCGCCTTGACGCTTCTCTCCGGGGCCGAGCAGGAGAGCGAGATCGACAAGCATCTGGGAATTGTGGCGTATTTCGATTGGACCTCCGAGCATCGCTTTGTCGCGGAAATTCCCGATGCCTGCGACATGGTCTTCGTTGTCACCGATGGCCGTCACAATCCCGTTGACCAGATCGAGGCGTTTCGCGACTGGCTGCCGGGGTCGGGTTGCGAATTGGCGCGCATCTTCTGCGTCGTGAATTGCCAGCTTGCGGAGAAGACGCCTGAGATTGTCGCATGGTACGATGCCTGCATCCATTTTTCGGATGTCGTTTTTCTGAACCGGCGCGAAGGTGTGTCCAATAAATGGATCAGCGACTTTGTTGACCGCTATGAAAAGCAGTGCATGCCCTGCCTATTCGAAATGGTGCGCGGCGGACGCGTGAAAAATCCCGCGCTGATTCTTGAACCTGTCGCCCGGCGCATCTCACAGGCTTTCGACGATCAGACCACCTACGATCTCGGCGACATTGTTGTCGAGGACGAGGAAGGTAACGAGGATGAGGAATTCAAGGCCGAGAAGGAGGAGGATGAGGCGCTGTCGCCCAAGATAGACCCCTATTTCGTCCGCCGCCCCGGAGGCCGCCGCCTGAAGGAGATCCCCGACATCGCAGCCATCCTGAAGCTGTAGGAAGCTGAAAGTCGTAAGCTTAAAGCTGTAAGTTCAGAGACGGAGTCGAATCCGGGGCGACTTCGTCGCCACTGTGTGCTCTGCTGGCCAGCAGAGCACCACTGTCCGACAGTTCTCCCCCCTCCGTGATAATAAACAACCTGCGTTCCGCGACGTAACCAATGCCGGAGCGAGGTCTCCGGCCTCAGGCTCACGCCACTCACGCTCTTATCAACTTGCGCTCTTACCCCCCCTTACTCCCCCTCCAGCGCATATACCTCGACCAACGCGATTCCGTTCTGCCCATTCTTGCTGGAAATGAGCGCGGTGTAGGCACCCGGCGGAAGCGTGACAAGGAGCGCGCTATCGGCGGAGCCGGGCGCCAGCGAACCAACACCTGCGAGATTAAAAGCTTCGGCAAGCGCTTCATCGCCGCCCCAGTCGTCGTTTCCGGCGATGACCCTGTTCCCAGCATAAAGGCTGAGGACCGGATCAGGTAAATATCCAGCGACTCCTTGCGCAGCCAGGGAAGGGCCGATGCCGCGGATCAAGACTTTAAGCGGACGCGGCCCGTCAACGATCAGGCCTGCAATCAAGGTCCCATCTCCCGGCGACACAGTGGTCCGGGCTGCGAGTGCATGAAGGATCGGAGTGTTCTCGGCCAATCCGCCATTGACCTCGTAACATTCCGCAAGAGCGATGCCGTCTCCACCTGGTGTGACCGGGCTCACGTGCACGGAATAGCTTCCCGGGCGCAAGGTCTCATAGAGAGCGGCATCGAGACTGTCGTGCCCGATGGCTTCGAGTCCCTTCGTGGCCCCCAGTTGAGAGACAAGGGCATCGCCTCCCCAATTATCGTTTGCGGAGCGTTTGAGCCCGTTGTCGTAAACGGCGATTTGAGGGTTGGCGATGGCGCCCTGGACATGGAGCGCTGCCAGTGTGGAGCCCACGCCGCGGAGCAGGACCGGCAGGCGCGGGCCGTCGATTCCAATGGCTGCGGGATAGACCCAGTTGCCCGGATCCTTGATGACCAGGCCCATGATCAGAGTGCGTTCACCCTGTCCAGCGAGAGCGCGCACCGAGAGAGCCGTCAGGCGCGGGACATCGGTTGCCGCTCCTACATAGAGTTCGGCGGACGTGCTTTGGACGGTTCCATGTGTATTGGAAATCTCGACACGATAGAGACCCTCGTCGCCGTTGCTGAGGCAAGGGAGAAACAGGTCCGCTCCCGTAGCTCCGGGGATTGCGACGTTGTTGTGGGTCCAGAGGTAGCTTAGATCCGAACCGGTGGCTAGCACCCTGAATGCCGCATAGCCGCCCACTGCGCTCGCAACCGGTTCCGGCGAGCGAACGATGATCGGGTCCGTGGCGCGACTTTGAGCGAACATCCAGGTGTAGAGCTGTTCATCGGCGTAGGTGACCGTCCACACATTGTGTCCGCCGTCAGGATAGATTGTGAACAGAGGGTCGCCGCCCGCCTGGCGGATGGCATCGATCATTGCCTGCGACTGCGAAACGGAGACAGTTGGATCCAGCGCGCCATGGAAGGCCCATACAGGCATATCCTTTAGCAGGTAGGCGAGGGAGGGGTTCCCTCCTCCGCAGATCGGCGCGATCGCGGCGCACAAGGACGGATCGTAGGTCGCCAGATTCCAGGTGCCATATCCCCCCATGCTCAATCCCGTGACATAGATGCGGTTCGGATCCACGCGGTACTTCTGAGCGAGATCCTTGATGAAGGAATCGAGCGCGGCGGAACTCCATCCGTAGGAGGTGGATTGCGGCGATACGACGATGCATGGATAATCCCGACCCTGCTCAATAAGCATCGGAGGCCCGTGAATGGCGACCAGGTCCAGGTTCGTGCCCGTTTCTCCCGAACCATGAAGAAACACCATGAGCGGCCATTGCGTGCTTGTGTCGCTCTGGTAGCTTGGAGGCAGATAGCAAAGGTAGCGATAGGAGTAACTCCCCGCAGATTCCGCGATTTCTGAAGTCTGCCGGCTGGCAGCCCATGCTGGACTGGATGCGGCCATCAGGCAGAGGCAGAGGAGGGTCGACGCCTTGCAGGTGATAAAGCGCATGGGATTTAATGCCTGGGTTGCGCGGAGCGAGGATTTGTGCCGCGCAACCCTTATATTGCTCTTTTGATATATAACCCCAGGCGCCAGGCAATCACTTCAATCCAGTCTCACGTTGCCTGATAAGAAAATGCCTTTGTCACGTATTACGTGACAAGGCGGATTGGGAGAAAACAGGATTTTGTCGTTGATCCTGTGGTGCCTGCCGTAGTCCCGCGTCAGTTTTTGCGGGACGAAGGAGGGAGCCCGTCGAATTCGTCGAAGGGGCGATCTCCGTTCTTCAGATCTCAAATCTCAAATCTCAGATTCCAGAGCTCCGGCCTCCGGTTTCCGACCCCGGGACTGGCCTCTATCGGATCATTTTACCGCTGTCATCTTCACGAGAAGGACGTTGTGCGGCTGCACGGTGACGGGCATCGCGCCTTCAAAAACTCCCAGATCCTTCTGGCGCCAGAGATCGCGAGCCTGCTGTTTTCCGCTCATGCCCAGGCGGTCCAGTTTTGCCGCGACCGTGTGAGGCGCATCGCCACGATTGAAGAAGGCATAGGCAAGGCTGCCATCCTCAAGCTCCTTTTTATAGACATCGATCGCGCCGATTGTGTACACGCGGGAGGCCTGTTTGCCCAGGGCATCCTGGTTGATCGCCAGCACCTCGTCGTTGGTGAGCAGGTTGAGAGTGAAGGCATCCAGACGTTCCATATCGCAGCCGATCAGGAGGGGAGCGGAGAGCATGCACCACAGAGTGATGTGCGTGTACTGTTCGGCGGGGCTGAGGCGTGTTTCGTGCAACGCAGGACCCCAGCCCACATAGCCCACCACGAGCATGTCCGTGTCGTTCCAATGGCCGGGGCTGCTGATCTTGGTCCATGCATCCTGGTTGAAACCGATCTCGGAGATAGAATGTTGGTATTCGCCTGAAGTGTCCCAGGTGTCCCAAATGTCGCCGGTGGTGCGCCAGCAGTTGGCCAGCTTGGATAGCTCGCCGATATCGTTGTACGGAGCGGAATTCGAAAGACTGAACACGATGTCGCGACCGGAGGAGCGGAGCGCGTCGGACATGATCCGGGTGTGCGCCACGTCATTAGGATTCCAGTCGTATTTGAGGTAATCGATGCCCCAGGCGGCGAACTGCTTGGCGTCATTTACGGCGAAGGAAAATTTCCCGAAGTGCTGGTTCACCGTGTAGGCGGGATAAGCTCCGATGCGCTGCCAGTCGCCCTTTTCATTGTCGCTGTTGTCGCCTGGGAAGCCGGCATAGGTCGTGATCCAGGGCGAGGAGTAGATGCCTGCCTTGAGGCCCAGGTTGTGGACTTCGTCGCAGAGCTTTTTCATGTCGGGGAATCTTTCATTGCCCTGAAGTGCGTTGGATGGACCGCGGCGCTTGCCCTGCCAGGTGTCGTCGATGTTGACGTAGGTCCATCCGTGATCGGCGAGGCCCGAGGAAACCATCGCCTTGGCGGAACGCAGCACCTTGTCATGGTCCACGGAACCCGCCCAGCAGTTCCAACTGTTCCAGCCCATGGGCGGAGTGAGGGCGATCGTATCGCCGCAGACAATGCGGAAGTGCTTCTCAGCGCTGCCGAGGGAATTCTTCGCCCGGAGCACAACGGCATATTCGCCCGCTGTCTTGAGGCTGCCCGTGATTCGTCCGCTCGACGCGTCCACCGAAAGACCCGGGGGGAGGGCATCGACAGAATAGCTCATCGGGCGGTCTCCCGTCACGGGGATGGTGTAGAGGAAAGGAGCACCGGGAGTGACGCCGAAGACGGTCGGGCCGTTGATGCGCGGCGAAGCTGGGGCTGCTGGGGTCAGTATCTCGGGGGTCTCGGCAGCCTGCAGAGTCATTCCACAGAATAGAACAAAAGAACTGCATAGAGCGGCGCCGAGTCGGCGTAGGGAATTGATTGTCATTTGAGGATGAGTTCGAGGGTGAACAGGAGACCTAGAAGTAGGAGTTTTAACAGAAGGCAACGAAGCGCTCTGTTGAAAGACCTTATCAAAGGATACGTTGGTTGCGTTCGACATCGAGGCCTCTGATGGCGCATGACTTGAGACGCTTCGTTTCCTTTTGTTCAATCGTCGGACGCGTCACAACTCCACGTTCTGCTCGCCTCCGTGCAGCGGGATCGTCCGGCCCTTCCAGGCAAACTCGCCGCCGAGAGCGGCGGGCAGGGTGATCGTGCCGCGGATGCGCTCCCCTTCACGCTGCAAGCGCACCGAGATCAGTCCGGCGGGATGGGGCAGGGTGCCCTCGATGCGGGTGAGATATCCGGGATGAGGCTCGATCCTCACGGTCTTGAATCCGGGCGATGAGGGCTCGATGCCGCAGACCGTGGCGAGGAACTCATAATTGGGCGAGGCGCTCCAGGCATGGCAGTCGCTGCGGGTGGGGTCGGGCCGCTCCGCGAAGGTGCTCAGGCCCCTGGCTAGCATGGCGCGCCAGGGCTGCAACAGGGAGACATACTGATCGCCCAGGCCGGCAAGCTTCATCGACCGGAGGAGGTAGAACCGGAAATACTGCGTGCACTGGGTGATGCTCGCGTCCTGCGCCACGCGTTCGATGAGATCTCGGGCCTTGCCCTTTTCAAGGGCGCCCGAAAGCACGGCCATGACGTTGGCGTGCTGGCTGAAATCGGTTTTTGAGGGGGTGTCCGCCACCAGCCGCCGTTTGTCATCCCAACATTGCTTGAGGGTGGCTTCGCAGAGGCTCTTCGCCAGATTCCGGTAGTGCTCCGACTCGTCGGTCTTCCCGAAGGCCTTGAACAGCTCGGCGGCATGGTTGAGAGAGCAGGCCAGTTGCAGGGTGACGATGGAGGAGCCGCCTTCTTGCGCTCCCTTTGGCTGTCCGCCAACATGAAGACTTGCAGACCAGGGCCACTCGTCGGGCCAGTCGACAAAGGTCCAGTGGGGCAATCCCCCGAGCATTCCCGTGCCGGGATCGATGCGCTTCTCGAACCAGTCGAGCACCGCTCGGATGCCCATTAGCCGCTCTCCAACAAAAGCGGGATCGTCGCGGTGCATCCAGTAGTCGTGCACCATGTCGATCCAAAACAGGGAGAAAGTATTGATGATTTGGGGACACGCGCTCGGGTAGCGGCTCTGCGTGAGGCCTTCCGCGATCCGGGACTTGTCGAAAAGGTCGATGGCATTGCGCATGAGACGGTCGTCCCCTGAGACGGCGAGCGAGATCAGCGCCTGGATGCGGGTGTCCCCGACGTACTGCAACTGCTCGCAGTAGGGACAGTCCGTGTAGGTTTCGAAGGCGCAGAGACGGGCGGTTCGCCATCCCGCGTTCCATATCTCCGACAGGACCGGGTCGTCGCTCGCGAAGGAGCCGATCTCCTTGAAGGGATAGGCTGTGAAGATCCCGTGGAGATCGTGAATCGTCAGGGCCTGGTCCGCCGTCTCCACGGTCATGTCAACGTACCGATAAGTTCGATACCACAACGTCGAGAAGAGGCGCCGTTCGCCGCCGTCCGGTAGAAAACAGTCGCTTGTGCCGATCAGCTCCCGGCCTTCGACCTCATTCCGGTTGCCCTTCATGCCGGCCTTGTCGACGAGGGCCTCCGCATAGCTGAGCGTCACCGTGCCGCCCCGGCCTCCGCTCACCAGGAGTTGCGGGTAGGCGGTCGTCTCGAAGGATTGGTCGAGCAGCAATCTTGCCTTTGTGCGGGGCGGTATCACGAGAGGCGAGTTTCCAGCCAGAAACTCCCTCCCGGCCTCGACACCTTGACTGCGACGCACGGCGACAAAACGCTGGAGACTTTCCTCGACGGCGGGAATGTTCCTTGGGACCAGGCTCTGAGCGGCGCCTTGCCCCACACCATAGGGAGTTCCTTTCTCGAACAGCAGCGGCTGCAACCAGGCGGAATCGTCGAAGGGGGAAGTCTGCCAGCCCCAGGGATAAGTTTTTCCATCCACCAGGTCGCACGGCCCCACGTCGGGGTAGTAGTCAAAGTTTTTCCGGTCGGCCAGCATCGCGGTAATGGAGTCGTTCTTTGTGACTTTCCATGAAGCATTGGTGTTCACGACAGCCTCCGTCTCTGCATTCCCCTGAAGAATGAAGGCGGTTTTCAGGCTCATCTGGGCTCCAGGGCGCAGATTGCCGAAATTCCAGACGACTGCCGCTAGGACATTGGTCCCGCTTTTAAGGTGAGGCGCGATGTCGACGGTCTCATAGCGCCAGTGGTTGATATCGCCCCTCGCCGGCCCGACGCTTACCGAGGTGCCATTCACGAACAGCCGGTACCGGTTGTCCGCGGAGACGTGAATGACGAAGGAGACGGGCTTGGCATCCAAGCTGAAGCTCTTCCGGAAATGGAACACACCATATTCCGTCAGGGAGGCTGATGGATGGCTGATCCAGGATGCTTTCCAGAACTTGGCCATGATCTCCGGATTTATCGCTGGCTGCGCTTGAGTGTGCAAAAAGGAAATGAGGCAGGCGAACGCCAGAGTTATGACGCGGAGGATCTGCGTGAGAGGGTGTGTGTGATTCATGGATGACGATTTTTAATTACGGCCTATTTGAAAGCGGCAGTCAAAATGCATAAAAATGCCCCGTGCCTTGGGGGCACGGGGCAGCGAAAATCTTTTTCGGGGGGCGGATCAGGTCACGCAGCATCCCGATTCGATGTAATCGGCGAGCTTCTTGGCCTTCTCGCTATTCGCGTCGGACAGATAGCGCAACAGATCGCGCACCGATATCATGCCGATAATGCGACCATTATCCATGACAGGCAGGTGGCGGAAATGCTTGCCGCTGTGCGCGGACATTACCTTCTCGATCGTGTCGGTCGGACTGATTGTGTCCGGATTTTTGGTCATCACGCGATTGATCGGCGTCGTGCCGGGATCGAGATTGGCGCCAATGACGCGGGTGAGCACATCGCGCTCGGTGAAAATGCCCATCAGCTTGTTGTCCACCATGACGAGAACAGAGCCGACACTACGGCGATTCATTTCTTGCACAGCCTCCGCAACGGTGGCAGTGGGCGGGACTGAGAATATTTCAGAAAATCTGTTTCCAAGGATATTAATAACGGGGGTATTCATGGAATAAATTGATGTTGCTTGAAGTGTATCTCGAGTGGGCCGAAGGGCAACAACGGACTATTAGGTATTCTAAATTAGCGAAGCTTCATCTGTGCATAATAAAGGATACTTAACGGAAATTCCGCCCGGCTTTCCCCTGCGCCCGGCTGGCGCGCCTTAAGGTTCCAACGGCCCAGTCATCAGTGGGATGGGGGATCGATGTTTCTGGGCCATCAGGAGTTATCCAGAAAGTTGATACAATCTCGCGTGCTTTCGTGCAAACGCTTTCAAATCGGCAGCCGGTTTCCCTTACTCTCTTTCTTATCTCCACGCCTGAGTACTCAAGCGGGCTGGACAAAGCTTCCCGGTAACTCCTACTGTGGGCATCAGCTATGAAAATCTATCTCGACGGAAAGTACGTTGACTCTGCTGAAGCCAAAATCTCGGTCTTCGATCATGGCCTGCTTTATGGCGATGGCATCTTTGAGGGCATTCGCCTCTACAAGGGGAACGTTTTCCGGCTCGACGAACACCTTGAGCGCCTGGAGTACTCCGCCAAGGCGATCATGCTCAAGCTACCGCTCAGTCGCAAGGAGATCGCTGACGCACTCTGCGAGTGCTGCCGTCAGAATCATCTTACGGACGGCTACATCCGCCTTGTCGTAACCCGCGGCGTGGGCGATCTGGGCCTGTCTCCCTGGCTTTGTCCCAAGCCCTCGATCTTCATTATCGCCGACAAGATAGCTCTCTATCCGCCGGAGTACTACCAGAAGGGCCTTGAGATCGTCACCGTGCCCACCCGCCGCGTGAATTCCGCCGCCTTCAGTCCGGCGATCAAATCGCTCAATTACATCAACAATATCCTCGCCAAGATCGAGGCCAGGCAGGCCGGCGTGCTCGAAGCCATCATGCTTAACGATCAAGGCTATGTTGCCGAGTGCACCGGCGACAACGTCTTCATGGTTCACAAGGGCAGGATCTATACGCCCGCCGCCCAGCAAGGAGCCCTCAAGGGCATCACCCGCGATGCGATCTTCGATGTTGCCAAGGAGATCGGAGTGACGATCCAGGAACAGGACCTCACGCGCTACGATTTTTGGAACGCCGACGAGTGTTTTCTCACCGGCACGGGCGCCGAGGTCATCCCGGTGGTGAAGCTCGATGGACGTGTGATAGGAACCGGAACACCCGGGCCCATCTTCGCCCGGGTTCTCGAAGCTTTCCACCGCCGCGTATATACCGAAGGCACGCGCATTTGATCATCTTGCTTCCATTGTGCCGTTTTTGTCTCACTGGTGGCACAGAAGTGGCCAACCTGGCGCCTTGCCGCTAAGTAATCCCCCGTGCTTGCCAGCGAGAGGGGAGGTGGCACGATGTGTGCAGAAGAATGGAAAAATTCCGCAGATCAGTTACACTTAAACCATACTAAACTCTTACCGCGTCACTTTCTCCTCTCACATGGCTTCTAATCTCAAGTGCGATATCTGTTCGAAGCCGGCCACTGTCCACTTCACTCAGATCGTTAATAACAAGGTGCACAAGTACGACTTGTGCGAGGCTTGTGCGCAGGCCAAAGGGGTCACCGACCCCAACGGATTCTCGCTTGCCGATCTTCTTGTGAAGGCGGCGCTCAATACCGAGCCCGCGACGCAAGCCGGCATCCGATGCGAGCAGTGCGGTTTTACGCAGGGAGATTTCAAGAAGCAGGGCCGCTTTGGCTGCCCTGCCTGCTACGAGGCTTTCAAGTCCGTCATCGAGCCCATGCTCGAGGGCATGCACAAGGGGACCAGGCACGTTGGAAAGATCCCTCGCCGTTCGCTTGAACGCAAATCCCTCCATGACCGGCTTTCCAAACTCGAACTCGATCTCTCCGATGCCATCAAGACCGAGCGTTATGAGGATGCGGCCCATTTTCGCGACGAGATCGCCCAGATGAAGCAAACCGCCGAATCTCAGCAGGCCCTTTAGGACGCGGAACTGTCATGACCATCTCCCAACTCATCGATTCGCCTTCCGAACTGACGGACGGCACGAGCAGAAGTGCGATCGTGCTCATGACTCGCGTGCGCCTTGCCCGCAACCTCGCCAGGCATTCCTTCCCCGGCTGGGCCAAGCCCGGCGAGCGCGAAAAGATCGTTGGCGAGTGCCGCGAAGCGCTTTTGTCGGCGCCCACGCTGAAGCGTTCCTTCTCCTTTGGGATCGAGGAGCTCGGCGAGCTCGAGCGCCAGATCATGGTTGAGCGCCACCTGATCAGCCGCGAGTGGAGCGGCGCCAAGGCGGGGGCCGGCGTCGTCGTCAGCCGCGACCAGTCCGTCTCGATCATGATCAACGAGGAGGATCATCTGCGTATCCAGATTTTGCGTGCGGGCTTTCAGCTCAAGAAGGTGTGGAACTGCATCAACGAGCTCGATACCACGCTCGAGGGCGTCCTCGACTACGCCTACTCGCCGTCTCTCGGCTATCTCACCGCCTGCCCGACGAACCTGGGCACCGGCCTGCGCGGTTCCGTGATGATGCATCTGCCCGCTCTCGTCATCTCCAACCAGATGGAGAAGATCGTGCGCGCCGTGAACCAGCTCGGCATGGTGGTGCGCGGCCTCTTCGGGGAGGGCTCCGACGCCAGCGGCTCCATCTTCCAGATTTCCAATCAGACCACGCTCGGCGAGTCCGAGGAGGACATCATCAAGCGCCTCGAGGCTGTGCTCAAATCCATCATAGAGCATGAAGAGAACGCCCGGGCCAAGCTGCTTGAGACCGATTCTCCCAAGCTGCTCGACAAGGTGGGCCGTGCCTATGGCATTCTGCAGAACAGCCATCTCCTGTCTTCGGGAGAGGCCATGAACCTCCTCTCCTTGGTGCGCCTGGGCATCGATCTCGGTCTCTATCCGGAGGAGAACAGGGCCATCGTTGATCGCCTTTTCATCGAAACCCAGCCGGGTCACCTGCAGCACAAACAGAAGGGTCAGTTCGAGCCCGCTCAACGCGACTTCCTTCGCGCCACCCGCCTGCGCGCCGAGTTTTGGGCCTTCCCAAGGCCCGATTGCACTCGCCTTGGCGACAATTGATGTCGGGTTTGCGCTCCTCGTTCCTGCCCAATCTCCCTTTTTAAAATACCATGTCTCAAGAGCCCATGAATAACTTCACGCCGCGCGCCCAGCAGGTGCTCGCGCTGGCACGCAAGGAGGCCGATCGGTTTCACCATAATTATGTGGGCACCGAGCACATCCTCCTCGGCCTGATCAAACTGGGCCAGGGCGTCGCCGTGAGCGTGCTCCAGAAGATGGGGCTCGATCTCGAGACTGTGCGCAACGCCGTTGAGAAACAGGTGGGCATCGGCACCGAGATGAAGGCCCAGGGCAGCATTCCCTACACGCCCCGCGTGAAGAAGGTGCTCGCTCTCGCCGGCAAGGAAGCCAAGACGCTCAACCATTCCTATGTGGGCACCGAGCATATCCTCCTCGGCCTCCTCCGCGAAGGCGAAGGCGTCGCCGCCCGCGTGCTAAAGACGCTGGATATCGACATCGAGCGCACTCGCCAGGAGATCCTGCGCGAACTCGATCCCCAGCTTGCCTCCAACAGCCCCGAAGGTTCGCAGGACGATCCGTCTGAGACTCCGATGGGAGCCGGCGGCGGCAGCGCCCGCTCGGGCGACGAGAAGAAGGAACTTAAGACGCCCGCCCTGAAGGCCTTTGGCCGCGACCTCACCGAGCTTGCCCGCAAGGGCGAGATGGACCCCGTCGTGGGCCGGAAGAACGAGATCCGTCGCGTCATCCAGATCCTCTGCCGCCGCACGAAGAACAATCCGGTGCTCATCGGCGAGGCGGGAGTGGGCAAGACCGCCATCGTCGAGGGTCTGGCTCAGGAAATCGCCAGCGGTTTCGTGCCCGAGATTCTCGCGGACCGCAAGGTCATCACCCTCGACCTTGCGCTCATGGTCGCCGGCACCAAGTACCGCGGCCAGTTCGAGGAACGCATCAAGGCCGTGATGGATGAGATTCGCCGCTCGAAGAACGTCATCCTTTTCATCGACGAGCTCCACACGATTGTGGGCGCAGGCGCCGCAGAAGGGGCCATGGACGCCTCCAACATCTTCAAGCCGGCCCTTTCCCGCGGCGAGTTGCAGTGCATCGGCGCAACCACGATGAATGAGTACCGGAAGTACATCGAGAAGGACTCTGCCCTCGATCGCCGCTTCCAGTCCGTCAAGGTCGATCCTCCGTCCGTCGAGGACACCGTCACCATTCTCAAGGGCATCCGTAGCAAGTACGAGGATCACCACAAGGCCACGTTCACCGACAAGGCCCTCGAGGAAGCGGTCAAACTCTCCGATCGCTATATCACGGGTCGTTTTCTCCCTGACAAGGCCATCGATGTCATGGACGAGGCGGGGTCCCGCGCCCGCATAGCCACGCTCAATCGTCCTCCCGATCTCGAGGAGATCAGCAAGGAGATCGAAAAAGTCTGCGCGCAGAAGGAAAAAGCCATCAGCGAGCAGCATTTCGAGGAGGCCGCCAAGTATCGCGACAACGAGAAGACGCTGCGCCAGAAGCTCGAGCAATCCACCGACCAGTGGCGCAAGGTCCGCGATGAGAAGAGGACCGTGATCGATGAAGAGCTCATCATGCAGGTCGTCGCCGATTGGACCGGCATTCCGCTTTCCCGCATGGAAAAGAAGGAGAGCGAGAAACTCCTCCTTTTGGAGACGGAAATCCAAAAAGTGGTCATCGGCCAGGAAATCGCCGCCACCTCCATCGCCAGGGCGCTGCGCCGCTCGCGCGCCGATCTCAAGGATCCGCGCCGTCCGATCGGCTCTTTCCTCTTCGTGGGGCCCACCGGGGTCGGCAAGACCGAGACCGCGAAGCAGCTTGCCGCTCAGATGTTCGGCAACCAGGACGCTCTTATCCAGATCGACATGAGCGAGTACATGGAGAAGTTCGCCATGTCCCGCCTCGTCGGCTCGCCTCCGGGCTACGTCGGTTATGAGGAGGGCGGGCAGCTCACCGAGCAAGTGCGTCGGCGCCCCTATTGCGTCATCCTTTTCGACGAGGTGGAGAAAGCCCACCAGGATGTCCTCCAGTTGTTGCTGCAGATTCTGGAGGATGGACGCCTCACGGATTCGCTGGGCCGTACGGTCGATTTCCGGAACACCATCATCATCATGACGTCCAACGTCGGCGCGCAGATACTGCAGCGCCAGACCACGATGGGTTTCGGCGCCGCCGCTTCAAGTTTCAGCGACCATGAGAAAATGCGGGAAAAGGTGCTCGAGGAGGCCAAGCGCATCTTCAAGCCCGAGTTTCTCAATCGCATCTCGGATATCGTCTTCTTCCGTCCGCTCTCGAAGGTCGACCTCGTGAAGATCGTCGAGATCGAGCTCGGCAAATTCTCCAAGCGGCTCACCGATAGGAAGATCCTGCTCGAATTCTCCACCGAGGCCAAGACCCTGCTCATCGAGAAGGGCTACGATGAGAAGTATGGCGCCCGTCCCCTTCGCCGGGCTGTGGAGCAATACCTTGAGGATCCCTTCGCGGAAGCCCTTTTGCGCGGCGAGATCAAGGAAGGCGAACCCGTGGCGGTGGAACGCGCAGGCGATAAATTAATATTTAAGCAGAAGGCTCCTGCGGCCGATACAGGAGTATCATCATAAAAACGGCCACCCGCCGTTCATGAAAGACCCGGGAGCGAGAACAAACCCCCGGGCCTTTCTCTTTTCCGGGCTTGGGCTGTAGATCAGTGAGACTAAGCCAAAAATGGCCTGAGATCCTTTTTGAACTGCAAAGAAGCAAAGAATCGAAGGATTGAACTTTGTTTCTTCGCTTCTTTGCAGTTTAAAATCATCTAACTTCCAATCGCCGACAGCCGACAGCTAACAGCGAGCCTTTCGGCTCTGCCCTCAAGGCGCGTAATCCAGGGTTGATGCCAGCCTTCGCATGTCCGACATTCCCTGGGCGTGGCTGCTCCGCAATTCATGTTCTGGGAAATCTTCCTCCTCCTTCTGTTGATCGTCGCCAACGGGGCTTTCTCCATGGCGGAAATCGCCTTGTTTTCCTCGCGCAAGGCAAGATTGCAGAAGCGGGCGGAACTCGGCGACGAAGGTTCGCGCCAGGCGCTTGAGCTTGCCAATTCACCCAACGAATTTCTGTCCACTGTCCAGATTGGCATCACTCTGATCGGAGTGCTCGCAGGCGCCTTTGGCGGTGCTACCGTTGCGGAAAATCTGGGGGAGCAATTGAACGCTATTCCTGCGATTGCCCCCCACGGAAAAGTGGCGGCCTTTGCCATTGTGGTGACCCTGATCACTTATCTCTCCCTGGTGATCGGGGAGTTGGTCCCGAAGCGCCTCGCGCTCACCCATCCCGAGCAGATAGCCTCCAGGATGGCCAGGCCGATGAAGGCGCTCTCACGCCTTGCCTCGCCCATGGTTCGCCTCCTCAGTTGGTCCACCGATGCAGGCGTCAAGATATTGGGCGTGAAGCCATCCGCCGAGCCGCCCATTTCCGAGGATGAGATCAAGGGGCTCATCGAACAGGGCTTGGGTGCCGGCGTGTTTCATCTGGCCGAGAAGGAGATGCTGGAGAGCGTGTTCCGCCTGGACCGGCAGACTGTCGGCGAGATCATGACTCCCGGCACGCGCATTGTCTGGCTCGATCTCGACGACCCGCCGGAAGCCAACTGGCGGAAAATCGTCACCAGCGGCCATTCGCGCTTTCCCGTGTATCAAGGAAACCGTGACAATGTCATGGGTGCCGCCACGGTGAAGGCCCTCTGGGCGAACTCGGCGGTCATGGGCGCGGTGGATCTCAGGAGCGTGCTGTTCCAGCCGACGATCGTGCCGGAATCCATGAAGGCGCTGAAACTTGTCGAGACCTTCAGGAAGACAGGGCAGCACTTTGCGCTCATCGCCGACGAGTTCGGCTCCGTGCAGGGGCTTGTCACGCTGCACGACGTGGTCGAAGCGCTCGTCGGGCTATTGCCGGAGAAGGGCCAGAGAAACCAGCCTACCGCGCGCCACCGCGAAGACGGCAGTTGGATCATCGACGCTGCCATGGAGATCGTGGACGCAAAGCGCGTTCTCAAGATCAAGAAACTGCCGGGCGAGGGGAACTCCGAGTTCGTTTCACTCGGAGGTTTCATCATCTACCAGCTCGGACGCATCCCCGCCGAGGGCGACAAGGTCGTCTCATCCGGCTTCGTCTTCGAAGTGATCGACATGGATCACCAGCGCATCGATAAGATCCTCGTCTCCCGCCTCGCCTCGCAAAAGCAGGCGAAAGCCTGAGTGAGCGTAAGAGTCGAAGCGGAAGCGAGATAAGAGCGCAAGAGGTGTAAGAGCGCAAGGTGGTAAGGAGAGTAAGAGAATGGAGAATAGGAGATTGGGTGGATGGGGGATTGGGTGGATCGGGACACCTAATCTCTTAATGTCCTAATCTCGTAATCTCTCTTTCCCATACTATCCCATGGCTCTGCTGTCCGTCCTTCGCGCCTTCGTGACTTCGTGCGAGAATGGATCGGAGTCCGAGCTTTGGAGAGTGAGTCGGCTTCGAGATGCCAGAACGAAATCCGCCATGTGGATGGATAGGACGGCAATGTGTATCCACATACAAGCGACAGCGTGTGCGCAGCCTGCATTCATCCTGCTGTCTCTCCGGATCGTTCATCGCCTCGACGATTCCCCTATGGCACGAGCTCTTCGACTCAGTTCGCACCGACTTCCGACAGCCGACTTCCGATTTCCTTTCTGGCCTCCGGCTTCTGGCATCTGGCCTCTTTGGTTGCGGCTGCCGCGGTAGGATGAATGCAGGAAAGTGGCTGTTTTGCTGCCTGAGCCCGGGTAAAAATGCATCAGTGTTAAATATATTGTATTAAAAACCGGGAAATTTTCCCGACGCGTCGGGAAAATTTCCCGGTTATACCGTTTATTACGTATTATTTACGCATTTGTACTTGCGGATCTTCTTTTGCGCACCCTTCAATCGCATTCTGCCCCTTCCGAGCGATAAGCCAGCATCGCTCGGGTTATCACTATCTTCTGCAACCCTGCATTATGAATCTTACCATTATCCCTCGTAGTGCGATACCCAGCTACCTAACGGCGGTCGCGAGATTCGCATCGTTATGCATTGCCTTGATGTTCTGTTCGGCACCTGCGTTCTCGCTTACGACCCCTGCCACAGGGGCGGTGTCGGCAGGCGCCGTTTATACCGTTGCGCTGAAGAACGACGGGACCGTCTGGGCCTGGGGACTAAATTCAAGAGGCCAACTGGGCGATGGGACAACAACACAGCGTGTTATGCCAGTACAGGTGAATGGACTTGCTGGAGTAGTAGCAGTCGCATCGGGTGATAATCATACTCTAGCACTGAAAAGTGACGGAACTGTGTGGAGTTGGGGCTCCAGTGATTACGGTCAATTGGGAGATGACACTTGGGAACAAAGCAACTCACCTGTGCAAGTTAGCGGATTGACCGATGTGATCGCGATCTCTGCTGGCGCTACTCACTCCATGGCGCTTAAGTCCGACGGAACAGTCTGGGGTTGGGGATCGAATGGCTGGGGCGAGCTTGGAGATGGCACTACTGACGACCAGGCTATTCCGGTTCAAGTAAGTGGATTGACTAATGTGGTCGCGATCGCAGCCGGTACATCGCGAACAATCGCCCTTAAGTCTGACGGGACGGTTTGGACCTGGGGTTCTGATGACTTTAGCGAATATGGATACATTGAGGTGCCGACCCAAGTTGATGGATTGACGACAATTGCCGGTATAGCGATCGCAGATTACCATGCTGTCGCGCTTAAAAACGATGGGACCGTATGGGCTTGGGGTGGCAATTACTATGGGCAATTGGGAAACGGCACGACAACAGATAGCGCCTCGCCTGTTCAGGTGAGCGGGCTGTCCGGTGTGGTTGCTGTTGCAGCCAATAATAGGTATACGGTCGCATTGAAGAGCGATGGTAACTTGTGGGCTTGGGGCACCACCCCATCAGGCCTTTTTGGTAATACCGCCAACATCGACAAGACCTTGCCGACGCAAACAAGCGGAGCTGCCAATATAGTCAGTTTCGCGGCAGGCCGAGCCGATATTGTTGCAGTGCGGAACGATGGCGCGGTGTTGGTTTGGGGGTCTTACAGCTACGGTCAAGTCGCCGATGGAAACATCGGTAGGCGCAGCTATCCTGTGCAAGTGCGTGGTTTTACGGATGTCACTGCCATATCTGCTACTACGGCTCAGGCCGTTGCTCTAAAAAGTGACGGGACTTTCTGGACCACGGGAACTAACCAAGTTCAAGGGATTACAGGTGCCATATCTGCTGCTGCGGGCTATATGCATTATGTGGCGGTCATGAGTGATGGAACGGTGCGGAGCTGGGGGTCCAACAGCTACGGCGAATATGGCAATAACACCACTACCCGGAGTTCAACTCCCGTTACAGCGCTAAATGTGAGTGGGATCATAGCGGCAGATGCCGGTATGAATCACACTCTGGCTCTGAAAAGCGACGGCACGGTTTTAGCGTGGGGGTACAATGGCTACGGCCAGTTGGGCGATGGCACGACCACCAATCGTAAGACAGCAGTGCAAGTAAGCGGACTTACCGGTGTGGTGGCAGTGAGTGCAGGATATAGCTATTCTGTGGCTCTCAAGAGTGATGGCACGGTTAGAAAGTGGGGAATAAACGGCTCGATCCAGATACCTGGTTTGACGGGAATCACCGCAATCTCTGCAGGCAATAATCATCTGGTGGCCCTTAAGAGCGATGGCACGGTTTGGACTTGGGGCTCGAATGACTCAGGCCAGATCGGCAATGGCACATTCGGAGGCTATGCCTCCACTGCGGTGCAGGTATCCGGGCTAACCGGAGCAGTCGCTGTTGCAGCAGGAGGCTTTCATACGGTGGCATTGAAGAGCGACGGCACTGCGTGGGCCTGGGGAAGAAATACCTCAGGCCAATTGGGAGATGGAACGCTGGCTGGACGAGCGACCGCCGCCCAAGTCGCGGGAGCATCTGAATGCGTTGCGATATGTGCCGGTGATGCCTTTACCGCCGTCGCTAAAAATAACGGGACCGTGTGGTGTTGGGGCAATACAACCATTTTAGGAGTCGATGCGCCTGGAACCAAACAGGCAGCTATCAGATTGATTCCATCTGCCACTGATACGGATGGGGATGGAATGACCGATTCCTGGGAAATGCAGTATTTCGGGAACCTCAGCCACAACGGCGGTGCTGATAGCGACGGAGATGGGCTGACTGACATGCAGGAATTCTCGCTGGGCTCAAATCCCATACAAACCAATCCTGATGGTGATCAATTCACCGATATCGCAGATCCTTATCCGAACGACTATTACAACGGTGTGGCGCCGACTCTGGCACTTGTGAGCGGTAACCAGCAGGTCGCCGCCCCTGGGCAGTTCAACACCCAACCCTTTGTCGTCTCTGTGAAAGACGCAGCGGGCACCACTCCACTGGTCGGCACTCCAGTGTCGTTTGTCGTGCAGAGTGGTGGCGGCCAACTGGCGCTTACCAACACGGGGAGCCCAACGCTATCCGGCACGATCGCCATTCTCACCGACACGAACGGGCTCACCCAAGTTTACTATCAACAGCCTGCGGCATCTGGCGCGAGCAGCACAATCTCCGCCATCGCCGGAAACGCCCAAGTTTCATTCTCAACCACCAGCCAAGCCGCGAATCTTCCACCTGTCGTGGAGCTTACCGCGCCGCAGAATGGAAGTGTATTCACAGCCTCCGCCAGCATTCTTCTAACCGCTTCCGCATCTGATCCGGATGGAACGATTGCCAAGGTTGAGTTCTATCAAGGCGAGACCAAACTTGGTGAATCAACGTCGGCTCCATTTGAATATAGTTGGAGCGATGTTCCTGTTGGTTCATACGTGTTCAAGGCGAGAACGTATGACAATTCAGGTGCCTTCTCCGAATCAGCAACTGTAAGTGCCGTTGTCAGTGAGGCACAAGATGTACCAGTCGTTGAGTTGATATCACCTGTAAATGGGGCTCACTTTTCGGCTCCAGCGACGATTAACATGACAGCCACAGCAAGTTCCGCTGGAAGTGGCATCGACTGGGTCGATTTTTATATTGGCAACGATTATTACTATTCATCAGGAAGTCCCTATGAGTTTACCTGGCGAAACGTTCCTCCAGGCACATATACGTTAAAAGCTCGAGCCTATGACCTTAATGGCTCTTTTGCCGATTCTCTAGTTTCTGCTATTATTATTGAGCCGCCAAGAAGTACGCTGAATATTGTACTAGTTGCTCCCCAGGAAGATCAGACTTTTTCTAGAACTGATACTATAGAACTCAAAGCCGAGGTCGGAAGTAGTACCACTGCAATCTCCAGGGTTGAGTTTTACCGGGATAATTCCAAAATCGGCGAAGCTAATATCGCACCGTATCAGTATGTTTGGACGGGCCTTTCTATTGGCGATTACTCCATCAGTGCACGGGTCTATGACAGCAATGGATCTTCGGCTGTTTCAACAACGGTTTTGGTGCATGTAGTAAACTCAAACATATTACCGAGTGTTGTCCTTACATCTCCGGCATCAGACTCGCAGTATTCTGTACAAGACATAGTGCAGCTTGCCGCAGATGCATCGGACGATGATGGAAACATTACGAAAGTGGAGTTTTATCAGGGTACAAAGTTGATAGGTTATTCGACGACTTCGCCATATACATGCGAATGGCGAGGATTTTCATCAGGAGAGTACAGCCTAAAGGCTCGTGCATATGATAATCTTGGAGATTTTACTGATTCCTCAATAGTGCCGATGCAAGTGACCGGGAATTTGGCACCTGTGATCACGCTCGCTTATCCGAAATCGGGGCTTACCTATGCATCAGGGGCCACGGCTGTCCTGCAGGCTTCCGCAAGCGATCAGGACGGTTGGTTGACTCGGGTGGAATTTATAATAGATGGCGTTGTGGTTGGTGCAGTCGATTATTCCGAGTGGAATCAACCCAGTTCGTTTTCGCAGGTTTCGGCTACTCTCGGAATTATAGGTGAGCATTCTTTGGTAGCGAAGGCATATGACAACATGGGTGCGTCAACCGACTCGGAATCGGTGACGATATCGATTACCAGTAATCACCCCCCAGCTGTATCACTTGCAGTTACAGCGACAGAAGATGGAAAATTATCTCTCAGTGCTTCTGCCTCAGATACGGACGGCGTTGTCACAAAAGTCGCTTTCTTTGCTGGGGATACTAAGCTCGGAGAGGCTGCAGTGCCTCCTTATGTGTATCTTTGGGAGAATGTGCCTCCAGGAGAATATTTACTGAGCGCCAACGCATATGATGATGCCGGAGGCGTTTCAAGTACTTTGCCATTCCGGGAAATATTTTATCCAAAGATACCATATGTCGCAAACTTCGAAATCGGCGAAGGATTTTTAAATGGCGCACTGTCAGGTCAAAAACTTTGGAATTGTATCCCGAAAGCTGACACGGCCTTGGTAAGTGGCTCCGATTTTAGCTCAGGGCTTAAATCGGTTGTTCTACAACCAGAGTCATCGCGTGGACAGCTAAGTCAGCTTTTCTCAACAAGCACTGATCAAAGCGTAGTCTTTGTAGACTTTTTTGCTAAGCCAGTTGCAGATAATGAACTTGATCTTTCAACGGCATTCTTTTCGGAAAGCGCGGAAGTATCACTGGCAAGGGAGGACCAGAATGGTGTTATCTATGTCTATGACAGAGATAATGGTATCGAGCAGGGCCAAGGTTGGGTTCGAACTGAATGCAAGTTGAAGTTAAATTCAGATGATCAAGTGAAAGACTGGTCTCGATTTACTTTCCGTATGGATTACGCCGCCCATAGGTGGGATCTATATGTAAATGGCAGGATTGTTAAAGCAGATATGATATCAAATGATTCAACTATGGATCGATTTTCATTATTTTCGATACAAGGGCATTCTCTGTTTCTATCTAGATTCGACAATCTATTTGTCGGCTGCGATAATCCTCTGTTTATCGATGCAGATTCCGACGGGATGGATGATGCGTGGGAGGTGGCACACGGATTAGATCCTACAATAAATGATCGTGATTTTGATCCTGATTCCGATTTGCTAACAAATATTCAAGAATATGTTAATGGCAGCGATCCCCATAATTCTGATACAGATGGAGATGGTTTGCCCGACGGCTGGGAAATTGACCATTCGATGAAATCGAACGATGCCAATGATGCTGAATTGGATTATGATAACGATGGGCTGACCAATCTCCAGGAGTTTAAACTTGGCTCGGATCCACGGAATCCGATGAGCCTTGTTGAAAACGTCATTGATGGCTCCAGCGATGACGATGGCGACGGTGTGACTCTCGTTGATGAAATTAGATGCGGTACAGACCCCAATGATTACTATAATGGAATGCTGCCAAATATTACACCATTGTATGATTATTCGGAACATCTAGGCCCAAATGGACTTCTGGCTGTTAAAGTAACCGATGTTGAGGGACGAATACTTGCCGGTGCACCTATTAGTTTCCACACTTTTGATGACAGTAATCTCCTTACTGAAAATCCCTACGGACGCGGTAAAGTGCGTGGTTTGCAGATACACACAGATGAAGAAGGGATTGCTCGTGTATACGTGCGGCCGTCAAATTGATAAAATAACATTCGAGCAATATCACTCATGAGACTTATAGCCTATAAATCAGTTCTTGCATCGTTGCTGGTTCTTATCCCTGGGAAGGCGCTTTGTAGTTGGGGGACAAGTGCATCTGCCCAAACAAATAATGGCATTTCCAAAGATGTGTATTGTGAGCATCCTGTGGGGGTAAATCCAGTTGTTAATATATATAGTCGGACTTTAACCGGCTATGCGCAAGGATATTATACTGCTATATTTACTGAAGATCTAACTATATCATATGGCATATATCATGGTACATCAATGCGTAAATCGCACGATAATATACATTATTACGAATTAGTTGGAGGTTACGAGGGCTCAAGTACATATAAAAGATACAATTCTGATGGAGAGCTTATTATATATACTGGATGGGAGGCTGATCATTGGCTGACCTACGACATTGATCATTGCATAAATGAAAGCGAGCGTACTAGTTTAAGTCCGATTATTACAAAATCAGATGTCCAGTGGCATACGGGCATTGACGATCTATATAAATGGGATCAAGATTATCCATTTAGTAACTTTACAGGCTCTTTTGATGATAACGATTTAGTGAAGGCATTGCTAAAAGATCAAGCCGATAAAAAATACTCATCGATAAAGGCACAATATAAAATCGTGCCAACAGTGACTGCACAGGAGAAAATATGTTGGTTGGAGGTATTTACGCCTTTAAGTAATCCTATAAACAAAGAGTACAATTTTATGAGCTGGACTCCTGCGACGGGAGAAACTGAGAGTCCAATTTACGCTATAGACCCGCTTGGAATTGATCCTGCCGATGGAAACCTTGAAAAGAGACATCCGAATATCGACGGTAAATACACGATTGAAGTTTTAAGTTTGGGGTTGTCAGTCGACGCCAACCGCGACGGCCAGATCAAACTGTCAAGCGAAGACAACTCCGACGCCACCTCCGCCGACAACCCCTTCCGTTTCTGGCTCAATGATGACATTGACCGCAGCCATACGGTTGACGGAAGTGATACGGAGGAAGACGACCTTGCAGTCAGCGACGACGGCAAGCTCGACTGGCAGGAGAATGTAATCCCATCGAAGCGCGATCTGGAGGACTTTGCGCGGCTGTCGCTTTCGGTCCAAGGCCTGGGCGACGCATTCAAACCAAAGGAAGATGGTTCGGCGGATTTATATGTCGGCCTGAAGTGGACGGACACCGGCAACACGCATCCGTCAATCAAGCTCTATGAGCACCACGAGTCCGACGGTGGAACTAAGTATCTCACCGACCCGGCGATGGCTTACTTGCAGACGATCATCAGCCTGAATCATCCGCGCTATGCCGTCCGAGACCATCGCTACTCGGCGGAAGATCAGGAGACATCACTGCACACCGTGGTCAGCGACTCGGATATTTTCGTTTTACCGACCTGGCTTTTCGGGGGATTGCAAGCCGACAACCCGACCAAGCACTTGCTCTTTGAAGGCTGCAGTGTGGGCAAGGGCCAGCTCAAGCTCGTCATTCTCGACAAGAACAAACAGCCCATCGGCGAAGGTCCGGGCGTCTGGATGGATCTGAAGAGTATCGAGGATTTTTATGAACGCTGGACGGCGGGCGACGGCAATGGCGGCGATCCGTCGGCCACGGCGACGCGAAAAAAGATGCTCAGTCGCAGCGGTAACAGCGTAAGCTATGGCACTGGCTTTGAATATGCCGCCGGTGCCCCCGAGGAGAACAAGTACATCCTCTACGTCCATGGCTGGAATATGAAGCCTGAGGAGAAAAACCGTTTCGCCGAAACTGCGTTCAAGCGGCTTTACTGGCAGGGCTACAAGGGTCGCTTCGGTGTCTTCTGCTGGCCAACGACCTATAACTTTGGCGCACTCGTGAAGGATAACCTCATGGTGAAAACTTGGCTGAACTCCGGTTACAGCGCATCGACCGACCCGACCAATTACGACCGGGGCGAGTGGTCGGCGTGGAAGTCTTCCTTCCCGCTCATGCAACTGCTGACCAGCCTGCGCAGTTATTCGAGCGTGAACGTGTTGGCGCATAGCATGGGCAATGTGGTTGCTGGCGAGGCCCTGCGCCGCCTATCGCACGTCGGCTCTAGCAATGTCGTCGATTGCTACGTTGCGTCACAGGCGGCGGTGCCTTCGCACACTTACGACGGTTCCCTCGCGAATTCCCTGCTGGCGGACGTTCCGCTGGCGACCATTGTTGCGTATGTCGATGGCGGCTACCCGGAGACGCCGAATATTTATTCCAACTGGCTAGCCGAAAATGGCGTCGCGGCGGGCCGCCGGGTCAACTTCTACAACGTGAACGACTATGCGCTCTGGCGTGATGTCTGGGAGGCCAACCAGTTCCTGAAGCCCGATGGCCTCGACGATCCCGATCAGCCTTGGACGTATAAATATCTCGGCGATCCCAACGTGGTGCAGGACTTGTTTGTCCGCCGGACACCGGTGTGGAGCGAAGACTTACACCTTGGCGACGCGACCATTCCACAGAATCGTTGGGAAATCATGGCCTTTGCCGCCGAATCGCGCTCTCGCGCAGTCGGCGCGACGGCGAGCCCTCTTGGAATGAGTGATGCGGTTGACCTGACTTCTTCTTCCATCTGGCCGGACGACACGGGACTTCAGGGTTCCGATGGTCAAAAGTGGGGTGCCCACAAATGGCATAGCGCTCAGTTCCGCTCCAATAATATGAGGCAAGGTAACTACTGGAAAACGCTGCTCGGTATACGCGGCTTCAATTTACCCACTACGCCATGAAAAATCGTCACTGGATCATCCTGACACTGTTGCTCCTTCTTTTAACGCTGGTGTTTTTTTGGTGGAGATCACGCCAACCGAAATCGTCGGAGCCGCAGACGACGCCACCGTCGTCGTCTCCGACGCTCAAGCCGAAAGAGCAGGCGGCACCCGCTCCCGCTACCACTGTTGTAACTCCGGCCAAGCGTGAGCAGATGGGCAATCTGCTGGGCGGTCTCAACCACAAGAACATTGAATTTTACGGCAAAGTAGTAGATCAGGCGGGCATGCCGCTGCCCGATGTCGCGGTTTACGCCTCGGTGCTTTACAATACCGGGCTGACCTCGGGCATGGCGAAGTGCGAGACCAAGAGCGATACGCGGGGATTTTTTTCCATTAGCGGAATGAAAGGCCGCACGTTAGGCTTGAGCCTGGTCAAGCCCGGCTACGAATACGACGGCGAGAAAGGCCCGTTTCACTTTACGGAGCTGGTAAGCGAAAAAGACCGCTACATGCCGGACTTAAAAAATCCGGTCATCCTTACCATGTGGAAGCTGCAAGGCGCGGAGCCGATGGTGCAGTTTTCTGACCTCGATTGGCGTTTGTCTGTTGATGGTCCGGCACTGCGTATTGACTTGGCGACGGGCAAAAGGGTGTCTACCGGCGGAGACGTGGTGATCGAAGTAAACCACCCATTGGCGGAGCCGGGCAAATGGCTTCAGCGATACCCGTGGTCAGCGACAGTAGCAGCACCCGAAGGTGGGTTGACGGAAAGCACCTCGCGGCAGATGTATCAGGCTCCCGAAAGTGGTTATACCAAAGCCTTCACCTATCAGGAAACGGGCAAGGAGGAGGCTTACATGGGTCAGTTCGACAAACAGTTTTACGTGAAGACTCGAAATGGTACCTACGCCCGTTTGAAGCTCCATCTCTCCACGCAGACGAATCCCGGTTATCCGAGCTATATTGTGGCTACGTGGTGGCTGAATCCGAAGCCAGGCAGCCGCAACCTGGAATTTGATCCCGCGAAGTTAGCGCCTGCGCCAACGTCCAAACCGTGACGGGTACGATCCGGGGACATAGGTGAATGGCGCTTAAATTAGCCCCATAGCTCTCTTAGTCAGTGGCTTGCGTCGTGGAACTCCGGGGACGGTTTCGAAGAGAACCAAGCGGCTCAGGCGTTGCATTTCTTTGAGAGCAGATTGGACCTGCTTCCAGTTTTCGATGGCGGCTTTGAGCCACTCGTATTGTTCCTTGGAGAGAGCGACACTCACGGTCTTGCCCTTGACCTTGCGGGTCCACTGGAAGCAGGGGCCTCCGGCTCCGGGTCCTCTATCCTGCACATAGCCTTCGCTAATCCAGCCGGTGCTGGAAAGGGTGGTCTTGAGGTGTTCGTAGTGCTTGAGGGCGTCGGCCTGGGAGAAGGTTTTTTTGGGTTTCATCGGTTTTAGTCTAGCATTGGCGTCAATAGGGCGGTAGTACTACCGCCCTATGTTTGACAACTCTTTTCTTCCCGGTTTCGGGGATCTCGCCGGTCCCCTGCGTTTTGGTAAATTCCTGCAGGCCGCAAAGGCCTGCACGCTCTCCAAGATCGAGGAGCGGCTGGGCGGGTTTCTGCCCGCCGGCCTGCTTGCCGAGCCGTTCCCCACGGAGCGCCCTTACTCTGGACGGCGCACCTTCTGGTGCCTGGTCTTCCAGATGCTCTCGGGCAACGCCTCCTGCGACGAGGTGGTGCGCCAGTTGCAGGCGATGCTCTCGCTCGTGTCGCCGGAGCATAAACCCCTCTGCGCAGGCAACAGCGCCTATTGCCAGGCCCGCGCACGCCTGCCCGAGCTCCTTCTCGAACAGGCGATCGAGCAGGGCGCCAGGTCGGCCTCTCAACTGGCCGCCGCCCCGGGGATACTTCCGGGCAAGAGGCTTTTGCTTGTCGACGGCACCACCGTTGCCCTGCCCGACACGCCTGAAAATCAGGCTGAGTTTCCCCAGCCCAGGTTTCAGAAGAAGGGCTGTGGTTTCCCCCTCATGCGAGTGCTCGCGCTTTGCCTGCTCAAGGGGGGAGCCGTGCTTAAAACCGCCGTGGGCAACTACCGCAAGCACGAGCTGCGGCTCATGCAGGAGTTCATGGCTGTGCTGGGCCTGGGCGATGTTGTCGTTTACGATCGCATCGCAGGCAACTATGCCGCGGCGGCCAGAATCAAGGAGCAGGGCGCCGACCTGATCAGCCGCGTGGCCAGGCGAAGGATCGACTTTCGCAAGGGCAAGCGCCTGGGCAAGGACGATGCTCTTTTCGAGTGGCCCAAGGGCGCGGTCAAATCTCCCTATTTGAGCCAGGAAGAGTGGGATCGACTGCCCGCCATCCTCCAG
>JBAZHQ010000015.1:0-26667 GCA_041652235.1 Opitutaceae bacterium | reverse complement strand
AGCGGCTGCCGACCTTTCTCGGACGGGATTGGCTCCCCGTCGGGTATCAGTGACATGTTTCCTTTTCCTTTCGTTTTATTCCTCATGTTTTGGTTGCTGGCGCGATGACCCATTCGATTGTTGGCGTATATATCCTGATGGTTTTCGTGCGCTTCTAAAAAATATTGGATTGGAATGCGTTCTTTCAGTCAGCGAATCTCTGGAAGTAAATCTTGTCCCACAACCAAGCCGCTGGATAAATGGGCAATCGATTTACAATGCGATGGGTCCTAGGCGCTTCAAACTAATTGCTTCATGGAACCGGCTTATATACAGACTTCCTGTACTCCGTTTGCTAAATATTCCGTTTGAAGTTGCCACCGATAATATAACTATCGCTCGTGTGTCGCTTTGACTCCGTCGAACTGAGTAGTTTTCCCCGCTGTGAACACGGTTCGAATGCCTTGGTTTGGATGACTCAGGATTCAGATCGATCCCAAGGCATTTTTTAACACGGAGGAGGGATCGAACCTCCGCGTCTCTGCGTCACTGCGCGAGAATGGATCGAAGGTGGGGATTTCAGACCAAGGCGGTTAACCACGAAAAATCACGGAAACTCACGAAAGACGGAGCTGCAACCAAAGAGGCTATAAGATGTAAGTTATAAGCTTTAAGTTCAGGCAGGTCTTTGCTGTCGGCGATTGGCTTTCGGCTATCGGAGAAAGGTATGGACTCGCAGCGCGAAGACAGGCCGCGACCAAGGTCGGGCCTACCCAGATCGCCGCCTGATCACTCACCGATGATTTTTATAAGGACGCGCTTTCTGCGGAGGCCGTCGAATTCGCCGTAGAAGATCTGCTCCCAGGGG
Source organism: Opitutaceae bacterium (assembly GCA_041652235.1). GTDB lineage: Bacteria > Verrucomicrobiota > Verrucomicrobiia > Opitutales > Opitutaceae > MWDT01. The sequence continues at coordinate 25,820 of JBAZHQ010000015.1, read as the reverse complement.
CCGAAATCCAGCGCGCCTTTTGTCACGGCAACCACCGTCTCCCGGCCCATGATCATGCGCTTCAGGTGGGCGTCGGCATTGTCCTCGCCCCGGTTGTGCGCATACTGGGCATGGGGCTTTTCCGGCGCGAGCCTCTCCAGCCATTTCTCAAAGTCGGCGTGCAGGCCGGACTCATCGTCGTTGATGAAAACGGAAGCCGAGATGTGCATCGCGTTGACCAGCACAAGGCCTTCCTTCACACCGCTCTCCCGCAACGCCTCTTCGACCTGGGGAGTGATATTCATGAAGGCGCGCCGGGACGGCACTTCAACCCAGAGTTCTTTACGGTAGGATTTCATGGTCGTTTATGCGTTATCCGCTTTGTCCGATCTTAATTCTCTCAAGGAAACCAGCATCTAGAATCCGTGATTAACGATAGTTTCACTATGGAAGTCAAAGTCCGGCTGCATTGGATTGCCGCAATCATCTCGAATCCAACTTACACTCCAAAGCTCGGACTTCGATCCATTCTCGCACGAAGTCACGAAGGCGCGAAGATGCCTTTCTTGTATGTCTCCGGGACCTCCGTGTTAAAAACCGATCGGGTAATGCATTTTGGAACCACGAATAGTGCGAATCTACGCGAATCCTGAATTATCTTTAATTCGCTTTATTAGCTCAATTCGCGGTTAAAAAAATACCTTTCCTTCGTGCCTTCGTGTCTTCGTGCGAGGACCCTGGCCGGTGTATTTCTTCGCATGAAGACTTCCTTCAGTTTTCCTCTTCCCACACCTCGTCGGGCTGGGGGCGCAGTCCCGTGCGGTTGCGACTCCGCCGCGCAATGACGGATGCAGATCAGGCATCAGAAGCCGGTAGCAAAGGTACCTACCCCTCTCAGTAAAGATCGTTTATCATATTGCCTTCCCTCTTACCTCGAAAACGCCTGTGATCACGTTATGGCAGCACATTACAGCAGCAGGGCAGCCGAGTCGGTTATAATGCCGATCCGTTCCCGCACCTGCCTTGCGTGCCTCCTTCTTTTTCTGGCTAGCATTGTCCCCTCTTCCCGGACTTTCGGATTGGATAGCCACGTGCCCGTTTCCCAGTTCGCACACGACGTCTGGCTGCAGCGCGATGGACTGCAAGCGAGCACAGTGCAGGCGATTAACCAGACTTCCGACGGATATCTCTGGCTCGGCACGCCCGCGGGTTTGGTACGCTTCGACGGTGTGCGCTTCACCGTTATCCCCACTTTCCCGGACGATACGACGCGACTCGAAAATGTCACCTCCTTGTTTCTTGATGCCGACGGCACTCTGTTGGTCGGGACAGATCCCACGGGAATCCGCCGCATGAAGAACGGGGTGATGAGCATCATCGATATCGGCTTGGTAGACCATAAAATAGCAACACTGCTGGTTAACCGCCAAGGAGCCCTGCATTTTGGGACGATGAGCGGCCTCTTCCAAATCCGGGACAAACAGGCTCCAGCCCTCATTCCTACCATGAACGCCCGGACCGTCGCACTTGCTGAAGATGTCCAGGACAGGCTCTGGGTGGGTTCCTTAGATTGGGTCGAGTGTATCGATGGTGACAAGCGGATCACCATCCCGATTCCCGGCTTACGCTCGACGGCAATCCTGGCCGGCAGCCATGGCGAGGTCTGGATCGGAACAACCCTGGGGCTTTTTTGCTGGAAAGAGGGAGAATTGATTCCCCTTGCCAAAGACAACGATCTCCTTGGCGGACATATCACAGCCTTGTGCGAGGACCGCGATGGCAACCTCTGGGTCGGAATCTCCACTGGAATCATCCGAATATCCGCCGGGAAAAAGAAGCCCTTCACAAGTGCCGATCAAATCAATCTCGATGGTGTGCAGACCCTTTTTGAGGACAAGGAAGGCAGCCTTTGGATCGGCACCAGTGACGGGCTGCATCGTTTCAAGGATATCAGCGTGACATCGTGGACTGCGGATGAGGGATTAGTGTCAACTGTGGCGTCATCGTCTATCGAAGGGGCGGACGGCAGCATGTTTCTAGTAAACGGCGGCGTCAAAATAGGGGTCACGCAGCTCAAAAACGGCAAAATAACGCTCTACCCTTCCGTAAACGGCGGCCCACCGTATATCGCCCGCGACGGCAGTCTTTGGCTCGGCCAAAACGGTTTATTGACCCGGATAAAGGATGGTGCGGTCAGTCGATTCGGCCCGGATCAGGGAGTACCCTCTCAATGGATATCTGCAATTACCGAAGACGATGAGAGCATGATTCTTTGCTATGGGAATCTGAATAGCATGTGTCGTTGGAAGGACGGCCGGACCGCTCCCTATCTCTTACGCGACGGTTCTCCCCTGACCGTTCCCTTCATGATCGTCTCCATCCACCGAGAGGATGATGGCACGCTGTGGATGGCGGGTTTTGACGGTCTGTGGCGCGTGAAGGACGGAGATATCACCCGTTTCACAACACCCGCCGGGCTCGAAGAAAGAAAAGCCTGGTACGAACAGCATCCGCAGAGCTCGAAATATTTCCGCACAGTCGTGTCCCCTGGCATGGCTGATCATTACCTCGATGCCATCGCCGATGACGGCCAGGGAACCTTATGGATCAGCTCTGCGCGCGGAGGGCTCACCCGCTTCCGCAAGGGGGAGTTCACGGCCTACACAACCAAGGAGGGGCTGCTCACCAACCAGATCTACTCCGTGCTGATAGATGATTCGAACGATCTGTGGATGAGCAGTCCGCGCGGATTGTTCCGCGTGCGCGGCCTGGACTTCGAGAATCTGGACACCGGGCGCATCAGCTCCCTCCAATGCAGGGTCTTCACAACCGCCGACGGAATGAGAAGCGAAGAGTGCCTGAACGAGTACCAACCCTCCGGCTGGAAGCAGAGCAACGGCACTCTGTGGTTTCCCACGAGGAGGGGAATGGTTTCAATAGATCCGCGCCGCATTAGGCAAAACACGGTCCCGCCGCCTGTCGTGCTGGAGAAGGTTGTCGTCAACGGAGATTCCCTGTCCGGCCGGCACTATCTGATCCTCCAGCCCGGCCTAGATAAGATCGAGTTTCACTATACCGCGCTCAGCCTTCTCATCCCCGACCGCGTGCGCTTCAAGTATCAGCTCGAAGGCTACGACAAGGACTGGATCGAGGGAGGCAGCCAGAGAGTGGCCTACTACACGCGAATTCCGCCCGGGGATTATCGTTTCAACGTGGTCGCCTGCAACAATGACGGTGTCTGGAACACAGTGGGCACAGCGATCTCATTCCGCCTAAAGCCCTATTTTTACCAGACGATCTCATTCTACATGGCATGCGTCGCCGGAGTTGTCGGCATCGGAATCCTCACCTACCTGAGGCGCGAATTTCGCTTGCGACGCCGTGAATTCGAGTTGCAGGCGCGCATCTCGCAACGCACTTCCCAGCTTTCCAAGGCCAACGATGAATTGAAACGGGAGATCGCCGAACGCCAGAAAGCGGAAAGCGAACTCGTCGTGGCCAGGGAGCGGGCCGAAGCCGCCAACCATGCAAAGAGCGTTTTCCTGGCGACAATGAGCCACGAGATACGGACTCCGATGAACGGCGTGATCGGCATGACCGGACTGCTGATGGATTCCGGACTGAATTCGGAGCAGCGCGACATCGCGGATACCATACGGTCCAGCGGCGATGCCCTGCTCACCATCATCAACGATATCCTGGATTTCTCCAAGATCGAGGCGGGCAAGCTGGAGCTGGAGGAGAACCCCTTCGACTTGCGGGACTGCGTGGAGAGCGCGCTCGACCTGGTCGCACCCAAGGCTTCGGAAAAAGGATTGGAGCTCGCTTATATCATCGACCCGCTCGTTCCCGGCAGCCTGATCGGCGATGTCACCCGCGTCCGCCAAATCCTGGTAAACCTGCTCGGCAATGCCATCAAGTTCACGGAGAAGGGCGAAGTGACGGTTGACATCCAAACGCTTGCCGAGGCCGTGCAACCCTCGGATAGCCCGCCCAACCCGGCCTCTCCTGTGACGATTCGCTTCACCGTGACAGACACCGGTATTGGCATCCCGCCGGAACGCATTTCCCGCCTGTTCCATTCCTTCAGCCAGATCGACACTTCGACGACCCGGAAATACGGCGGCACAGGCCTGGGTCTCGCCATCAGCAAGCGCCTGAGCGAATGCATGGGGGGATCGATGCAGGTCGAGAGCGAGGTCGGCAAAGGCAGTTCCTTCGTTTTTACGATTAAGGCGCCACCGGCGCCGCTGTCCGTGACCCGCACCAGTCTGAACGTGAGTCCTCCCCATCTGCAGGGCCGCAGGGTTTTGATCGTCGACGACAACAAGACTAATCGGCGGGTGCTCACACTGCAGACACAGGCGTGGGGCATGATTCCGCGCGACACAAGTTCTCCGCTGGAAGCCCTGGAATGGATATGCCGGGGCGATCCCTTTGACCTGGCGTTGCTGGATATGCAGATGCCGGAAATGGATGGGATCGAGCTTGCCAAAAAGATTCGCCTTCATCGGGACGAGCACTCTCTGCCATTGGCCATTTTCACCTCCTCGGGGAAAAGGGAAGATGACGCCACTGCTCCCCATCTTGTCGCCTATCTCGTCAAGCCGATCAAGCAATCGCAGCTTTTCAACCTGCTCACTGAGGTCTTCGGCGCCGCGTCCGAAGCCCGGCAGGGGAAAGCGCCCGATAAACAGAAGATCGACTCGGATCTCGCTCGACGCCTGCCACTGAAGATTCTGCTGGCCGAGGACCACCCTGTGAATCGGAAGCTCGCCTTGATGATCCTGAAAAAGATGGGCTACGATGCCGACACCGTCGGCAACGGCCATGAAGCTCTGACGGCCCTCGAGAACCGCACCTACGATATCATTCTCATGGACGTGATGATGCCGGAAATGGACGGTCTGGAGGCAACGCGCCTCATCTGCCAGAAATGGCCCAGGGAAGACCGCCCGTTCATCATCGCCATGACCGCCAACGCCATGCAGGGAGACCGGGAAGATTGCATTGCCGCAGGCATGGACGATTACCTGAGCAAGCCCATCCATATCGAGGATCTGCAGACGGCGCTCGAGCATTTCGGACAGCGCAAGGCGAACGCCTCGGGGGAAAAACCAGCCGGCAAACCGGAACAGATTGATTGGTCCGTTTTCGACCAGATGAAACTGCTTCAGACCTCCAATATTAAGGAGATGATCACCCTCTACCTAGGCAATACACCGAAGCTGCTGAAGATGATCAGGACTGCCATTACCCAACAAAACTCCGCGCATCTTAAGGACGCGGCACACCTGCTCGCCGACAGCAGCAGTATCCTGGGAGTGGAGAACATGGCGTTGCACAGCGCAAAACTCGAACAGTTGGGGGACACCAACTCCTTCGAAGGGGCATCCGACCTATGCGCAAACCTTGAGCGCGACTTCGAAATAGCCCGCCGTGCGCTCTTGTTGCACGTCTGATGCGTGTTCTTGAATCCCTCTCTCTCCGTTCACTATGTCGGAGTCTGTTGTTTTCTTGCGTGCATATTACGCGTAGAGATTTTCAAGAGTTTTGAAATCAGGATTTTTAAACAGAAGGCAACGAAGCGCTTTTCTGAAGACCCCCATCAAGGGATACGTTGCATGCGTTCAACAGAGAGGCCTTTGATGCAGAATAACTTGAGACACTTCGTTACCTTCTGTTCAATTTGAATTGATTGATTGAAATCGGCTACGGCGAAGCGACCGCCTTAAGCAAAAGCGCGGGTTGTCGCCGGAGAGAAGCTACGAGCTAATAGCTTCCCTCCCCTACTCCTCTTACGCTCTTACACCACTTACGCTCTTACGAGAGGTCTGCCGACCCGCGTACATTATGTAGTAGATGAGCGGAACGGCGAGCGGGCTGATCAGCAGCGAGGCGATGGCGCCGAAGAGCAACGAGATTGCCAGTCCCTGGAAGATCGGATCGGCCAGAATGACCAGGCCGCCCACAATCACCGCAAAGGCGGTGAGCATCATCGGGCGGAAACGCACCGCGCCCGACTCGATGCATGCCTCGCGAAGCGCAAGGCCGTGGCTGAGTCTCAACTCGATAAAATCGACAAGGATGATCGAGTTGCGAACCACAATCCCCGCACCCGCCATGAACCCGATCATCGAGGTGGCCGTGAAAAACGCGCCCATCAGCCAGTGCGCAGGCAGAATGCCGACGAGCGAGAACGGAATGACCGTCATCACGATCAGAGGCGTGGTATAATTCTTAAACCAGCCGACCATGAGCATGTAGATCAGGATCAACACCGCGCCAAAGGCCAGCCCCAGATCGCGGAAGACCTCCAGCGTCACCTGCCATTCCCCATCCCATTTCATCGCAGGTTCGGAATCATCTTTGGGCATGCTGCCATTATAGATCCTTACCTCGGGCTTCGTGCCTCCGAAATCGCGCCCATCGAGTTTCGCGAGCTCACGGTTCATCTGAAAGATGGCATACACGGGGCTCTCGATCACCCCCGCGACATCGGCAGTGACATAAGTGACGTTCTGCAGGTTCTTGTGATAGATATTCCGCTCGGTGAGCTTCTGCTCGACCGTCACCAACTCGCGCAGCGGCACGAGCGGCGCCTGCGGATTCATCTCGGAGCGCACGGAGAGCGCCAGGATATTTTCAGGCCTCGCACGCAGGGTGCGCGGCAACTCAAGATAGACATCCACATCCTCGCGCTCCTTCGGCGCATGGAGCAATGTGACCGGGTACCCCATGACCGCCATCTGCACGGTGCGCGCAATCTCCGCCTCAGTGATCCCGTGCAGGGCCGCCTTGGCCTTGTCCACGCGGAAAACCGTCTTGGGCTGCTGCTTTTCGACGTACCAGTCCACATCCACGACGCCTTTCGTAGAGCGATAGATCTCGCGAACCTTCTCGGCGAGCTTGAGACGCGATTCCTCGTTTGGCCCATAGATTTCGGCGACAAGCGTCTGGAGAACGGGAGGTCCCGGCGGCACTTCAGCCACCGCAACGTCGGCATCGTGCCTGGCGGCGATCGCCGCCAGGCGCGGACGAATCCGCTTGGCAATGTCATGGCTTTGCGCGCTGCGCTCGTGCTTGGGCAGAAGGTTCACCTGAATATCGGCGACATCGGCGCCCCGGCGCATGAAATAATGCCGCACCAGACCATTGAAATTGAACGGAGAGGCGGTGCCGACATACACTTGGTAGTCACGCACCTCAGGCTCGGACCGGAGGGACGCGGCCATCTCACGGGAAACCGCCGCAGTCTGCTCAAGCGTCGAACCCCTGGGCATGTTCAGGATGACCTGGAACTCCGACTTGTTGTCGAAGGGCAGCATTTTCACCTTCACCGCGCTGATTCCCACCAGCCCCATGGACCCGACAGTCAATCCGGCAACCACGGCCAGAAATGCCCAGCGCCAGTTGCGATGGTCGAGGAGAGGCTGCATGACGCTCGTGTAGATTCGCGTAAACGCGTTGCTGGGCATCGCATCGGCTCCGCCCGTCTCCCCGGATGCTGGAGCATCCACAAACTCGGCTGCATGGTCGCTGTGCGCCGCATGTCCACGGAGCGCCCTAAGCGCCGCCCAGGGGGTCACCGCAAAGGCGATCAAAAGCGAGAAAAGCATGGCAGCACTGGAGCCGATCGGAATGGGCCTCATGTACGGGCCCATCATGCCGCTCACGAAAGCCATCGGGAGGACGGCGGCGATCACGGCCCAGGTCGCGAGAATAGTCGGATTGCCGACTTCATCCACCGCCTCCACCGCCACCTGGACGAGCTTCTTGCGGCGGCAGCTCGGCAGCCCCATGTGGCGCACGATGTTCTCGACCACCACGATCGCGTCGTCCACCAGGATGCCGATCGAGAATATCAGGGCGAAAAGCGTGATGCGGTTAAGGGTGTATCCATAGAGGTAGAACACCAGCAGCGTGAGACCCAGCGTCACGGGGATCGCCAGCATCACGACGAGCGACTCGCGCCAGCCCAGGAAAAGCAGGATCAGGATGGCGACACCGAATACGGCGAGGCCCATGTGAAGAAGGAGTTCGTTGGACTTGTCGCTCGCGGTCGCGCCGTAGTCGCGCGTCACGGCCACGCCGATATCGGCCGGAATGAGCCTGCCCTTCATGCCTTCGACCTTGGCGAGCACGGAGTTGACGACGTCGACGGCATTTGCTCCCGGCCGCTTCGCCAGACTGAGGGTGACCGCCGCCTCCTCGGCGCCCGTCGCCGTCCCGCCCTTTCCGTAAAGCACATAGTTGGAAGGCTCCTCGGGCCCATCGACGATTGTCGCCACGTCGCGCAGATAGATAAGGCTGCCATTGAAGGAGCCGACGACAACGGAGCCAACGTCCCGCGCATCGCGGAAAAATACTCCCGTTTGCAGCACGGTCTCCTGGTTGGCGTAGTTTTGCGTTCCGGTATGCGTCTGCGCGTTTGCCTGCTGCAGCATGGGCACCAGATAGGCGGCGCTGAGATTGCGCGAGCTGAGCTTCTGCGGGTCGAGCAGCACGCGCACATGGCGCCGCGCTCCGCCAATAAGCGTGGTCTCCGCGACCTCGGGCACCGTCTTGATTGCGTCGTCCACCTGGGCCGCTATCCGGCGCAGAGTGTAATGGTCGTAACTCCCGCTATGAAACGTAAGAGCCAGAATGGGCACGTCGTCGATGGTCCGCGGCTTGATGAGAGGAAAGCTCACACCCAGCGGGATGCGGTCGAAATTCGTCTGCATCTTCTGGTTCAGCTTCACGAGGCTCTTCTCAAGATCCTCGCCCACCTTGAAACGCACGACCGTCATGTTGGCGCCCGGCATAACCGTGGAATAGATGTATTCCACTCCGGGGATTTCCCACAGGAGTTTCTCCATCGGACGCGTCACGCGATTCTCCAGGTCTTTGGCGTCGGCACCCGGCATGGAGACGAGCACGTCGATCATGGGGACCTTGATCTGCGGCTCCTCTTCGCGAGGGAGCATCAGGATCGCAAACAGCCCCAGCAGCAGGGAGGCTGCAATGACGATGGGAGTCAGTTTGGAATCGATGAAGATCGACGCCAGACGCCCCGCAAAACCGTATTTCGGAGCAGCGTACAAAGAAGAGGAACTATCCGCGCTCATGGCTGGACCTCCAGAATCTGGCCCTCCTGTAATCCAACAGGAGGATTGACGACCACCTGATCGGCTTCCCCGAGGCCGGAGAGCACTTCAACACGAGCGCCATGCACCGCACCTGTCTTCACCAGGCGCAATACAGCCCGGCCTTCCCTGTTGATGAAGACCCGTTCCATCTGCCCCAAAGTGGAAATGGCTGCGGAAGGCACAAGCAGAGCCTTCTCCGGAGCACCCGAAAGTTGCACCCGGGCAAACTGGCCCGATCTGACCGCCAGACCCTCGGGAACCGATATCTTGGCGAGAACGTTCCGGGCAAATGCGTCGGAAGATGAAGAAAGCTCCACGATCTTTCCGGAAAAGCTGAGCCCCGCTGCGGGAACATCCACCGAGACCAGGGCGCCGCCGGCCAGCTTTGAAGCGATCGAGTCGGGCACGTTGGCCTCAATCTGAAAACTGGAAAGCCCCTCGACCTCGAGAAGGGGCATGCCGGGCGCCGCCAGATCGCCGGCATTGACCATCTTTCGAGCCACGACCCCGTCGAATGGCGCCAGCACCGAAGTGTAGCCGAGCATCACTTCGGCTTCGTTGACCATGGCCTGCGTCATGCCAAAACGGTCTTCGAGATTCTTCACCATGTCGGCAGTACTGGCGCTCTTCGTCAGAAGATCGCGCTCCCGCTCAAGATCTCGCTGTACCTGATTGAGCTGAGACTTGGCCTGCTGCACGCGGGCGGAGATCTCGCCGGCGCTGATGCTGATGAGGAGATCGCCGGCCTTGACGCGCTGGCCCAGGGTAACGGGCATATCTCCGATAACGCCCATCACCTTTGCGGCGATGATCGCCCGCTGTACGGGACGGACCGTGCCAGTGACCTCGGTGATCGCTGGTACTTCTTCAAAATTCACAGTCGAGGTCTGCACCTTGACGGAGGGCAGTCCTGCGGCGGACGATGATGATTCGGAATGGGGCTTCGAACACCCTGCCAATAGGGCGAGGGCGAGAATGGGGAGGGTAAGACGGGCTGGCTTCATGGTTTGATCGAAAATCAGGGTTGGGTGAGAGTGGGCAGGCCGAGCGCTCTGCGCAGCTCGGCAAGCGCAATGCGTTCGTCCGCCGCTGCTACGACACGCCTCATGCGAAGCTCTACAAGGCGGCTTTCGGCGCCGATGAGCTCGGCTGCAAGCAGGGCGCCCTTCTCGAAACGCGCATGGCTGAGGCTCGCGCTCTCCTCCGCCTGGGAGAGAGCCTGTGCGGATACTGCGAGGCGCTCGCGCACATCGTCATAAGCAAGGCGGGCCTGCTCGACTTCGAGGCCGATGCCCAGCACCGCCTTGCCGTACATTTCCTTCACCTGGCCGAGTTCGGCGCCGGCCTGCCGGATCTTTCCGGAGATTTGTCCACCGTCAAATACGTTAAGATCGACCGCGACGCCGGCCATCCAACTGTCGGCATGGCGGTCGAGTTTCCATCCCTGGTCGTATTGGTAGCTGGCAAAGGCATTCACCGTGGGCTGGCGCCCGCCCCGGGCGGCGCGCACCATGGACTCGGCTGCGCGAATGCGATCCCGGAGACCCGCGAGTTCCGGACGCTGTGAGAAATCCTGCGTGTCCGGCATGGCAAGGCGCGCAAGCGAGTCGTCGCTCTCGGCAAGTTCCATCGGGGCCGCGCTCGATTCCAGACCAAGGACAAAAAGAAAAGCGCGAGCTGAAAGCGTTGCGCCGTGGCGCACGGAAGACAGGGTTTCGCGCGTCTGCGCGAGCTGCACTTCGAGGCTGAGCAGATCGGACTTCAGAAGCTGGCCTGCGTCGAAACGTGCGCGGGCGACCGAAACGGCCGCCTCATACGCCTTCACTCCAGCCTCCACCGCTGTGACAGCTTCGCGGGCCTTGCGAATGTTGAGATATGCCTTGACCACTTCCGCTCCGAGCTGGTTCTGGGTGGCGCGCAAGTCCTGCTCGGCGGCACGCGAGCCCGCCCTGGCCGCATCGCGACCCGCGGTGGCGCGACCGCCGCTGTAGATGTTGTAGGCCACGGTGCCGGTGGCGTTGAGATTGTCGATCTGGCCCGGATGATTGAAATCGAGACCAAAGCTGAAGGCCCGCTGATTGAGGATGGAGCCAAAGGCCATCATCGAATTATTGGTTTCGGTGTAGCGTCCCTGGAGCATCAACTGCGGCATCCAGGCCGCCCCGGCCTGCTGAATCATGGCTTGAGCACCCTCGATGCGCTGCCGGGCGATCTTGGCGTCGGGACTCTGGGCCAGGGCCGTGGCGATCGCACGATCGAGCGTCCAGGGTTCGGCGCGGAGGAGGGAAGACGAAGCCAGCAAAGCGACGGCCAGCACTGCGATCATCCAACGCCGCTTCATGGTATCGCCTGTCTCTGTATCCAGCACATGAGCGCCGACTGAGGAAGGGTTAATTTTCATAGGCTTATGATGAACGGGTTCCGAGCGCCATCAGGAGACCGAGGAAGCCCCCATAGAGTGCGCCGCGCCACCAGGTTGAGGTAAGCGGGCAAGTGCCTGAGCTGCATTGTCCAAAATACCCCAGCAAGGCGCCAATGCCAACTCCAACCAATAGATACGCTAGGAATTTGAGGACCGGATGGTTCATGGTCACTTCCTGGGGAGAGGCTTCGCCGAACAGCATCCATCGCCCAGGCCCAGCTTTTTCAGGATAATCTCCGCCGGGCAGAAACCCGTGAAGACCGATTGAATCAGATTCACGGCGACAAAAGCGGCCAATAGCAGCCACCAGGGACTGACGAAGCGATAGAGCGCGAGGCTGAGCAGCACCATGCCGCCGGCGAGGATTCGGATGTAGGATTCGGTTTTCATAGGGGAAATGCTTGATTCTTCTTTCTGTATATGCGTATGTATGCATTTAATAGCCCATGAGTCAACCTTTCATATTCAAAAATATCCCCCATGGCACAGGTTCCGCCACCACGGCGTGCAGAACACAGACCCGTCTCCAGCGCCCGTCGGAAATACCGGTTTTTCTCCCCCGCAATCACGGGGGATATCGCCCTCTTTGATATGAGCACTCAATCATATGCTTGTAATGCCGCCCCTGCTTTCTCCAGCCTTGTCTCTCAGATGAAAACCCGCCGCCTCTCCAACGAAGCCCTTCAGCTCATCTCGCAGCGGTTCGCCGTCCTGGCCGAACCGATGCGCCTGCGCCTCGTTCACTGTCTTTTCGAGGGAGAGCAGAATGTCTCCCAACTCGTAAAGGCCTCAGGGAGCACCCAGGCCAACGTCTCGCGGCATCTCCAATCTCTGACTCTCGCAGGCATCCTCTCGCGCCGGAAAGAGGGACTGCAGGTCTTCTACTCGATCGCGGACCCTTCGATCTACGGCCTCTGCGAGCTGGTCTGCGGCAGCCTCGAAAAACAGCTGGCCAAGCAGGTGGATGCCTTCTCGCCCCGCCGCATTCCCGCAAAGCAGTCGCAGATCGGCTAAGGCACGGCACCCTGCTGTGAACTTCAATCCATTCTCGCTCAGAGACGCGAAGAAAATACGTTTTTCAACACGGAGGTCTCAGAGAACACGGAGAATGGGATCGAATTTTTGCGTTCCTGGAGTCTCTGCGCGAAAATTCAGACCCGTGTATTTCTCCGCATGAGAAACTCTCTTTTGTTTCTCCTTCTTTTATCACGTCGGGTTGGGGCGCAGCTTCTTTGGAATTCAGGCATCAACTCTTCGCAGCATCGATTGCCCGGAAGAATCGCGAGATGCGCGGCAACAGATATCGAGCCGGGCTGAAGGAGAACAAAATTGCGGGCACCCTTCCAACGATCTGATCGCGCGGCACGGTCCCGAAGAAACGCGAGTCATGGCTGTTGTCTCGCGAGTCTCCCATCACGAAATACTTGCCCTCCGGGATCACCGTGGCTCCAAAAGTCCGCAACGCGGTTCTGTTAGGTAGGATCATCACATAATGATCCTTGTCGCCAAGCTGCTCGCGTGCGAGCAGCGGAGTGGCGTCCTCAAAAAGATCGGCTTTGAAAGGGCTGGGGTCGTCCACGCGATAATTGAGAGGCTTGCCGTTCAGGAAGAGCACTTCGTTTCTCAGCTCAACGACATCCCCGGGCAGCCCGACAACGCGCTTGACCAGGCGTGTGCCTGAGTCCGGAGCGAAGAACACGACCACGTCGCCACGCTTGGGATTATCCCATTGGGCCAGATGCATCGTCGTAAACGGCACCTTGAGATCATAGGCGAGCTTGTCGATCAGCACCAAGTCGCCTTCCATAATCGTTGGTTTCATCGAGCCGGAGGGAACCCAGTTCCAATCCACAACCGCGGAGCGCAAGGGTGCGATGATGATGAACATGATGGCCAATGGACGGATCCATTCGCGGTAAAATAGACGCAGATGTTTCTTCATGCTGGAACGCACCACTTTGACCAGATCCTTGCTCCTCAGTTCCGCAACCCGGTGGTTGAACAGCGAGTGGCAATGGAGCCAGCTCGATCCCGCAGCCACGCCTCGCTCCGCTGGCCGCCTGAACACCCATCGCTACTTCTTCGTCTTCGGCTGCTCTGGATCTCTCATCCTCATCTTGAAAGTGCCAACCTCTTCCTGTGCGTCGGATTGGTTATTTACGATGCTGCCTTGGATGATCTCCTGCGATGGATCCAGGTCGAAGGTCAGCTTCACCTCCTCGGTGGGTATGTCCGAGTTGAGGTAAACGACCGATCCCTCGAAGCGGAAGAAATAGCGCAGCTTGTGGATGGCGGGCTTGCCCAGCTTGATGCCCTTGAGCTCGGCATGCATGAACTCGCATTCACCCAGCGCTTCCGGATTGCCGGCCAGCACGGCGAACACGCTGGAGAAATCGAGTAGGACGTGTCCCACTTGAAAGAGGTTGCCGTGGCGGTCAAACAGCACGAAATCCCCCACCCGCTTCATTTCCACGTTCAACTTCGCCTCTTCTGAGGCATAGGAATCGATGGTCTCGACAGCATAGCCGGGGCTCGTTGCGAAGCCTGCGAGTGCGACAATGACAACAAACGTGTTGAGGTATTTCATGGCGATAGGGGCGGACTATATGAAGGTGAACACAGACTGCAATGAAGAGGAAAGGGATCTGCCGATTTCAATCCTACAACCGCTATCGTCAGTCGGCAATCGGAAGGAGCTTTTGAACTGCAAAGAAACGAAGAAACAAAGTTCAATCCTTCGATTCTTAGTTTCTTAGTTTCTTAGTTTCTTTGCAGTTCAAAAAGAATTTCTGCTTGCCTCGCGGTCGGCTCGGCCTGACCAGAAGTCTATTCGCGAAGACTGGCTGTACGCCGGAAACGCGGCCGCCACCTGCGGTGAATTCTACGGAAGCTTCCGGGAATCACTTCTCAAACTGGAAGGCACCCATCTCGGTTTTTCCCTGCGTCTGTCGCTGGAGGCCAAATGCCCGAAGATCCTGCACCTGCACGGGCTCATTCTCGAAGATGAGTTCCTCCACGGAAACGCCGCGCAACGGCTGCAAGTGTACGCGCTTCATCCAATCAAGGTCAACTTGGCTGCTTGCGAGAACGACATCATGCTGGCTTGCGCGATCGCGATTACCCAATGGACGGGATTGAAAGACAGGCCGGTACGCCGAGTCTGACGACTGCGAGGTCGCCGACGAGGCGACAGACATCGTCTTGGGTTGCTGTTTTTGGGGCGCAAGCGGTTGGCGCACCGCCTGAGGCGAATGCTGGGCAACAACAGGGCTGGAGACCGCATCGGGTTTGGCGGGCATGGAAGAATTCCGGTAGGCCAACACAAAGGCGAAACTGGCGGCTACTGCGGCAAAACTGGCGCCATAAGCCCAGCGCCAGGAGCGTTTCCCTGGGAAAACCGACATCTTGCTTTCGGCGCTCCGGGCCGCCTCGGCGAGCTTGCCACCCGACGGAATCGCGCCCGATTTGAAACTTTCAAATAGAACGGTGCTCGCGCGATGCATGCGGCAATACTGCATGTAGATCTTCCTATGCTCGGCGTTATGCGCGATTTCCGCTTCGAGAAGCGCGGCATCATCGGCAGTGATTTCCTGATCCACGTAGAGATTTAGCAGTTCGATGAATTTCGCGTCTTTCATTTGAAGTCCTCCCCAAGTTGAGCACGCAGACTCTCACGAGCGCGAGCTATGCGGCTTTTCACTGTGCCAACGGAAATGCCAAGGATGCCGGCGATTTCCTCGTAGCTTAGATTCTTGATGTTGCGCAAGATGAGTATCTCCCGGTGTTTGGCGCCGAGTTTTTCCATTCCCAGTGCGATGTGGGAGACAAGCTCTTGCGTCACCGTGGCGTCTTCAGGCGTCTCGACTTCCGCAGGTATGAGATCCGCAAGCGTTCCGTCGTTCTCGGCTCCCAGGGGCTGATCGAAGGACACCGTGAAGTCGCGTTTGCGGCGCCACCAATACCAATAGCGATTGCGCGCAAGGTTGGTGGCGATCTGGTAAAGCCATGTGGAGAAAGCCGCCTCTCCCCTGAAGTTGACCAAGCCTCGATGCGCCCGAATAAAAGCGTCCTGAGTGACCTCCTCTGCATCCTGGGAATTACGCAATAAGTGGTTCACCATCGAATAGATGCGATCCCAATAGCGTGTCACCATTTCATTGAAGGCTGATTCATCGCCTTGCTTGAAACGATCGACGAGCAATCGGTCGATTGCCACTTCTTGAGCTTTGGTAGACATGCGTTCTACCTCACTCTGATGGGCGTATTTCTGTATTGTTCCCAAGTTTGTTGCCTGGCTCACGTACATGGTTGCTGGAGGTATTGCCCGGTCAAATTAAACCCGCACTAGCTACAGATGTTGCACGAAAAGTGAGTCTTAGGTTCAATGTGCTGCACGCGTTACCCGTGGATATTACTCGGCCAAGTTACCTATCTACGGACCCGCTTTGGCCTTGCAAACCGGGAATACTCTCCTTTTTGCGGTACACAAGTCCCTGGAAGACCGCGATGAGACTCCCCGCTTCGTCGGCGACGTTTACCGTGTAGGAGGCGAGCTTCGGGCTGAACGAGACCTCTCGCGCCTCCGCGGACAGAACGCCCGCCTTGGCTGCCTTTGTGAAGGTGATACTGACGTTGACAGCCACAGCCACGTTGCCACGGGTGTTGGATGCGACCGCAAATGCGTAATCGGCCAGCGTGAAGATGGCCCCGCCCTGCACGATTCCCACAGCGTTGAAATGCCAGGGCTGCACTTTCATCTTCGCCACGGCATATCCCGGCTCCAGGGACACCAGCTCGATGCCACAATGTTTCGCGAACAGATCGCCCTGGAAAAACGCGCTCATCGCTTTGAGGTCACTCATAAGTGCAGCTCACCGTTGGGCAAAACCAGAGCAAGCGCAAGCAGCCCCTGTTCTGTCTGACTGTCGGAGGTCCGACGGAGGTGGCTTCGCCACCACTGTGTGCTCTGCTGGCCAGCAGAGCACCACTGTCCGTCTCGGGAGCTAAGAGCTACCAGCTACAAGCTGGTAGCTGTAGATTCGGCCTCCTGAAACTTACTCCTCTTACGCTCTTACTCTCTTACGCTCTAGCTGACCTGCGGATGCCGAGCGACGAGCGCACGCACCACTTCGGGCATGGCTTCACACAGAGGCGACGTCTCCAGATATCTCGCGGCATCGGCCTTGCGGCCGCGCGAGCACAGTCCGGCAAAGACATGCAGCTCGAACTGAAGCCGAAGCTGTTCGCATTCCTCATGGAAACCGAGTGCTTGTAGCAAAAACAGCAACGCCTCCACCGTGGAGAATTGGCCCTCGCCCTGCTGGGATCGCAGCCAGTATCGACTTTCCCCCGACATCGGCAGCCTGATTCTTCGCCCCCAGCTTTCCACGCTCCGCATCATGCGGGCCGCCTGGCGCCAATTGCCGTCGAGAAGCAGGATCTGCAGAGCTTCTGTATCCTGGCCGGCAGGCAGGGGTTCTCCGAGGGGATGTAGAATCCAAAGAGTCTTCCCAGGATCGATAATCTCGGAGGGTACAAGCGGGCGCTCGCGCCTGAAGAAGTGCTGACCCGACGAGGGCATGACCCGTTTGATCAGGGTACCCGTGCTGCTCGGCCTGAGAGCCTCCATGTCGTGCATGAGGACATCGATCTTGAGAGCGCAATCCACCGTGTGGAAGCCCGCGCAGATGCACCAGCGCGGTGGATACAGGCACCGTTCGCAGCGAACAGTCGCGGTGCGGACAACACTTCTGGGCATGATGGCACTACGCGTGCAGCAAATCCTACCGGGGTCAACAAGGAGCTGTATCTGGGAGATACATGATTTCACCGCTGAGGCGCGGAGTTCGCGGAGGAAAAGCCTTTCCAATCCAATTGAACCACGGAACACACGGACCACACGGATTGGGGATCATGAGAGCGTAAGAGGTGCAAGGGCTGCATGGGAGACAGGGTATCCGTGTATTTCGTGTGATCCGTGGTTAAATCAGATCGGTCGAACGCATCGCCAAAAAGTGATCGACAACCCAGTCCGCAGGCAGACCTTGGTTGCCTGAGTCTCTTAACCAACCCACTCTCATGAAAGTCAGCCTCATCGGCATAACCGGCATTACTCTCGGAAAGCACAAAGTGAAGGACGCACGCCTCGATCAGGCCGACAAGCTGATCGAAGCGAAGAAGAAAACCTACGCGCTGGCGGACGTCGTCGGTGAGGAGGAGGCCCTGACCTCGGATGCCCTCGCCGTCTCGGAAGACGGACGCCTGGAGCTGATCTTCAAGGATCTGGAATTCGTGGAGACCCGCCTCGAGCGAAACCCGCCTGAAGCGGAGAAGGCCGCGCTCGCCAAGATCAAAGCCGCCCTGGAGGGAGAGACCCTGATTTCAGCCGCCGGGCTGACGCCGGAAGAGCTTGAGACGGTGGGCGCTCATGCGTTTCTCACCGCCAAGCCGGTGGTTTTGGCCAAGGCGGAAGAACTGGCTGACTTCGATGCCTTCCTGGTCCGCGTGGCTGCCGAGAGCGGTTTCATCAGTTTCCTCACGGTTGGCGGCATGGAAAATCGCGCGTGGCTCATCAAGAAAGGCGCGACCGCGCCCGAAGCCGCGGGAGCAATTCACACCGACATGCAAAAAGGCTTCATCCGCGCCGAAATCATCGCCTTTGCGGACCTGATCGCCGCCGGCGGCGAGACCCAGGCGAAACACGCCAACAAGGTCCGTCTCGAATCCAAGCAATACGTGATGCAGGACTGCGACATCACGAACTTCCGCTGCAACAAGTAGCCAGACGAAGGACGTCGCAAAGCAAAGCGGTGTGCATAGCCCTACTTCGCCGCAATGCCAGTGAGCAAAAAACATCGGACTCGTTCGAAGCGAGGCTGCGCCATCCGTAGCTCGGCGAGCGAAGGATGGTGGGTCCACTGGGACTCGAACCCAGAACCAACGACTTAAAAGGACGCTGCTCTACCATTGAGCTATAGACCCAAACAATCTTCCCTGCAAAAACTTAGCTCACTCGCCTGTCTTTGTCGTGCCGCCCATTGCGTCACCCGGCTCGTGAGAGTCGAGGGATAAGAGCGTCAGACACCGAACATACCGAGCCTGCTTCGTCATGCGAAGAGCGGGCGGTATTACGCGAGCACCCAAGCAACGGGCAAGCGAAAATTGATGGCGCAAGGTTGCATGACCCCATATCCCGGCAAAAACGGCCCTTCACTGCAGGTCATTCTCTCCTGAAGAATGTCTTTCATAGCTAAGCCTCAAAGCCGAGTGAGAAAGTGTTTCATTACCGACAGCAGAAAGCCGACAGCCGATCGCTCCAGCCTTAATCCTTTATCTCCGAGCTGAGGCTGGCATAGACGACGCCGATGAGGTTGTCGGGGGTGACGAGGTCGTTGTCCTCCTCCGGGTTGTTGATGCCCTGGGCGCGCCAGCCCTTCGATTCCTTTGCAATCAGTTGATGAGCCACGCGGCGACCGAAGCGATTCGTGTAAACCACCGTCATGCCCGCCTTGAGCTGGCTGTACTCAATCGGCGAGACGACAAGCATGGTGTTGTCGCCATAAACGGGATTCATCGATTCTCCGCCCCCGACCAGCGCCTCGCGTCCCTCGCTGCGCGACGAAAGCATGGAGGCATCCTTCCATGCCTGATACTTGCTGACGTCGGCAGAGGGCACCGCGGCAGGAGCAACCGTTCTCGCAGGATCGGGCTGGGTGGAGGCCGTCTCACAGCCCGCAACGAGAACCATGAGCACACCCGCGGCCAGTCCCGATAAGGGCAGAAATAACCTTGGGCATTGGAAGATGGCCGTCATAAGTAATGGATGACGCTTTACATCGGAACGAAAGCTGATGAATTTTAGTACCGCTACTCCAATTCCTCCAAGCATCTATTTTCTGGTTTAAATCCCGCCCGAATTAAGGGAATATAATCCCAATGAAGCGCCTAGTAATCGTCGAAGATCAAACCGCCATCCGGGAGATGTTGGCCGAAATTCTGCGGCTTGACCCCAATTACAAACTCGTGGGCGAAGCTGGCGATGGCCAGACAGCATTGAGCCTTTGCCTTGATTTGAAACCGGATCTGATCGTGCTCGATGCGAAGCTCCCCGGCCTTAATGGAGTCGAGATCCTGCGCCGTCTCTCCAAACAGTTGAAGAACGTTCGCGTGCTCGTGTTCTCCGGCCATGAGAATCCGGTGCTGGTGCGCGAGATGCTTGAGGCGGGCGCCCATGGTTTTGTCGAGAAAACCGCGGGTCTGTTCGAATTCAAGAAAGGCTTGGAAACCGTTGCCAACGGAGGCACTTACTTTGGCCCCGCCGTGGCGGCGCTGCTGCGCAACGTCGTGGCGAACCCAAGCGCCAGCAACACGCCCGATTTCCTGACGGATCGCGAACGCGAAGTCCTGCAACTGGTGGCGGAAAGCCATAGCACCAAGGACATCGCCAACAAGCTCAACATCAGCGTAAAGACGGTGGACAACCATCGGACCAACCTGATGCGCAAGTTGAATCTCCACGACGTGGCCAGCCTGACCCGCTATGCGCTGGAGATCGGCCTAGTCGAGCCCAAGAAGATGAAGTAAGAAGGACGGCCTAAAGGTTGGAAGCGAAAGGCCTTGCCCGTTGCGGTTCCAATAAATCCTTGCCGTGCAGGGCGACTTGATCGATAACCGCGCGGTAATTGCTCCCTCTCTCATGAAAATTGCCGCGAAGCTGTTTACCATCGTTTTTATCTCTGCTGCCGTTCTGTTCACCGGTTGCAGCAAAAAGCCGACTCGTCCCTCACCGGACCAGACTCTGCTCGGGCCCCAGGGCGGTGGCGCGTCCTCCGGCGCTCTCAATCCGTCCGATGTGCCCATGACGGTCGATAATTCGCAACTCACTCCGCGTGGCGACGGCGTGCTTGAAGACGAGTTCACCATACGCGGTCTGCTGAAGCCCGTGTACTTCGATTTCGACAAGTCCGCGATCAAGGCAGGCGAGCGCGTCAAGCTCGATGAAGCCGCCAAGTATCTTTCCGAACATCCCGAGCATCGCCTTCTTCTCGAAGGCCATTGCGATTGGCGCGGAACCGCCGAGTACAATCTCGGCCTCGGCGACCGCCGCGCGGGAGCCGCAAAGCAATATCTCTCCGGCCACAATGTCGCCGCCGCAAAGCTTGAGGGCCTCTCTAAAGGCAGCCTCGATGCCGCGAAGAACGCAAGCGACGATCAAATGGCCAAGGATCGCCGCGTCGAGCTCGTGATTCTGAAGAAGTAATCCCGGTTTTCTTCCGCACCCAATCTCAGCCCCGGCCCGAAAGGCCGGGGTTTTTTATCGGGCATGCAGTGCTGGAAAGAAAGGCATTCGATCGACCTGATTTAACCACGGATCACACGGATTGGGTACTGCTAAAAACTCGGTCGTTGATTGATGAAGGATCGAACTTTCTCCGCCTTTGCGTTCTACGCGTGAGAATCTGAATGGGAGATCAGGTATCCGTGTGTTTCGTGTGGTCCGTGGTTCAAATGAATTGAACATGCCTTTCGTTCGCGAACTCCGCGTCTCCGCGGTGAACAGGAGTATTTCCGTACCGGTCAGCTTACGGACGGATAGCTGCCGAGCCACTTTACGAGCGGGCAGAACTTCCGCAATTCGACGAGCGCCTCCTTCATCTGCGGGTCGTCGTAATGGCCCGTCACATCGATGAAAAAATAATAATCCCACGGGCGTTTCTTGCTCGGGCGGGATTCGACCTTGGTGAGGTTGATGCCGCGCTCGGCCAGAGGCATGAGCATCTTGAGGAGCGCGCCGGAATGCGCGGAGGCCTCTTCTCCGAGGGAGACGAGGAAGCTGGACATGTCGCGGCCTCCGCCGACGGGACCGCTGGGTTTTTTCCCGATGACGAAGAAGCGAGTGGTGTTGTCGGCCTTGTCCTGGATATTGCGGAAAAGGACAGGCATCCCATTGCTCTGTGCGGCGAGTTCGTTGGCGATCGCGGCGGCGCCCGGCTCCTCCTTGGCGATCAGCACCGCGCGCGCCGTGCTGGATGCCTCGATCAACTGAGCGTGCGGCACATGGCGGGCGAGCCACTGGCGGCACTGCGCAAGCGACTGGTCCTTGCTATAGACCTTGGTCACCTGTTCCGGCGGCGAGTTCGAGATGAAGGCATAGGCGATCTCGGTGTAAATCTGGGCGACGATTTTGAGGTCGCTATCGACGAAGTTGTCGAGCGCCTCGCGCACGCTTCCTTCGGTGGAGTTCTCGATCGGGATGACGGCGTAGTCGTCCTCCCCCTTTTCAATGGCGGTGAAGATATCGCCGATGCTGGGCATCGCATGGTAGCTGGCGCTCGCGCCGAATTTCTTCATCGCGGCGATGTGGGAGTTGGTGGCCTCGGGCCCCAGATAGGCGATGAGAATGGGTTTCTCGAGGGCGATCGCCGCCGACATGATCTCGCAGTAGATCGCACGCAAAGCCTCGTCCTTGATCGGACCCTTGTTGAAATCCAGAACCCTGCGAAGCACCGTATCCTCCCGCTCGGCGACGTAAATCTGCCCGCCTTTCGAGCGTTTGAGTTTGCCGATCTCGGAAGCCAGGGAGAGACGCTGGTTCAAAAGCTCGACGATATGCTGGTCGAGCTGGTCGATCTTCTCGCGATAGGGAGTGAGGTCCATGCGGTGAAAAATCAGGCTGGAGACGACGCGCTGGAGTCAACAGGAGCGGATTCGGGAGTCTGGGCAGGTTCCGGTTCGGGAAGCGATGCGTCAACTTTTTGATCCACCGAAACGCGCTCGAAGTTGGGCGACTCACCCTCCCCCATCTCCAATGGCAGGCCCATCTCTTCGTCCGCCGGCGGCTTGGCATTGGTGTTCTTCTGGAGCCACTCGTCGATCTGGCGGTTCGAGAGCACATCGGAGGCGGGAAGTTCATCCAGCGACTTGATGCCGACGAACTCCAGGAACCTGTCGGTCGTGCCGTATTGCAGCGGACGCCCCGGCAGATCGGCGCGGCCGACGATATAGATGAGCTCGCGTTCCAGGAGCTTGTTCACGCCCGCTTCGGCGGAGACTCCACGGATGTGTTCGATCTCAGTGCGGGTGGCAGGCTGGCGGTAAGCAATGACCGCCAGCGTTTCCAGAGCGGACTGCGAAAGCTTCACCGGGGAAGGTTCGTTGCGCAGGAGGCGCACCCAATGGGCATATTGGGGATCGGTGACGAGTTGGAAGCCGCCGCTTCCTTCGATGAGCTGAAGTCCGGGATCCGCAGCCTTCAATTCGGCGGCAATCTCGGCCAGGGCCTCGCGAATCTGCGTGGCCGTTATAAGGGACGGCACATCCTGATAGAGTTCCGGATTCTCGGGAACCAAAGTGAGCGGATTATCGGCGCCGGCGGTGGCGGCATCCTCAGCCGCGTCAACCGCCAACGAGGGGATGGATATCCCTTCCGGGAGGATTGCTTCTGGTGAAGCCGCGGGGGGCGTTCCACCTGTTTCATCAGGAGCGATATCGTCGACCTCCTTCGGATGAAGGGCGGCCCGCTCGTGGAAACGCGTGAAAGCGGCCTGTATATCCTTCACCGACAAAGGCTGATTGGTGGAAAATATCAGAGCCCGGAGGACTTTCTTGAGGTTGAAAACCATGAAATTCAACGCCGAGTGAAAGAGCTGCCCCCGAGGTCTAGCAATAACGAAAAACGAAGCGAAGCACCTGCAGCTTGGCAAATCAGGCCCGTGCACGGCCCAGGTTGAAGCTTGCGAGACAGAGCGGGGGTTGGTTCGCTGCGGTTTTCCGCATGAGCTCCAAATCATCCAAAGCCGGTTGCACGCGCCAATTCTCGGCGATTGTTCACGATGGCGCGGATCGCGCCCCCAACCGCTCCATGTTGCGCGCTGTCGGGTTTACCGACGCCGATTTCCAAAAACCGGTTGTCGGCATCGCATCGACATGGAGCATGCTCACTCCCTGCAACATGCACATCGACGAACTGGCCCGCCAAGCGGGCTCCGGCGTCGATGCCGCGGGCGGCAAGTCCGTCATTTTCGGAACCATAACCGTTTCCGACGGCATCGCGATGGGCACTCCCGGCATGCGCTATTCTCTCGTCTCCCGCGAGGTGATTGCGGACTCCGTGGAGACGGTCGTGGGCGCGGAGGGCTTTGACGGCCTCGTGGCCATCGGCGGTTGCGACAAGAACATGCCCGGTTGCCTCATGGCGATAGCCCGGCTCAACCGACCTTCGGTGTTCGTTTATGGCGGCACCATCCTTCCCGGCATCCACCCACAGACGAAAAAGGAATGCGACATCGTCTCCGTCTTTGAGGCGGTGGGCGCCCATGCGCGCGGCGACCTCGACGACAAGGGCTTGAATGTGGTCGAGTCGTGCTCGATCCCGGGCGAGGGTTCCTGCAGCGGCATGTACACAGCCAACACCATGGCTTCCGCCATCGAGGCGTTCGGCATGAGCCTTCCTTACAGCTCCACGCAGACCGCGGTCGGCAAGGAAAAGAAGGAAGACTGCCAGCGCGCCGGCGCCGCCGTGATCAATCTTCTAAAGATGGGCATCCGCCCCGGCGATATCATGACGAAGAAGGCATTTGAGAATGCCATCGCCGTCGTCATCGCCCTCGGCGGATCGACCAACGCCGTGCTGCACCTGCTCGCCATAGCGCATGCCGCCAAGGTCAAACTCTCCCTGGGCGACTTTACCCGCATCGGGAAAAAGGTGCCGGTGCTCGCCGACCTCAAGCCCTCCGGCAAGTACTCCGTCACGCACCTCGTGCGCATCGGCGGCCTGCCCCCGCTCATGCGAGTGCTGCTCGACGCGGGACTGCTCCACGGCGATGCCATGACGGTGACGGGCAAGACCCTCGCCAAAAACCTCAAGGGCGTGAAACCGTATCCGCTCGATCAGGACGTCGTGCGCCCGCTCGACAATCCCATCAAGCCCGACAGCCACCTCCGCATCCTCTACGGCAATCTCGCCCCCGAAGGCGCCGTGGCGAAGATCACGGGAAAGGAAGGCCTGCAGTTTTCGGGCAAGGCGATCGTGTTCGGAGGCGAGGAAGCGGCCCTCAAAGCCATCCTTGACGGCCGCGTGAAGGCGGGCCACGTGATCGTGATCCGCAACGAGGGTCCGCGCGGCGGTCCCGGAATGCGCGAAATGCTCGCCCCCACCAGCGCCATCATGGGCAAAGGCCTGGGCAAGGACGTCGCCCTCATCACCGACGGACGCTTCTCCGGCGGCAGCCACGGATTCGTCGTCGGCCATATCACGCCCGAAGCCTTTGACGGCGGCCCGATCTCCCTGATCAAAAACGGCGATCCCATCACCATAGACGCAAAAAAGGACCGGATCACGCTCGATGTCCCGGCCAAGGAACTCAAGGCCCGCAAGAAGGCCTGGAAGCTCCAGGCCAAACCTGCCACCGGTGTGCTCGCCAAATATCGTTTCCTCACCACCAGCGCCACCTTCGGAGCCTACACCGACGCCGATCCGCGCTAGGCTAAAAGCTGTAAGTTTTAGGCTGTAAGCTCTAAGTTTTAAGTTAAAGAAAAGCCAAGGGTCGGTTGTTCCGAGCTGAGCGAGCCGTCCCGATATCTCACTGTCAGGTTGGCGAATCGAAACTCTAACTTTCCCCATTATGTCCTGGTCACGTTTCCAAAAACTAAACTTCCCGAACGCCGCCCTCGGCGTATCGCTCGACCTGAGTCGCTTGCCCTTCCCGGAGGGTTTTCTCGAACAGATGGCCAAGCCCATGCAAAGGGCATTCGAGGAGATGTCCGCCTTGGAAAAAGGGGCCATCGCCAATCCCGATGAGAACCGCATGGTCGGCCACTACTGGCTGCGCGCGCCCCATCTGGCTCCCGAGAAGGAACTCAGCCGGGCCATCACGGATGCGCTCGCCCAGATCAGGGACTTCACGGCAAAAGTTCATTCCGGCGCCATCGCCGGCCCCAGGGGCAAGTTCAAGAACCTGCTCGTCGTCGGCATCGGCGGCTCCGCCCTCGGCCCCCAGCTCGTAAGCCACGCGCTCGGCCAGCCCGGCAAGGACAAGATGGCGGTGACCTTCTTCGACAACACCGATCCTGATGGAATCGATTACGTGCTCGCCCAGCTCTCGGGAAAGCTCGTCGACACGCTCGTCGTCGTGATCTCGAAATCAGGCGGCACGATTGAGACGCGCAATGGCATGGTTGAAGCCGCCGCCGCCTTCAAGACCGCCGGCCTCGACGCCGCAAAGCATTTTGTCGCCGTGACCGGCGCTGGTTCGAAACTCGAGCAAACCGCCATCAAGGAAGGCTGGATC
>JBAZHQ010000014.1:19557-26986 GCA_041652235.1 Opitutaceae bacterium | reverse complement strand
GCTTGCCCGCCAGCAGAGACGGGAGGTCGTAGTGCTGGAGCAGAAAGGTGACGTGCCGGGTGACTACCCGACGTTCGCAGAGAGCTCCGGTCGGCGGGCGTGTGTCAATTTCCACTTTGATCGCGAGCTTCCGATCCGGCAGACCCGATAGTCCCACGTCGTGAAGAAGCCCGGCCACGCGCACCCACCCGGTATACTTGGCCGCGTCGATGGTGGCGTAGATTGTCGTCCTGTTCGGAATCCCTCCATGAATGCCCGGCTGCCATCGGGTGCGCCGATCGGAGGGAATGGCATCCGCAATGTTCCCGGCACTACACGAGACAGGCGCGACGTTGTCGGCGGCACGAAGAATTATCATCAAAACAAGGAAGAGAAATACAAATGATTTGGACAGAATGCAGAGGGGGAAGAGAAGCGCGTTTTCATCCAGAAAACGCAGACGGATAATACTCACGGCGAAGAAAAGCCAGCCGACGGCATGTCTCGATTTCTCACCGCTGCGATAAAAGAGAAAGCACCGTGCGGAGCGCGTCTTCTTCCCGGCTCTCGAAGCGTTTCACAAAAACAGCAATATCGGCGGCCGAAGCCGCCGATATTGTGATCAAACCATTACCCCAAAATAAGATCAGAACGACAGCGTATTGGCGAGGAACCAAGTCTGACCTTCCACGATACGTGCAAGGGCTGTGGAGCCGTCGGGCTCGACACTGAGCCGCTCCAGATGCACCTTTGCGCCGAGGCTCCGTATGTTGAGCTGGATGCGCCAGTTGATCTTGTTGGTCAACTTGCGTTCGTAGCCAGCCCACATATCGACCGCATACGTGCTCTTGCCCCACACGGGCTTGTTAATGTCCAAGTTGGTGTAGTCGTCTTTCAGTCCATATCCAAGGATCACGCCCTGCTGCCAGCGGTATCCCAGCCCCACGTTGGCTCCCTTAAGGAAGCCGCGGTCGAACGAGTAGTTCGTCACGAGGTTGGCCCTCCACGGCGACATTTCCGGAACCATCCTGCCATTCCCCTCCTTCAAGAAGAGGTAAGTCGAATAGATGTCCGTGTTGTAGTACGTACGGATGCCCATGTCGGTACCCCACCACAAGCGGATATCGCCGGCGGGCGATGCAAACTTCGTGTGCTGTCCTTCGATGAACTGGGTCAAGGCACTACCCAGCGAGATCTGCTCGGCAGTCTGCTTGGATGCGTTCGCGGACACATTCCAGTTCTTGGTCACCTGGCCCGTGAGTTCAAACTCGATACCCTTGGACTGAGTGTCGATGGTGCCGGTCGGAGTGTTGCCATGGACACTTCCGTAACCATAATTGATATCCCAGTTCCGTTTGGCCGGGGTCCAGTTGGCAATGGCATTGTTCCAGTCTTTAGCCTGCGCTTTGGCCACATTGACAGGGAAACCATAGGCGTCCCACCAACTTTGCGGCTGCAGTTGAGCCAGGAACGATTCGGATGCCGCCTTTTCCTTGAGGGTCGAGGGATCATTCTGCCACGCAGGATTGGACGGGTTGCTCATACTGAGGGCGAAATGCTTGTCACCGGCAGCCCAGTCCCAAAAATCCATTGGTTGCGAGGTGGGGATTTGATTGGCTATGGCGGCGAGGTTGATCAACGAGTTGGCGAGACCCCACATTTCAAAGTTCCACAGCTCGCTTTGATTGCTGCCTAATACAGCGGCGGCGGGATTGCTGTTCATGTTGGCGTCCTTCACCGTGGTCTTGTACCATGTGACCTTTAATGTCAGCCGGTCATCCAGGGTGTTGATCACAAAGCCATAGTCTTTCGTCTCACCCTTAGCGTTCGGCAGGGTATCCCCGCTGAAGCTATAACGGTTCTGGACGCGGGTATTATTACCCACGTTGTAGGTGAGGCTGATGTTCGTGCCCCACGGAAGCTTGTTTCTAATGGACTTGGGCTCATGCAAAACAAGACCCCAGCTCTTGCTGTTGCCGCTCACCTTGTCGGTGGCCACCATTGGAAGCAGATCGTAACTCATGCCGGCCACGCCAGTGGAAGCATTGATCGGGGCATTATTGTAGCGCAGCTTCTGGGTGTCGCGACGCCAGCCGATGGTGCCAACCAAGTTGTCGTCCCACAAGTAGCCCTGCCATGTCAGAGCCTTTGACTCGGTGATCGTCTGGGTCTTGCTCCCGCCGGTGTAGAGCGAGTCGATGTCCCCCTTTTCCGCATTCAGGAGATTGACCGTGGTATTCTTCCAACCCACGTAGTTGGCGGGATTCTCCGACTGGGTCGAAATCAAAGCCTGGGCGTTATTGTCAGCGCTGCCCAAGTTCTGCGCATTAGTCCACGTTGCCGCTGGATCGACGTAGGTGGGATCGGTCGGATTCGTCGATGGCTTCCAATGCGAGTCATAGTACTTGACATTGACCGACCCTGAGGGTGAGTAGCTCGCGGTAATCGGCTGGATGTTCAGGCCGGAGGCCGACGAAGCGCTAAACAGGGGCGCGCTGACGTAGCTGATTAAGGGAAAGTTCCGGTTTTTGCTGGTGAGGGCATTGCTGCCACCCGTAGAAGGCCCGGTGCCGGCGATATCTGGCCAAGTCGCATCCGTAGCGAAGAGAAGCCAACTGCGGCTCTCATTGTCATAGGTTTCCCTTGAAAACAGACCCGTCAATACATGCCGACCGAGGATATCGGTGAGCCATGACTTCGACAGGAAGTCGGTGGCCCGCAGTTCACCCGTGGCTGTCGCCCGGAGGTTCTCGCGGGTGTTGATGCTGCTGCTGCCGCCACCAGAGCCACTGACATACGCGCGCCCCGCGTTCGCATTGGTTCCCGCCGTGCCGGTGCCATTATATTTTTTTACCGACGTGCTGTACGGCCAAGGGGCCTCATAGGTGTTCGCCAACAAGTCGACGCTGATGGCATTGCCGAAGATTCCCGTCGAGCCGTCGTTGTATTTCTGATGGTCATAGACCACCTGGAAGCCCAGCCGGTTGTTGAAAAAGGTTTGGTCCAAGGAGAGATTGAAGGCGTCCCAGTTCTGCCATTGCTTCTGGTTGGTGCCACCCAATAGATTACCGTAGAAATCAAAAATCGAGGAGTCGATCAGAGCCTTGTCCTTGTAGAACCCCGCCCCGGCACCCTTCGTGGCCGGGTCATTAGGATTGTACATGTTGTTAATAATTGAATAGTAGTTGTAGCCAGACATCGTAATAGTCGGCGCAAATGTAAAGCCAGCGATCTGGCTGTCCTGCAACCCGGTGGGACCAATAGCATAAGTCATGGAAGATCCGGCGCCTGGAACGAGGGCGGACCGGATGCTGATGGGATTCGACGTGGCCCCATTATAGTAGAATACTGGAGCGGCGGGATCGTTGCCCTGTCGGAGCCAATAGATCCTTGACTCGCCTGCGACCGGGATTGTAACGCCGGTTCCTTGGGGAACGATTCCCGCTGTCCACGCGTAGTACGGATCAAAGGTGGTCTTATTTAGCGAGGAACTGAAAAACGACGTGATGAGATCCGTGGGCGGCAGTGAGAGTGGGCGGTTGGCCGTCACATCGCCATGCTCGAAATTGGCGCGCAGGGTCGTGTGCGCTGAGGTCATGTTGAAGAGCTTCGGATCCCAACGCACGGCGCCATAAAGGCGTTTATCATGACTGAATGCGGGCTTTTGGCGATACATGGCCCTGTCATCCAGAGCGGAGATCCGGATCGCCAATTCCTGGTCAAGAATGACCTTGTTGAAGTCCAGCGTATTGCGATTGCTGCCAAAGCTGCCATAACGATTTTCCAACTTAAAAGTATCCTTGAACGCCGCCGCGTTGACACTGGCATTGATGATGCCGGCCGGGCTGCCGATGCCGAAGAGGATGGAATTGGGACCACGCTGAAGGTCGACACGGTCCACGTTATATGAGTCCCAGGGAATATTCGTTAGGAAATAGTCGCGCGTGTTGTCGGCGGAGTCGAGTCCACGGACGCGGGTGTTGGTATTCGGCCGCACGAGGCTGGGCTCGCTAGCGCCGGCGATATACGTGTTGCCCACGCCGCCGTAGTTTCCGTAAAGGCCACCTACCTCCGTGTTGGTCGTGTATACGAGCAGGGATTGGTTGTTGGTCGCTCCCGTGTCGCGGAGGAACTCCTTTGTCACGACGCTGATCGAGGAAGCAATATCCACGAGTTCGGTTCTGACGCGCGTGCCTGCCAGCGATGATGTGGCACGATAGGATCCTTGATCCTGCGAGGCATCGACGAAGAATGGCGAGAGTATGACTTCCTCCGATTCGTCGGTTGCCGCCTTGTTTGGCTGAGCCGTCGGCGCCGCTTGTTGAGCGTTCGCTGGAAGATTCGTCAAACTGGCGGAAACGAGCAGCACGTGCAGCCAGTCGCGTAGTGTCTTGTGGTTCTTCATACTGGTATCATTTTTTGGTGTTGGGGCGTTTTGCGAAATCGCTCGGGAGCGATTCCGATCCCGTCCACCCTCCGCACGCTGTTCCGCCGATTGCTGCCGACCGACCACGAACCCATCGATCGCTTCGTCCCTCATGACGTAAAGGGCAGTGCCGGCGAGCATGAGCTCGAGCGCGTCGTATGGCGAATATTCGCCGTCGATTGCGTTCGTCTGCTCGCCCTGCACCTTTTCCATCATGAAAAGAACCTGCGTTCCGGAGATCGTGGCAAACTGCCTGAGCAACGTGGCGGCGTCACCATGCGGGAGGTGGTAGCTCCTCCTCGGCTCCGGACGCTCAGCCGCCCTAGCCGGCGGCAGAGCGCAGCAAAACGACGCTCCGAGCAGGCAAGGGATGGTGAGACGTACGGACATGTCGAGGAGTAGGACTACCCCTATAACGCCGCCGCGAATGAAATGGGTTAGGCGCATCGTGGAAATTCCACGCAATAAACGTGCAAACGGCGATTCGATTTAACGCGCTCGCCGCAGGAGGATTTCATCGCCATCGCGCCGCTCGGCGACAACGTCGCCATCTCGCTCCAGCAAGCGAACGAAAGCATCGACTTGGTTCAATGCGATCACGCCGCCGATCTTCCGCTCGCCCAACTCCGGGTCCTCAAGCGCGAGCTGGGTCGAATTGCAGCGGTTGATCCGGGCGACCATCTCCCGAAGGGGAACATCGGTGAAGCTCGTCATCCGGTCCTGCCAGGCCAGCAGAGCGTGAACCGCTGCCGGGGCGACTTCCTCGACCCGCAGCGCGTGGTTGATGCCGGGCGAAATCTGAATGCGCTCGCCGGCCACAAGCAACGGCAGGATGGGAGCGGCGCGGGGTGAAGGCGCGTCTTCCCGATCGACCTCGACCTTACCCTCGGTCACGATGACATCGACCTTGTCTCCGGTCAGCCGGACATTGAAAGCCGTGCCGACCGCGCGAACCGAAACACCGCCGGCTGTGACGATGAACGGGCGCGCCGTATTGTGTGCGACCTGGAAATGCGCTTCACCCGCGCCAAGCGTGACGTGGCGTTCGCGCTCGGAGAACCGCACCTGCACCCGGCTGTTCGAGTTGAGATCGACCACGGTGCCATCCTTCAGCGCAATGCGATGCGGTTCGACGGCATCTGCGACATAGGTCTGGCCGTCCGATGTCGGCGCGTACCACCAGCCCACGCACCCGACAACCAGGGCAGCCGCCAAGCCTGCGGCCCAAGGCCAAAAGTTAAAACGCATGACCGGCGGAGTCGGCGCCTGCCCAAACGTCTTCGCTGGCAGGCGCCCAACGCGCTTCTCCAAGGGTATCCGCACCGCAGGCATCTCATTCAGCAAGGCTAGGGTACCCTCCACGCGGGCGACGGCCTCCTCATGCCGCGGATCGCGTTCGCACCATTCGGCGAAGGCTTGGGCGCGGTCGGGGGCGAAGCCCTCCTCGCGCTCAAGGAGCCAGTCGGCAGCCTCCTCTTCCAAACCGCATTCCGGGTCAAAGAAATCGTTTGTTTTCATCGGTTAGAATCCTCCGCGAGCGTAACGGGTTTAGCCGCCATGGTATTTTCGAGCAGACCGTGTTTCCTGAAGAAGACCGTGCAGTCGCGCACACCCTTCACCATATGAACCTTCACGGTGTTGGGGGAAATCCCCAGTTGCTCCGCGATTTCCTTGTAAGAAAGCCCGTCGAGGTGGCGCAACATCATCACTTCGCGGCAACGCTCCGGCAGAGAAGCAACCGCCTCGATCAACACCTCTAGCCGGTATTGGTGGTCAAGTGAATCGACGGTGTCGGAAGGCTGTTCAAGAGCGGGCATCTCCGCGAGTTCGGAGATCGGCTCATGGATGGCGGTTCGCCGCTGGCGACGAAACATGTCAATTGCCAAATTACGCGTTACCGTGAACAGGAAAGCCTTGGCGCAAGTGAGCCGGCCGGCACGCCTGGCGCACAGTAGCCGGGTGTAGGCCTCCTGTACCAGGTCGTCGTGGTCGCTGAGCAGCGGGAAGCGCTTCTGGAGGTATGCACGCAATGCGGGTTCACATGGTTTTACCTCGGCATTAAACCAATGGAGTTCTTCAACGGGTGACATGGGATAGTTTCGCGGAAGGACGCGGTATTTCGAGCTTGGCAGGTCTGCGAGAGCCTACTCCCGATGCGGGCTCTGTCCAGCACCTCGTTGCGCAAGAAGCAGCGCCGAGAAATATAGTTGTAAACAACTAGTCCGAAAACCAACCCAACGCGTCGTATCTTTTAAGGCAGGGAAAGACCAACCCCTGGTGTTTGCCCCCGGAAGACTCAAAAGGGAGAGGCAAAATAAGACCCTATTAAGTTCGGCAGAGAGGGAGGGGCTGCGAGCAAGCTCGGGCTCTCCTATGGGGGGGAGGAGGGGTGCAGCTCGGGCCCTACGGGGAGACGGGCAGAATCGTAGGGCCTCAGCTTGCTGAGGCCGGTTTGGGAGGGAGATGAAAATACAACCCCCGGCTCAGAGAAATCGTGGCTGTCGGTCATGTCGCGAATTGAGCCTGTCGAAACAGCAAGCAGTCTCCTACACATGAACTCATTCCGGAGAGGATACGGACCTTTGTTTCTTTGCGTCTTTGTGTTCAACATGTCTCGTCTGCCTGGGGGCAGAATCCCGCTAGTCATGCTTGGGGACGATGATCTTCGAGCAGAGGCGCTTGAGTTCCAGGAGCGGGCGGTCGAGCTGGCCGTCCACCGAGGAGAACAGGCTGATGCCGAACACCCATTCGCCTCCCTTCGACGAGGGCTTCACCACCGCCTTCCATTGGGCGATCGCATCCAGGATCTGCGCCAGGGTCGCATTCGGATCGTACTGGAATTTCGGACGGAAACGGGCGGGCAGGTAGGTGACGATCGGGAGTTCGTCGGACCCCGCCAATTCGTAGCCGTACAGGATCGCACAGTCGATCGTGCGCTGGGTGCTGTAATTGGCGAATAGGTCGTTGAACACCGGTATGAGCGGATTGCCGGACGTTCCGTCGACCCAGTCTCCGATCCCGAAG
>JBAZHQ010000014.1:0-19547 GCA_041652235.1 Opitutaceae bacterium | reverse complement strand
CCGAAGCGCTGATCCCAGGTGAGCAGGGGCGTGAGGGTGCTCGGGAAGGCGAGAGGCTGCGTCTGGTAGACGAAGCCCGCTCGGGTGGGCGGACCCTGCTCCAGCAGTTGCGCGTTGCGCACGACCTGCACCTGTGAGCAGGCGTTCTGATAGGTCGCGACGTGGAGGTTGGGGAAGCGCATTTCATAGCCAAGGAGCTTGAAGGCCTCGATCCTGGCCGGGAATGGATAAACCCTGCCGCGCTCACTGTCCGTACCTTCGCCCATGTCGTGCATGTCGCCTCCCGATACAAAGCAGGCGAGCCAGGGCCAGCCGAGGTCGCCCTCGGAAAGGTCGTTTCTGAGAATCAGATTCGTGTAGTACCACTTTCCGTCCAGCGCGTTGAAAGCGGCATCGAGCGTGGCCGTGTAGCGGTAACGCTCCGGCTTGGGCGCGCCCGAGGCGTTGAGTCCGCGGACGGCCTCGGCGCGGGCGACGGTCCAGTGCGGGTCCCACTGATCCGCGACGGCCTTGACCAGGTCGCCGAAGACTTCGATGGCATTCGCCAGGGGGTCCGGAAGATGCAGCGGGTCCGCTTCCGGAAGCGCGGATAACAGCGCCCAGAGAGCGGGCTGCACCGCATTGTATTGCGCAAGTTTCGCGAAGAGATCGTCGACGGCGTTCGAGGCCTTCAACTGGGGCGGCTTGTTGAACTCCACTTCGAGCCGGAATTGATCCGGCGCCATGCTCTGGTGCTGGTAGGTGAAGGCGTAGTCCCAATGAAGGGCCTTCTCGTATTGATCGTAGGCGGGTTTCGGCGTGCTAGGTTTCGCCGTCTGGCTGAGCAGCGCGGGCAGGGGAGGATAGGCGCGCAGCGGCAGGGGGGCGTCGTGCGCCCCCAGATCGAATTGCACGCAGGGGGGAAGATTATCCGCGAGGGGCCGCACGAAGCTGAGCCAGTCGGAGGCGTCGTAGCCCGCGGTGATCTCAGTGACGTTGAATTCAACCTCGTTGACGGGATAACTGAGGTTCAGGAGGGCCGAGCGCTTATAACCGACCTCGGAGGTGGAGACGAGGAAGTTGACGTAGTCGGGCGTCGTCTGCGAGGCCGTGTCGGCAAGCGAGAGCTTGGCGCTGCTGGCGGACAGCCTGCTCTGCTCGCCGCCGTCCTCGTCGAGCAGTTTCCCGGGGCCGACAAGACGCGCGGTCCTTGCCTTCCAGGGGGACTCCACTTTCGATTTATACTGCACGACAACGTCGGTCGTGTAGCCGTCCGTGAGGTTCACGAGAAGCCGCTGGCGGAGCGACTCGCGGGCGGAGGCCCAGTCGGTCGGGGGCGTCTTCTGTTTCGCGGGATCGGGCTGGCCAAGTTCGAGCACGTAATCGAGTCCCTTCGAGATGCCGTCCGCGAGCGTTTGCTTCGCAGTGAGAACCTTCTCCAGGCTCTTCCGTTTGCTGGTCGCGTAGGCAGGGGAGGCGTAGGGCGCCGTGAGGAACAAATCGACATCCGCGATGAATTTCTTCGCCCAGGTCTCCGTGTCGATTCCCTGGAAGTCCAGCAGAGTCGCGTCGCCGAGGGTGCCGTCGTCCTTGAGGGGCTGGATGGGGACGGATTTCCTCGACACGAGGCTGTTGTCGAGCGGGCGCAAGGCGAAGTACTGGGGAATTTTTTTCTCTTCGCCGGGGATGGTGACGCCCGGCTCCACCGTGACGCTCTTGATGTAGGCGTCGCCGAAGGCGAGCGCCCAGATGTCGGAGGGAGTGCTCTCGCGTTCCTCCGCCAGGACCTTGCCGGTCGCGACGCGGAGGCTCGGGATGGCCGCCTCGAAATCGGCGGCAAACTGCTGGAGCTGCAGAGTGCGGTTCGTGGCGGAGCCCGGAAGCGCGATCGCGGGGAGGGCGCTGCGCGCAAGGACCGCATAGCCCGGCTTCTCCTCCGTGCCGCGGAAGTCCGCGTTGACCAGGTCCCGGTTTCGAGAGATGTCGAGCCAGACGTGGACGGAGAAAAGCGCGGACGGGAATCTCCAGCCTGCGCCGGAGGCTCCGAGGTCGGCGGAAAGCGTGGCGGCGGGCGGTGGCAGCAGCACGGAGGACTTGCCGTCGATGAATGGCGTGTCGGCGATGGCGGCGACGATGTCGGCCAGCGACGCGACCAAGCCCGCCTGTTCGAAGCGCCAAACGAGGCTGTTGAGCGTGTCGGACGCTCCGGTAGTGATGCGGACGGGATCCGCATCGACGGGTGTGATCTCAAGCTGCTTTCCGGGAAGAACCAGTCCCGCCACCGCCGAGTTTGCCATGGTGAAGTCCGCAAGGGAGAGGCCATAGCGCTCGGCGACCGTCTTCGGACTGTAGGCGGTCGTCGGATCGGCGAACCTGGTCGCGGGACACAGCAGAAGGGCGCCGGTCTTGAGGTAGCCGGCCTTGTCTTCGATGCTGGCGACGAAGGCGTCGATCTTCACGGTCTGCGGGAAGCGCGCGATGGCGGCGCCAAAGCTGTCGCCTTCGAGGGTGGTGATCTGCTGTCCGCCGACGACGATCGTCTTGCCGGGGGTGAGCGTGTCGGGAAGGTTCAGGTTTGCCGAGGCGAGAGCCGTGGCGGCCGACGGCAGAGCCGGCTTTGCATTGACGAAGAGGGACGCTGCGTGATCCAGCGTCTCCTGGTCGGCGATGCGATACGGCAGGCTCACGGAGGTCGCGTCGGACGGAAGCGCCGCGTGTCCTGGAATCCTGAGCCGGGCCTTGCCTTCCGGCGGAGTGGCGAGCGGCACGGCGTGGTTGTGACGCAGAATTTGTTCCGGAGCCAGCGACAGCATGCCGGATGCCTCGCCCAGCGACAGCGGCATGAAGGAAGTCCCGGAACGGCTGCTCAGATAAATAGGAGTGCCGGCGGCGAACAGATTGGCCGTCGTCGTGTTGAGCGGGGCAAGCGCTTCCGCGGAGGCGCGCGAGTCGTTCTTTTGCAGGCTGTCGCCCGCCTTTGAAACATAGCGGTCGAGCATCAGGGTGACGCCCGATCGGAATACCATGCGGAGTTCCGAGTTGGCGCCGGCGATCATCGCGGCGTCGAAGGGCACTCCCTGGGAGGCCAGCGTGACGGCGATATCGTTCAGGCTCACGTCCGGGTACTTGGCATCGACGGCGATTTCCACGCCGTTGCAGATGAAAACGGTGCCGACCCGAAGCAGGGCGGGGGTCGCAGCGTTGGCCCTTGCGAGGCTTTCGACGGTGATGCTGGCCAGGGCGGCGAGCTCCTGCAGGGTGGGAGCCGTGGCCGGCGGCACCGGATCGGGCGGGACGACGAAGCTTCTCGCCGGGGTCGCCAGTTCGACGCCGGGTTTGAGCGGCAGCGATGTGTTGTTCGGGTCAGCCAGAACGCGAACCGGATCGCTCCCCTTGGGACAGATTCCGGCGACGGTCGCACCGTCGGTGAAGACCGCATAGACGGGCAGCGAAAAGTCCTTGGCTGATTCGGGCGGCTCGGAAGCGGGCGCCTTGAAGATGGACTCCAGCGGCACCGCGAGATTGGCGAGAGCGAGAGAATCGAAGCCGCAGCCGTAATATTGCACCGCCGCGTCGAGATTCGAGCAGGCCGCCGTGTCGGCGGCGACATCGCCGAGGCGGGAGGTCGTGCCCAGCCAGGCGCAGGTTGCCGTGGCGAAGTCGCGAAGGGAGAGGAGATAGGCCTTCGACGTGAATGACACAGGGCTGCCAGCGACTGTGTTTTCGAGCGTGGTCGAGAGCGACACCGAGGCGTCGTCCTGCATCAATTGGTAGTAGACGGTGGCGAAGCGCGCCAGTTGATCCCCCGTGGTTTTGACGGTCGCGGAAGCGAGCTGGTCCTGCCCCGGCAGGTGGTTGGAAACCTGAAGAAGCGTCTTGGCCGCAAGGCATGCGCCCGTCTTGCCGGGAGACTGCTTCGCGATCTGGTAGCTGTTGGTCGTGGACGGCCAGGCCCCGACGCCGAGCACGGGATCGGTGTATCCGACCGGCACCGACACCGAGCCGGTTCCGTTGCCTCCGCCCGAGGAGAGGGAGGCGTTGCCGAGTATGTCCTGGAACCACAACTGCACTGCCGACACGCCCATTTTCACAGTGCCGCCGGTCGCGTCGCGCACACCCGCATAGGGGTCGTCGGACGGACGGGGCAGTCCATCGACGTCGGGCGTGCCGTAGCTGGCCGCAAAGCGATGCACGGGGACGACCTGCCGCAATTCCCAGATGTTCTCGTCGGGCGCCTGCGCCGACGAAAGGAGGGATTTTGGCGCGACCTGCGGCCCCAGAGGCATGCCGTCTGTGCTGCCAATGAAACTTGAACCCTTTACGAGCCTGTAGCCGATCTGGCTGTAAAGCTCGCGCAGCGCGGCCTGTTTGTCCTCGGCGCTCGCGTCGGCGGGAGGCTTTTGCAGCGAGAGGCCGAAGGCCACGTTGCCGGGCGCCACATCCGCGCTCTTCATCGTTTCCGCATCGTCGGAAACCTGGGCGAAAAGATCGACCGCCGAGGAGTCCAGCGATTCTCCGACCACGGCGCAGTTGTTGAAGGAGAACAGGCGGCGCAGGGGGACATCGGTGTCGCATTGCGACTTGAGCAGGAGCAGCAGGGTGAGCCCGGCGCTGCCGTCCGAGCCGAAGAGATAGTCGGGCAGCCCCGCATGGTCGGAGCTTTCGTAGTGCAGCCAGTAACCGCCGCCGCCGACCACGCTGCATTCCCACAGCAGGGTCGCGAAACGCGCGGAGTCCGTGATGCGGGCATAGTACTCGCCCGAACTGGGCGGCGGCTCGTTGGCCCCGGCGCGGGCGGGCAATCCGCTTTTCGTTTCAGTCGAGAGGTTGGTCTTGATGAAATAGGTCGCCGTCGTATCGAGCGCCACCGAGGCCAGTCCGTTCGGGAGGCCGGAGCTGGAGGCGGGTTGGTATAGGAGATGCAGGGTGGCCAGATCTGTGCACTTGGGGTCCGTGAGATACCGCCAGGCCTCCAGCAGCAATTGCCTGTCCGCGGTGTCGGAGCCATAAACTTCGTAGGTCTTGGGCCTTCCGGGGATGCTGCGGATGCGGATATCGACCGTCAGACCCCAGGCATAGCGGGACATGGCGCGCGGCTGGGCCGAGGGCCCCGTCTGCGGGTCGACCTGCATGAGCGAAAATGTGTTGCCGGGGT
The DNA here is from genome assembly GCA_041652235.1 of Opitutaceae bacterium. GTDB lineage: Bacteria > Verrucomicrobiota > Verrucomicrobiia > Opitutales > Opitutaceae > MWDT01. The sequence goes on along the minus strand of JBAZHQ010000014.1, from coordinate 14,413 downwards.
AGGCGACGGCGGCCGCCATGAGATTATCGGTGAACAGAAACAGGCTGGGCGCGCCCGAGAGGGGCACTGTCGAATGGAGCGGATTTGGGAGGGAAAGCGTTTCCGTCGTCTGCCAGAAGATGCGCTGCTGCAGCCCGTGCCGCACCGGCAACTCCTTGTACAGAGGAAGGGGTTGCGGCGTCCGCACGAACTGGGGCAGAAGCTGCGTATCGGGATAGTTGGCGCGCAGATCGTCGTCGGTGAACGCGAAGACGAGTGCGTCGGCCTCGGCAGCAAGGGCGACCAGGCCCTTGAACGGCCCGTTGCGGCCGGACAGGCCCCTGTTCAGCGCGAGCAGCGAGCCGTCGAGCGACGACTCATCGGCAAGCGCGACGGAGTCGTACAGGCGCATCCACGACACGTTCGGATCGAAATTCTTGACCGTGATACGCAGGCGCACCGGAGCCGGCTCGGGCTCGAGTTCGGGCAATGGCGCGGGTCCGGGAATCTGCTGTCCGGAAAGCTCGTACAGGCCGGTCATGGGGCCGCTGGCATGGTAATGCCCGTCACTCAGCTCAGGCGCGGGGATGCGCAAACCGCTGAGCAGGAATCGGGATACCTGACCGCTGATGGTAGAGGCATGATTGCCGAGGACTGCGGGAACCAAGTCGGATATCTTGATCGACGCCGGATGCGGGATCGCGAGGGTTTTTCCGGCTTGCGCGGCCAGCAGGTTCTCGACGGTGGCGAGACGCAGGCCGACTTCCTCAAGTGAAAGGTCGTAGAGCTGGGCGAAGGTGGAAAGGGTCTGCCCGTCTTTCGTGTCCACCTTGCAGCCAGGGATGGAAAGGATGGCGAGGGGTGCCAGAATCGTCGCGTTTGCGACGAGGCGCCGGAAAGACTCCGGTGCGCCGAGGTATTGGCCCGCATGTTCCGGGTCGGGGAGCAGAAGAGGCAAGCGGAGCGCGATCAAGGAGAGCATTTCCCCTTCGAGGACCGTGCTGGCTGTCTCCGGGAACAGTATCCGCGGGAGGGGATCGGCCCCGGGATTGAGCGCGCGCACCTGCTCCAGGAACGCTGCGAACTCCGGACTGCTGCCCGGATTCTGCAGCAGCGCAAAATAGGCCGCGATGCTCCAGATCGTGTCGCCCGGAAGGCTCTTCCACACGAGCGTATCCGACATCACATCGAAACTCCGGGGCACCTTGACTTCCGCAGGCAGAGGCTTGCTCTCGTCGATCTCGTTGAGCGTCGCGATCGCCTGGGAGTACCACTCGATCAGGGGGACGCCCTGGCTGTCGGCCAGATGCACGTCGGACACGCCCCTCAGGCGGACGAAGATCAGGGCTGCGATCAGGTCGCGTCCGGAACGTTGCGCGTTGTCAAAGGCCGAAGCGGGCACCGTGAAGGCTGCGCCGGCCTTGAGCAGGCGCAGTTGGGCAAGGACAGCATCGCTTTGCAACCAGGCGTTGTAATCGGCGCCGAACTTGGCGGCCAGCGCGCTTAGCGTGTCGCCATTGGCGACTTGGTGAAGCACATCGCCCAGGGCGAGGCTCAGACCGGACTTCAGCGGCCAGTCCGGATTGGCAGCGGCAATGCTCTCCGGCGTGACACCGAGCTTCACGGCGATCGAGGAACCGACGGCCGCATCCTCGAGGGTCTTGGCGAGGGTGGGATTGAGGGCGAGCAGTTCCGCCGCCGAGTATCCAAAGAAATGGGCGACTTGATCGACCGTGTCCCCCTCGCACTTCACGTAACCGGCCGTGATGGCCGGGAAGAGATCGGAGATGCCCTGGAGGGTTTCCTTGTCCGCCAAGGAGTGGGGGAAGGAAGCCATCGTGTCCGTCGCAGCCTGTACCACGGTCTTGGTCACAAGCAGGAAATAGTCGCGGAAGACGAAAGTCGCCATGGACTCCGATGCGTCGTTGCGGGAAGCAGACTGATCCCCCGTCGCCTGTCGCGCAGGAGCTGTCGAGAGCCTCTTGAAATAGTCGCGCACCTCCTGTTCGTAGATCGCATCCACGGGCTGGTAGGAGATGAAGCGCCGGGCGAGCGGGTCGGGAACCCCGGAATCGGAATCCCACCCCAGGCATGGCGGCACGGGGAAGGCGGCTCCGGACGAGTCTCCGGCATCGCCCTGGGGAATGCCGCTGATTCGGAACTCGAGGTTCTTCAGGAAAAAGGCGCCCAGCGTGGCTAGGCTGAACCCCTGGGTCTCGGTCTCGGACATCTCGAGTTGGCGGGAGAGCTCGATAAGCTGCCCGGCCGTCACGGTCCCGTGAACGGGGTCGAGGTCGAGGGCTGCCAAAGCCCAGCGGAGCATTGCCTCCGACATCACGTTGAAGGGGATGTCAGCCAGCGTCGCGGCGGCGGCAAGGTGATCCGTCGTGAGGGAACGGGTCTCCTTGATCGATTTCGCCGAGGGAGGAACGCCGCAGTCGACCATCAGGAGGAAGGCGAGGCGATACTGCGTGGAAGCCTCCGAGGAAAGCAGCTGTTGCGGCCATTGCACCGGCACCTTGTCGATGGCGTAGGCGGGCAGCATCTTGGCGCCCACGGGATGCACCTGGCCGTCCGGGAAGACATTGATGTCCGTACGCCAGTGCAGGTCGTAGCCGTTGTCCGGGTCGTTGAGGCCGCGCAGCATCCTGGCATTCCGGCGGGCCTGCAGGAACTGGCGGTGCGTGAGCGTCCGCACCTGCGAGGGATTGCGGCGGCGCGGCGGCGTGCTGTTGGAGAGCAGGCGTTCGCGGCTGCGCCCGCTTTGGTCGGGAGCCAGTATCCAGGGGGCCTGCTGGTTCTCGCCGATCGTGAACGACGTCGTGAGGCGAAGCTCGAAGCTGAAGGAAATCTTGATGAACAGAATCCGCACCGAGGCGTGGACCTCGACGCCGATATCCAGCTCCACCAGCGTTTCCTGATATGCGGCGAACGTGACGGTCACAATCGCGTGAGCCTCGAGGCTCACGGATACGTGGATGATCTTGAAGTCGATCTCTCCGTATAGTTTTCCCATGATGCCCGCCGAGGCGCGGCACCAGTAGTAAAGGGCAGTGTCGGCGGCTGCGTCCTTCGGGTGGAACCAGCCGAACACACCCTCGAAGATGGCAACCATCTCCACGTAGAGCCCCGCGCGGAGCGGTCCCGCATTGAAGGTGCGTCCGACGCCGACGGCGACGCCGATGCCCAGCTCCAGGACGGGAGAGAACGTGCCGTTCGTGATCGCCGGCACGCGTTTTGACGTGGAGCCGTCGAGCAGCCCGAAGTACAGGCCGCCGCTTCCGATAAAGATGCCCGCCTGCAGGCCGAACGAGACCGAGAAGTCGTGATTATGGGGGAACCCGAGGTCGACGAGGAAGTTCCCGTTTGTGAAGATGTCGACCGTGATGATCCCGAGCGTGATGGAGACGTAGCCGAACTGCAGCTGGCGGAAGGCGTCCGGCACCTGGAGGCGCACGCGGAAGACGCCGATGTTGTCCGTGACTTTCTTGTACAGGAGCTCGAAATCCAGCCCGGAAAGCGAACCGGCGTCCTTTCCGCTCAGGGCGACCACGAGGCCGTAGAGGTCGGAGTCGTGCATCACAAGGGCAAGCCTGACGGTGTCCATCACCGTGCAGTCGATGCCGAACATCCACTGGCTGGAGGGATCGAAGATCATCTCGCTCTGCGTGAGCGGATTGACCTTCGGATCGGTCACCGGCTGCATCTCATGCCGCAGCTCGTCGATCACCTGGAGGATGGAATCGTACTGGGTGAGCTTGGAAAGCGTGATGTGCTGCCCGAGGCCCAGGTAGCGAAGCTCGAAGAGCTGGCCGCCCTGGCCGGGGATGCTCGGAGGATCCTCATTCATGGCGTCCCATTTCAGCTCGTTGCCGGAATCGTATTCCTTCTCCAGGAGGCGGCCGGTGAGCACGAATTTCACCGTTCCGTTTCCGGAGGACCGGTCGTAGAGGAGCCCGACGGTCTTCACCGACATGAAGCCCAGGTCCAGGTCAACCCTGTAGGTCAGGGTGATGGTCTGCTCGGTGGGATCTATCAGCAGGGAGAACCGCGAGAGGTTGATGCTGTTGAGGACGCTCCAGGGGGCCTCCAGATGGTAGTTGAGATTTGGATTCGCCAGGTTGATCAGGTACTCGACGATCTCGCCCAGGGTCAGGTCCTTCAGCGATATGACGAGGATCTGGTGGCGGCCTCCTCCTTCCCCGACCGTCGTGACGGACAGGTTTCCCGCCTCAGAGCGCTTCTTGTCGTCCACCCATTGGGTCACGGCGCGGATGCCGAACTTTCCGAAAACGATCTCGAAGAGATAGACGGTCTCCTTGTCCACAAACGACAGGCCCGCGGTGATGGCGAGCTGGTTGACCTTGAAGGTGCCGGACACGGCGCCTTCGTAGATCATTGCCGGGTCATTGGCGGCGCCCAGGCGTCGCGGCGAGGCGAGCGCAAGCGCGTGGTCCGTGGCGTTTGTCTTTTTCCGGTAGGCCACGCGGGCCTCTGCGTCGAGCGACAGCGTCAGCCCGAGCAGTTTTGGGGTCCAGCGGATAGCAAGCGCTCCTTCCGCGGAATAGGGATTCCCCTCGGATGTCTCGTAGCTGAGCCAGAGCTTTGTGAGATCGATGCGGGGCAGGTCCACCGTGGGCTTCCAGCCGATCAACCCAAAGGCGAAATCGAGAACGGAGAGCGTGCCCTCGGCGAGTCCTCCCTGGAACACCCAGATGCCGTCGCCGCGATAGGCAGCCTCGGCGATGAAGACGGCCTTGGTGACGGTTTCTCCCTTGTCGGGGACGATGACCGAAACGAAGCCCTGAACGCTGCCGGTGACCTTCGCCTGGGTGACCAGAATCTCGGCGATAATGCGGTCGAGGTTGAAGGTGACATCGTTGATTTTCAGCGGCCACACGCTGTCCACCATGAGGCTGGCCTGATAAGTCTGGTATTTGGGCGAGGCCAGGATGCTGGCTTGCTTGATGGTGAGCGACGTGGGCAGCAGCCCCGTGCTGCCGCCAAGGTATTCCTTCATCAAGTCCGCCAGGGGGATCTCGATGTCGCCATCGGTGCGGCCCTCGATGTCGAAGTCGGGAATGCTGGCGGCCACCGTGATGTTCACTGGGATTCTGGAGCCTTCGAAGAACCTGAGCTTCCCCCATACGTTCCCGGTCACGAAGGTTTCGCTGCCATACCAGTGGAAGACCCAGCCGGTTCCGAATTCCCGAATTTTGACGAACGGAATGGATGGATTCCAAGACTGCTGCTGCTCCTTGTTTTTAGAGCGTAGCTGGATCGAGGCATACTTCATGCCCAGGCTTCTGCCTCCCAAGGGCGGAACGATTCCAGCCTCGACGCCGCCGATGCCGAATTCCTTCAACACCGAAAGCGACTCCGGGAAGGAGAACAACCCGACGTTGTCGCTCCCGAAAAACGCAAGAACACCCCGGATGCCGTCCTCAAGGGTCAGGACCGGATCGAACTCAACGCCCAGAGGCCAGACACTGTCCCCTTGCAGCAGAGGCGCCGTCACATAAGCGACATTGGGAGACTGAGTGCCAATCTCTATCCTGAGGTAAAGTGAAACACCCGACATGGTGAGGCCGCTGTCGAGGGCGGTATTGTCGGGAATGTGCGTGCATAGCCAAAGGCCTGCCTCGGTCGCCTTCAAATCCAGATCGGGCTTGGCCGGATCGGAAAGATTGAATGTCCCGCTCAGCCGAAGCCTGGAGTTGCCCAGATAGACGGCATATTTCTCAATAATGCTCCCGGCGAGGTTCAACCATCCCTCAAATGCCGCGGTTGCCGTGCCGGTGACGCTCGTGACCTGCGGTACTTCGACGACCAACGGGTTAAGGATTGATGGAGTAAGCGCCAGGCTGCCGTTTTCCTGTATGCGGCGAGTCTGAGGCAGATTGTCGAAGGAGACGGAGAACGTCCAGGGACCGCCCCCGGCTGCGCCCTGCAGCACCAAGGTGAAATGGTTGCTTCCCTTCTGATCCCGTCCGGTAAGCGAAGTTGTCCAGGCGCTGTTTCGCCAGGTGGAGGTGCCCGCAAGCAATACGGAGTCGGCGCCGAGGGTCAGCAGGCCACCGGTGAGATGCAAGGCGTCGTGTTCTCCCAGGCCGATGGGACGCAGAGCGCCGTCGAGTCCGGTTGCGGTGTCCCAGGCAAGATCGATGACACCTTGGTGCAAGGCGGCATTGAGTTGGTCGTATATGCTTTGTAACGACATAGGCTATTGCCCCCGTGCGTTGGTTTGAGGAAGCGAGGAGTTCAGAAGCTTGGCAGGCAGCGCTATGAGCCGCCCCGGCGCAGGCACAACCGCCGCGGGATATCCTTGCATGTTCGCCGCGTTTATGCCGCTGGACTGCAATGAAAAAGTCCAACTCGTCCGCTGCGGCGGATCTGTGAGGCTCAGGATCGTCGTGTAAATCTTCTTCTTGGATTTCGGAACGCACTCCCACGCTTTCGGCCACACCTCGTCGTCGTATTGCACGTAGTCATGTTCGGTTTCCCCGATCACCGCGTGGGCTCCCAGGAGATTGAGCACGCGTTTGAACGGATGGTGAAAGCTCGAAAGCCAGCCCGCGCTTGCCGCGATGCATTCGGGCCGCGTCAGGTCGGCAAACTTTGTGGCCAGGCTCAGTTGCGGATTGCTGGTCGTGAAGTTATCCGCGAGCGTGCGCAGCGCCCCATGGTGGGGCGCGGAAAGCACATAGCAGGGCAAGATTGGATTCGGCTTCCCGTTGTCCAGCCACCCTTGGAGTATGTTGTTGATGAAGGCGACGGTGTCTGCGGTTGCGTCGCCGGGGAGGATGAACTTGTTGGTTCCGGCTTCCACGACGACGACTGCCGATGTGCCGTTGCGCACAAGGTCTTCCGAGCCGCGCGTCGTCGGACTGTTGGCTGCGAGAACACGGAACTTAACGCCTGCAATAGCATAAAATTCCCGAGCGCCCACAAGAGGAGAATCGTAGTCGCTGCAGGCCCTGGAAAACACCTCGCATCCAACTTTGAACGCCTTTTCCAGGGCTTTGATCTCGGCCAGAGCGTCGGATTTCCATCGCTGCCCGCCGGTGATCAGCTTGTTGACCGTCAAGGAGGGGTATTTTACGCCGATTTTTTCCCTAAGGTCGGTAAACAGGCTCCAGTGATCGTAGTCCTGATGCGAGATGCAGATCATGTCTATGCCGACATGTCCGTAATCGTCTTCCATCTCCTTCAATGCCGCCATGATGTCGTCGACCGCATCGCCGGCATAACGTTTGCGTCTGGATTCGGAACCAAGGTCCGCGATGACCAGATTTGTGAGAACGACGCTGCCCATCACCTCGGTATAAATCTTCACGAGATTGCCCATCCCCTGATCGGTGTGCAGGGCGACCAATTGGATTTTTTTCCAGTCGCTCATGGCGCGGCCTCCTTTCTGGACACCGGTTTGGAAAGCATGGGCGCGGTCCGCTGCCGCGCCGCGAGGCGCAGGGAATTGCGCGAGGTCTTCTTCTCCTTCTTCTTGTCCTTTTCGGCCGAATAGGCCGCGTACCACCCGAGCTTCGTGTTGGAACTCTGGTCGGGGTTCGCGAACAGGACGATGTTGTTGTATCCGGGTGGAAACGACAGGCCGAGGAAGCGCAAGGCGAAGTCTCGGAAGCGGAGCAGGTACTGCCGCTGTCCGCCCTGCGTGATCGACACAAGCTGGATGGTGCGGAACCCGAGGCTTATGACGCCCTGCAGGGGAAGTTCCACGCCCAGGGTTTCCTTCATCCCGGGCAGCTTCACGGCCACGCAGACCGCGGGCTCGTTCCGCGTTCCGCCGCCGCTCCAGCCGAGGAGCAGCCGCAGCGTGATTCCCAGGCTCCCGGCGAGCGAGCCGAGCGTGCCGAGGTCGATGTCGAAGAGCAGTCCGTACCAGGGATCGGCGAGCCGGGCCTGCTGGATCGGGGCGTCGATGGCGGCGAAGCCCATGCTCTCCGGCATCTGCGCGCTTTCCTTGGCGGCTTCGGGCGTCGCCCCGGGCTTGCCCGGATCGGGCGTCGCCAGCAGTCCCGCGATCTTCAGGGGGAACCGCGCGAACAGCGAGTTGGGGCGGGCAATGCTGTTGGCGGAGTCGAACGAAAGCGTCTCCGTGACGAGCGAGAACGAGGGGATGCGCTCGCTCAGGCTGAAGACCATGGCGATTCCCAGGTTGGCGAAGCGCAGGCGGCTCTGGCTTGGCTCGGTTTCATCTCCGGCGCCCGCAAGGGCGAGCGCGGCGGAATCCTTCCCGACCTGCACTGCGTCCTCCACGGCAGAACCGAAGGAGAACAGATCCGCTTCCTTGTTCTCGAAAAAGTGCAGGTCTCCGCCCAATTGGAAGGTTCCGACGACCTTTGCCTTGGGATCGTCGGCGTTGGCCGGCTTGGCTGTGGCGAGCTGCGTGGAGCGGAGCACGACGAGGCGCAGGGCCGTGTCGGCGATCTGAAGGTTGTTCTGATTCACCATCGAGAACACATAGGTGCCGTGCGTCTGCCCGTCCGCCGAGGGATGCGACTGGTACACGCCGTCCAGGATCACGTTGTTGCCGTGATCCGTCGGATTGATGCACACGACCCCGCCGAAGAGGCGGTTGATTAACAACTCCACCTGGCTTGAGAAGCTGGCCATCGCCGAGTTCCGGAAGCCCACCGTGAGCCTCAGGACCTTGAACGCGTAATAGACATCCTTCGAAAAAAACTGGTCCACCGTGTCCTGGTAGTCGATCAGGCCGAACATGGAGGTCTTGCCGAAGACGAGGGTGCCCTGATCGGCCCCGAACGGCGTGATGTTGAAACCCACGTGGTGGGCGTAGAAACGATTTTTATCGATGCCGACCGCCAGCACCTGCAGGGGCTCCGGCAACGTTCTCAGAGGCACATCGACGCTGAACGCGATGATTCCGCTCCAGTCCGGATCGTCGAGCAGCCTGATGAAATCGGCGTAGGGCGACTGACGCCCGCCGCCGCTGGTGCGCAGGTAGGATTCTTCCGAGTCCTTGAATATTTCGATCAGTTCCTTGGATGTGTCTGCCGCGGTGCCGCCAGGCTGGATGCCCGCCTCAGGCCAGCTCCACGAGCTCACGTCGGACGCCAGACTCCGCAGCGTTCTTCCCCGGCAGAACTTCCACACGACAATGGCATTCTTTCGGGAGACCCGGTCCGGATTGGACCAGTTGCGCGGCGACATCTGGAAGCACCAGTCTTCGATCGTGGGCGTGAGAAGGCCCGCAACGCGTTCGAAATCAACTGCATATGGGTCGGCGCCCGGCGAGGCGCTGTGCAGGGCTGCGGTGAATTCGTCCTCGGTCTGGTAAACGGGATACTTCGCGGTCTGGAAGTAGAGGGCCACAGCATCGACGATCTCCTGGGGCACCTTTTTCTCCGCCCTCACGTCTTCGATGCCTCCCGCAGTGAGTTGATACGACACCGAGGCGCTTTTCATGAAGGTGTCCGCGTTCGTGGACACAAAGAACAATCGGTTGGTCTGGATCGCCTGGCGGAAGGCTCCGCCGACGGCGGTGAAGCACAGGTTCGGCTTGCTGCCGGACGATGTTCCCTGGCTCGCGATGCCAAGCCAGGTCCACGTCATGCCGTCCTCGGCCACGCCTATACCGAGCCCTTGTTGCGTCACTCCTGTCTTTGCCGTGGGCGTCGCCGCCAGTTTGGCGAGGCCGCCCACCGCTGGGTTTTCCCAAGCCTGCCTGGTGATCGCACGCAGTTCCCGCCGGCGGGCGGGGGCGATCGCGGCGGCTTCGACAACGAGCGCCGCCGCCACGTCGTCTGCCGGAAGGCCGCGATAGGGAGCCATGGGAAAGGCGGTCTGGCCCTGACTGGACGGAAGCTCGACCGTGGGAAGTTCGAGGAAAGAAAGAAACTCGCTGCCGAGGTTGGTCCGGGTCGCGTTTTCCGCCGTGGCGACGCCAGCCTGATAGACCGGCGCGTTTTCGGCCTGCGCGTAGTATTTCGCCTTCTTGGTTCCGAGGAGGCTGAGGTATGTCCACGACGTCGTGCCAAGCGCGTTGAGAGGCGACACCGAGGGATCGGTGATGGGCACAAGATCTGAGTAGGCCGCTCGTCCGGGCACGAAGACGATACACCCCTGGGCGTCCGCCGGGATGCCGAGGTATTCGATGCCCGAGGTTCCGCACAGGAGCCTTTGTATCTCGTCTGCCGCAGCGTTTGCCGCCGCCGCAGCGGCATCCGTCTCCGACCACGTGATTTCAAAGGCTCCCTGCGGGGTCAGGTAATAGTCGTAGGGGACGTCTCCGTCGCTTCCTGTGAAAAGAGGTTGTTTCGCAAAAACCAGCCGGGCATCCGGCTGCGTTGGCGAAGCCGGCTGGGGCGTGAGCTTGACGCCATACCCGCGGGCCGTCGCAAATGTGGAATCGAAGGTTCCGGGCCCCGTGCCGCCACCCTCGGGAAAAAAGGCGAGGTGTGTGCGCTCCGGGTCGAGCGGCTTCAGAACATCGGCCGCGACGCTGAGTGAAATCGCCGGTTTCGCGGGCTGCAGCAGGGTCTTGAGCACGAGAGAGCGCACGGTGCTTGCGGTTTTCCCGGAATCCTCCGTGTCCGATTCGGCATTCGCCAGGGCAGCTTCCCTTTCCGGATAGAAGAAACGTATGCCTGCGTGCAGCCGGTCGAAGTCCGTCTCGGACTCCGCGCCGTGCGTCAGGGAGAGCTCGAACCGCCAGCAGCCGACGGTCGTTCCCGTGAGCGGCAGCCTCAACTGGCCGCTCCCGGTGTCGTAGGAACCGCCGGGGGCGAAGAACATTGCGACGGGCGGAGGCTCCGTCTTTTCCGCATCCTTCGAGAACGCGAAACCCCAGCCCTGAGCCTCGCCGGCCAGCGTGGCGACCGCGCCCCCCGTGACGGCGACGATATAGCTTCCAAACACGAAATCGCAGCGCTGGCGCACACGCCAGACACCGCCGGACAGGGTCATATCCAAGGTCATTCCGTCCCATGACCCGGCGGGCGCGCCCGGATTCCGCAACCAAAGAAATCGCGGTCCCTTGGGCCAGCCCATTTTCCTGAGATAGCCAGGCAAAGCGGCCGCGAAGGCCTTTTCGTCGGCGGGAGAGGAGCCCAGGAACAGGTAGATGCCGCCCTGGTCTCCCCAAGTATCCTTGAGCGCGGGCGTGTCGCCGATCACCGCTCCGGGAGAGCACTGGAAGCCGATCGTCTTGCCCGACGCGGAGAGCCAGAACAGATCCGTTCCGGTCAGACGCTCGAAGCCTGGTTCGGGTGTGCTCATGAGTTGCCTCCAAACGATGTGCGGATGCGGTCTCCGGGGAACAGGGGCAGCGACAGCCAGCCGGGCGCCGCATCGGCGGCCGCGCCCGCGCGCCAGTCGAGGCGGATTCGACGCCCGCCGCCGACTTTGTATCCGGACGTTCCCGACGCGGCATCGAGAACGGCGGCGCCTGTCGCGCGCTCGAGACGGATGCCCTGCAAGGGGACTCCGCTTACCGGAGGCGGCCTGCTGCCCATGCCTTCGAGGAGATTGCACAGCGTCGTGCCGACCGGCACCACGTTTGGCGCGCCGTCCACCCAGACGCGGAGGCAGGCCGTCAGCGTGGCGCGTCCGCGCAGGTAAAGCACCGCGGCGCCGGAGGTGATCGGCTGGGCGTTCCTCAGGTTGCCCGTGGCGACTTCCAGCGTTGCATAGTCCGCGGCCGCCACCAGCGCCGCGTTGAAGGCGGGATTCGGGTTTCCGCTGGTATCCTGGGGCAGGACGTTTGGCGGATACACAAGTCTCACGAAGGGCTGGCGGAATTGGCTGTAGTTCAGATCGACGAGTCCGCAGCCTCCCATGGTTTTGTCCTGTATTGTCTTTGGCGTCGGCACCTTGGTCCCGCTCTCGCAAATGCGCGCCAGGAAGGAATCGAAGCCCGTCAGCCAGGAGCCGTTGGAATCCACGAAGGACCCTATGTCGTATTCCGCGCCCAGCGTGCCCAGGTAGCCGTTTATGAAGGCGCTGCTCGGCTGATTCGGCCCTAGGTATTGGTATCCCGAATACTCCGCTCGGAGGATCATGCCGGGCTTGAGATCGGCCACCCCGTCCTCCGCCCGGAAGCCGAACTCATAGAGCAGCGTCTCGGCGAAGGTCTGCGGCATCGCCCTTGCGATGGCGTCCTGAAGCATGTTCCACCCGAGCGGGGTCAGCCCGAGCTTCATCAGGTCGACAAGCAGCTTCGCATACGCCTGCTTGATCGCCGCACGCACCGGCTCGGCGCCGAACTTCCACGCATCGCTCGATGCGGGGATCGTCAGCGTGTAGGCAAACGGAGCCTGCGCCTTTGCCATCACGAAAGGCGGCGTGGCCGGAAGTCCCTCGGAAACCGGCGTGGCGAACAGGTTGGGAAGGTATACCGTGATGTCATAGGCGGACATCGCCGAATCCTGGGATGGCGCCAGGTAAGACGACTTCGTCTTGTCGGTGGAAAGATAGAGACCGGGCGCGAAAAGCTGCGTTTTGACAGAGGCTTTCCCAGCCGCTCCGCCGCCCACAGGCTGGACGGAAACGGTGTACGCGACGCCAGCATCGAAGGGGCCGGTCAGGAGAAGCGAGGTGGCGTTGGTGCGCCAGGAGGCAGTTTTGCTCCCGCCGAAAAGGTTCACCTGATAGGCGTTGACTTCCGGGCATGGCACGGGATCCCAGGTCACGACCGCCTGCCGGCCGTCGTAATCTACCGCCACATTTTGCGGCGGCAAGGCGACGAGAAGGGATGGGGCCGACCATGGCCCGGTCACCGGGTCTCCTGCGCCTCCCAGCGTCCCCCTTGCCAGAACCTGCAGCACGCCTCCGCTTTTGATCGAGTCGGCCGGAATGGTGCAGGTGGTGCCGGTTGCGCGTTTCTTGTAGGGGGCCTCGAACCTGCCGCGGACTTCCACCTGATACGCCTCGGCGGCGGGTACTGCGCTCCACGAGACGGTCAGGTCTCCGCCGTCGGGATCGACCGCCATCGAGGCGAGCACCGGGGCTGTCGTGACAAGCGCGGTGGAGGTCGGCGAACAAGGCCCGAGAGTGCGGTCGCCAAACGCCTGCAATTGCAGGGCGATCGGCGCCGGAGCCACGGGCATGACTCCGGTTGTGCCTCCGAAACTCGCCTCACCGCAGACTATCGCGCCGCTTAGCAGCGAGAGCCGATAGCCCTTCGCCGTGGCGTCCTGGACGGGTGTCCATCCAAGTTTCAGGACCGAGCCGTCGTAGTCTGCCGACGTTATAACCGGATTTTTCACGATCGCCTGGACGGCGCCGCAGGCCGGGCCGCTACCGCAACCCGACGTCGCGGCTACGGTCACCGAGAGACTCGTCGCCGACTTGGGCGCGAGCGTGTAGCGCAGCGCCGGTTCCTTGACTCGCATGATCACCGGGTCCTGCCCATCGATCGAGATCGCGGCGGCAAAACCGTCGATCCGCTCGTCCGCAGGCGCGCTCCAGGAGCACGACAACGAGAAACCGTCGAAGCTCATGGCAAGCCCGGAGGGCGCATCTATCAGCACCGGCATGGCGTTGCCGAGCGGACCGGAGGAGGCGGCGGCCAGGGCGCGGATAGCCAGGGAAGCGCCGTTGGGAACTCCAGCCGGCAGATCGAAGGATCCGCTCGTGGCGCCCGCTGGCAGCCGGTCGAGGGCTTTCTCCCCGCCCGTCCATTGGAGGACGGGCTCGAACCATGTGATGCCCGGCGTGGCCGCGGGCCCCTGCCAGCTGAACGTTATCTTGCGGTTCGCATCGGCGGATATCGCGGTGATCGCGCATCCGCGAACCACCAGCGGCAGACTCCCCGTCGGCCCGGTGGCGACACCCGAGATTTCCGCCACGCGCGCCTCGCAGGTGGCCGCTGCGTCAGGCGCGAGATCGAAGGAAGCGCCGAGTTCCCTGGCCAGCGCGCTCGCAAGGCAGCCGCCGGTCCGCGTATCTATGATCTGGATGCCATATTGCCCTCCCGCAACGCCCGTCCAGGAGACGCGCAGCTTTCCGTCCGCGTAACTCGCCGAGAGCGCCGGCAAGGCGATAGGGGCTGGAACGAGCGCCGACCAGGGTCCGGTGGCCGAGGCCGAGCGAGCGCGCACTGCGACCGAGCACGCCTTTGCGCCGCTTGCGAACGAAAGGCTGGCGCTTCCCTGAGTGACAGGGACGGGTGTTCCCCATGCGCCATCGACGACGAGCGCCGCATCGAAGGTGAGGCCGGTGCCGGTCAACGCGCCCGCGCCGACTTGCGCCGTGATGGTTCCCCCCGTGCCGCTCAACTGTGTCTGTGCGGCGGTGACGACGGGCGCGCCCACGATGACAGGCAATTCGCCGGAGGGACCGGTGGCGCTTCCTGCAAGCGGAGCGGCGCGCAAAACAGTGCCGCCCGTCTTTGCGTGATCCGCGCCGAGCACGATGGAAAGCTTGCCTCCGCTCGGAACGATCCGCGACTCGGACT
>JBAZHQ010000013.1:1639-27142 GCA_041652235.1 Opitutaceae bacterium | reverse complement strand
CCGGAGGCCGGATGCCGGGAGGCTGAGGCTGCGAGCCTTGAAGAAACTGGAGCCGGGGGCTGGGTCGTCATGGTGCCCTTTGCGCTGCCGGGGGAGCGGGTGCGGGTGCGGGTGTACCGCAATCACAAGAATTTCTCGGAGGCCGACCTCCTCGAGGTGCTCCGTCCGTCGCCGGTGCGGGTGGAACCCCGGTGCGGGCTCTACGGGCGCTGCGGGGGCTGTCAGTATCAACATCTCTCCTATGCGGAGCAGCTTTCATGGAAGCGGCGCCAGGTGGAGGAGTTGTTGCAGCACATGGCGGGCATCGTGCATCCCGTGAATCCGGTCATCGGTTCGCCGCGCGAATACGGCTACCGCTCCAAGATCACGCCCCATTTCAACTGTGGAAAGGCCCGCAGCGAGGCCTCATCCTCCGATCCTGCCGCTGAAGCCGCCAGTCTCCCCATCGGATTTCTGCGCCAGGGATCCCGTTTCGATCTGGTGGACGTTCCGCGCTGCGAGATCGCGACGGATGCCATCAATGCCCGGCTCGGGGAACTGCGTGTCGAGGTTAGGCGGCGGCATGCCGCGGGCGAATTCAAGCGCGGGGCCACCTTGTTGCTGCGGGAGGCTTCGGGGGAAGTGAGCGTCGATCATGAGGCCGTCATCACTGAGTGTGTGGGGGACCTCCGCCTGCGTTTCCTTGCACGCGATTTCTTCCAGAACAATCCGTTCATCCTGCCGGCCTTCACGCGCCACGTGAGGGAGCAGGCGGCCGCCTGCGGTGCGCGCTACCTCATCGACGCCTATTGCGGCAGCGGGCTCTTCGCCCTTTCCGCCGCGGCATCCTTCGAGCGCGTGGCCGGCGTGGAGATCAGTGCGAGCTCCGTGGATTTCGCCCGGGCCAACGCCGCTGCCAATGGCATCGGCAACGTCAGTTTCCTCGCAGGCGATGCCTCCGCCATCTTCTCCGGCATCGGCTTCCCCCCGGAAGACACCGTGGTGGTGATCGATCCGCCGAGGAAGGGATGCGACGAGTCGTTTCTCACGCAACTGTTTGCCTTCAAGCCTCGCGGAGTGGTTTACGTGTCTTGCGACCCCGCTACGCAGACACGCGATCTTAAGCATTTCCTGCAGGCAGGATACCAGCCTTCCGCCGTCCAGCCTTTCGATCTTTTTCCTCAGACCCGCCATCTGGAATGCGTTACGACTTTGCAGCGCATCTGATTGGCATTGTTCCAACAATGTAATCACCGTGGTTCATGCCGGGAGGATGCAAAAACAACACTTGCTAATGACACACCGTTAGCTTGCATCGCGCGGCTTATATTTATGACAAGGAATCCCATAGATCACGGCCTTTTATCCCATGGCGGCCCCATGTTCCCCCGCGGGAGAGAGCTCCTTAATAATTCGCTGCTGAACAAGGGCACGGCATTTACGGAGGCTGAACGTGATGCGCTCGGCCTGCGTGGCCTGTTGCCCCCGAGGATATTTTCGATCGATGAACAGGTGAAGCGCACCTTGGGCAACTTCCGTCGCAAGACCGATCCCTTGGAGAAGTATATCTTCCTCACAACGCTACAGAACCGCAACGAGACCCTATTCTACCGTCTGGTGCAGGAACATGCCGAGGAGATGATTCCGATCATCTATACGCCGACGGTTGGACAGGCCTGTCTCGAATACGGCGCCATTTTCCGCAGGTCGCGCGGTCTCTACATCAGCTATCGCGAGCGCGGCCGCATCGCCGAGATCCTCCGCAACTGGCATGCCATTGACGTCCGCATGATCGTTGTGACGGATGGAGAGCGCATCCTCGGTCTTGGCGATCTCGGCGCCTGCGGCATGGGCATCCCTGTCGGCAAGCTTTCGCTATACACTGCCTGCGCCGGTCTGCACCCCTATTACACTCTGCCTATCACGCTCGATGTCGGCACGGATAACGCGAAGTTGCTGGAGGATCCACTCTACATCGGCATCAACCAGAAGCGCGTTCGCGGCGCCGAGTACGATGCCTTTATCAAGGAGTTTGTCGACGCGGTGTGTTCCGTCTATCCGCGCTGCCTGATTCAGTGGGAGGATTTCGGCAACACCAACGCCTTCCGCGTATTGAACACCTACCGCTCAAAGGTATGCAGTTTTAACGACGATATCCAGGGCACTGCCTCCGTTGCCCTCGCGGGCGTCATCGCCGGCCTGCGCCTCACTGGGGGCAAACTCAGCGAACAGAAGATCGTTTTCCAGGGGGCGGGCGAGGCAGGCACCGGCATTGCCGATCTCTTTGTCGAAGCAGCCATGCAGGAAGGACTCACCAAGGAGCAGG
Organism: Opitutaceae bacterium; assembly: GCA_041652235.1. Classification (GTDB taxonomy): domain Bacteria; phylum Verrucomicrobiota; class Verrucomicrobiia; order Opitutales; family Opitutaceae; genus MWDT01. The sequence continues at coordinate 24,837 of JBAZHQ010000013.1, read as the reverse complement.
CTCGGGCCCGCTGCTGGTTTGTCGATTCGCAGGGCCTCGTCGTCAAGAACCGCCCCGGAAAACTCGCCGAGCACAAGGTGTCATTCGCCCATGATCGCGCCTTTATTCCCACTCTCAAGGAGGCGGTCGAAACGCTCCGTCCGACCATCATCGTCGGCGTGTCCGGGACTCCTCACGCCTTCACGAAGGACATCGTCGAGAGCATGGCCAAGATCAACAAGCGTCCGATCATCTTTGCTCTTTCGAATCCCACATCGAAGGCCGAATGCACCGCCGAGGAAGCCTATGCGTGGTCCGATGGTCGCGCCATCTTCGCCAGCGGAAGTCCCTTCCCGCCGGTTACGTACAAGGGCACGACATTTGTCCCGGGTCAGGGCAACAACGTCTATGTCTTCCCCGGGGTGGGGCTCGGAGCCCTGGTCTGCGAATGCACGCAGATCACCGACGGCATGTTCCTGAAGGCTGCGCAGACTCTCGCCTCGATCGTGGAGAAGGAGGATCTTTCAATCGGACGCATCTTTCCTTCGCTGCAGAAGATCCGCGAAGTTTCGATCAAGATCGCCGTTGCGGTCGTTGAGGAAGCATACCGCGAAGGGTTTGCCCGCGCCAAGCGCCCCGCCGATATCGAAGCCGATATTCGCTCCCGCGTCTTCGTGCCGGAATACCGCGATTACGTCTAGGAACCAGAAGACAGAGGCCAGAGACCAGAGGCCGGAAGCCGGAAGCCAGAAATAGCACAGTCGGACAGTGCCGCTACTGCACACAGTAGCGGCGAAGCCGTCTCAGATCGCCCGACTTCCCAAAGACTCTACCGTGCCCGCCATACCATATTGAAGGCGGGAGTTTTTCGAATAGGCGATCTCCGACTTCTTTGCTGTCTTTTGGCTTCTGTCTTCTGGCCTCCGGCTTCTGGCATCTGGCTTCTTGGTTGCGGCTCTGTCGCGCTGTGGCCAATTCAGCCGACTTCCTGCTGGCTTCCGGCTTCAGGATTCTGGCATGTTTGTGCCGTTTTATTCCGTCATGACCAAACTCCTCTGCGTCTATTGTGCTTCGAGCGATCGTCTCGATCCGAAATACTATGACGCCGCCGACGCTCTCGGTCGCGCCATGGTGGCGCAGGGCTGGGGTTTGGTTTACGGCGGAGGGCGCGTAGGCATGATGGGCCGCCTGGCTCGAGCAGTGCGCGGCGCCGGCGGACACATCGTCGGTGTCATCCCGGAGTTCATGGTGGCAAAGGAACTTGCCTTCACCGAAGCCGATGAACTGATCTCCGTTCAGACCATGCGCCAGCGCAAGCTCCTCATGGAGGAGAGGGCTGACGCCTTTGTAGCGCTGCCCGGAGGCTGGGGCACTCTCGAGGAGATCCTGGAGATCATCACGCTCCGCCAGCTCAATGTGCTGAACAAACCCTGCGTATTTCTCAACCAGGATGGTTTTTACGACGATCTCCTGCGTCTTTTTTCCCGCATGGTCGATGAAAAGTTCAACAAGGCCTCAAACCTCGACCTGTTCGCGGTCGCCCGCAGCGTCTACGAGATTTTCCCCTGCATCGAAGCATCCCGCTCCAAGGTCGCCGAGACCAAGTGGTTCGTGACCACTTGAGCTGGAATTCAACGGAGGAATAGCCACGAAAAGGCACAAAAAGTGTCCGCAACTTCGACCTGGCTCATAGCGCGCCTATAGGCGCCTTTTAGCTTTGGTATTCACATCTGAAGTTTTCGTGCCTTTTTGTGGCCATTCCTCTGCATTTTCTAGGATGATCCTGGATCTGCTAGTCCGCCTTGCCGGTAATCTTGAGATCTTGAGCCGCGCCGAACGAGACATTCCTGGCTTGTTCCAAGAACAGTTTTCCATCGGCAAAGCGCAGGCTGACGTTGAGGACGAATGGCGTCCGATACATGCAGAACCTGGCTGTGTAGGTGTCGTCGCTTGTCCAGGCGCCGCTGGCGGCGATAGGGGTTGGCCCCGTGTCTGAAGGAAGCTCCCCCGTCTTGTTCCATACTCCCATGCCGGAGGAAACCGAGTAGTCTTTTCCAGCGATGCGTACGACCGATTTCATGCCGCCGGAGTCGAAGTTGACCGTGATTGCCTCGATATGGTCGGGGTTTTCGGGGAAGCGAAATGTTTTTCCGGATACGCTGGCGGCGATGGGCGAGGTGGCGGCGCCCTTGACGGGCGGCAGGGCCAGTTCTGCGAGCTTCTGCTTCAGCGCGCCGGCAGAGGTTTCATCCGCGGGCAGGGCGGCGGGGCGCAACTCCGGCAGGAAACGTTTCCAAAGCAAGTTCAGCACGGCGCCCATATCCTTGGTTCCGCTGGTGATGGCGATCACGGTGTCGCATTGAGGCATGACGATGCAATACTGGCCGAAAGCTCCGTCCCCCCGGAAGGCACCGTTCCTGCACCGCCAAAATTGGAATCCGTAACCCTGGTCCCAGTCGCTGTCGGGATTGCTGCCGTTGGAGGCCTGTCGCGAAGTGGCGAGTTCCACCCATGCGGCGGGAAGGATGCGCTTCCCCTGCCATTCGCCCTGCTGCAGGAGCAATTGGCCAAACATGGCTATGTCCTCAGTGCGAAGATTCAGGCCGAAACCTCCAAGGGAGACGCCTTGCGGACTCGCGTCCCAGACGGGCTTTTCGATTCCCAGCGGGGCAAAGAGGCGCGGCTGCAAATAGTCGAGCGTCGATTGCCCGGTGGCCTTCTGCACGATGGCCGAAAGCATGTAGCTGGCAGGAGTATTGTAGACGAAAAGCGTTCCCGGCTTGTGGACGACAGGAAGGGCGAGAAACTGTTTCGTCGCCGGCTCCGGACCGAAATAGTTCACCTTGTCGATATCTTCGCTATGCTGGCCGGTGGACATTTTCAGCAGATCGCTGATCCGCATCTCCTTGAGGTTTTTCGAGGGTTGCTCGGGAGCGTCTTCGGGGAAGTACTTCAGCACGGGGTCGTCGATGCTCAGCTTGCCTTCGGCTGCAGCGATGCCGATGGCTGTCGATGTGAAGCTCTTGCTCAGTGAAAACAGGACATGGGGCTCGCTTGCGGCATAGGGAGCCCACCATCCCTCAGCCACCACCTGCCCGTGGCGCACGATCATCAGACTGTTCATCCCGTAAATGGGTTGCGATGCCTCCTCGGCGAGCGTAATCAATGCGGCGGACGATATGCCCTGTGCCTCCGGCGCGCTACGCGGCAGGGAGGACTCGTTTGCGGCCTGAGCTGGGATGCAAGCGCAAAGGGAAGTGGAGATCAAAATAGCAGAGAGAAGTTTCATGATAGATAATGAAGGTTTAGCATAAGTACACTGTGAAGCAGTGAAAGGTTGTTTCATGATGAAGTGCCAGGGTGCTATGAAGATCGATGAGAAGCCTGTGTAGAATCTTCAAAGCATCCTTGATGCGAGAATCACATCAAATAAGTAAGACGATCGGCCGTGCATAAAGTAGCATGCCGGGGGATGATGTTTCGATTCGAGCATTTGCCGTCCGGCAATCGGTCGGCAGGGCGCTTTAATCCGAAGGGGACGCATCGATGTAACAGGAATTCGTCGCGGGCTGCATCTTCTGCTGGCGAACCATGCGATAGAACATCAGGGCGGCGATCAAGGTGATGGTTGCGCAGATGCCGACAGACCAGCGCGCGCCGAAGGCGGTCGCGAGCGTGCCGATCATAAGGCTGCCCAAGGGGTAGAACCCCTGTCCCATGACGAAGAGACCCATGACACGGCCGCGCATCGAATCCTCGACCAGCGACTGGATTAGAGTGTTGCTGCCTGCGAGCACGAGCACCACTCCCGCCCCGTTCATGATTAAAAAAAGGATGGAGATGACAACCGAGGTGCTCAGCGCAAAGCCGATCTGCGCAACGACCACCAATATAGCGCCTCTCTCGATCCAGTGCGACAGGCCTGCCGGACTGATGCGGCTTCCCAGGCTCAGCGCGCTTGCCAGGGCTCCCACTCCCATGGCCGAAAGGATGATGCCGAGCATCATGGCGTCGCCATGGAACACATCCTTGGCAAACACGGGGGCGAGCACCGTCGCCGCGAAACCGGAGAAGGAAACGATGGAGACCAGCAGAAGCGATGCCCTCAGCATGGGATGGTTGCGGGCGTAGCGCAGGCCATCGCGCAGTTCCTCGATGGGATGCTTGGACTTCGTGCGCGGCGCCGGTTCAGCCGTGCGTATCATCATCAGGCTCGCCATCGCACCCAGGAAACTCAGCGAATCCAAGATGAAGCACCATGCCGGCCCCGAGAATATGATCATCGCTCCCGCCACGCTGGGGCCGATCAGGCGGGCGACATTGAACATGGCCGAGTTGAGAGCGATGGCATTGGGCAGGTCGTCTTTGCTGCCCACCAGATTGATGATGTAGGACTGTCGCGTGGGATATTCGGTGGCATTGATGAGTCCGCGCATCGTCGCGAAGGCTATAAGGGCGGATACCGAGGCTTGGCCGCAAAACACCGCCGCCGCCAAGCCGGCGGACAGCAGCGCGCAGATCGCCTGGATCTTGATCAGCATCTGCCGTTTGTCGGCCCGGTCGCCGATGAGGCCTCCCACCGGGGCGAGCAGCAGCAGGGGTATCTGGTTTGCGAAGGCGAGCAGACCGGCCACAAACGGGCTGCGCGTTATCTCATAGGCGAGCCAGACCGTTGCCGTGGTGGTCATCCAATTCCCCACGAGCGAGATCCATTGCCCGGCAAAGAAGAGCCGGTAATTGCGGGAGTTGAGCGCCCTGAGTCTGGGAGGAAAAACCACGCAGCCATCGCAACCACGCCGCGGGGGATCGTCAATGCCGGTCGCTGCGGTTTTTCTCGAGCAGAATACCACGGCACCACTGAGGCGAAGAACCCGTGCCCGGTCTCGCCGTCGCACTGACCTCAGCGCTTCTTCTCCTGCTCGAAGGCGGATACCTTGCCGTCTTGGAAGATGACCCTCAGTCGTTCGTCCTCGACCCGCTGGTACACATCCACGTATTCGGGCCTAAGGAAGGTTATGATCTCGCCGCTCTTGGGATCCCGCACATGGACTCGGCGATAATGGCCGATTGCCGATCCTGCATATTGATCCCTGACGCGCAGATAGATCCACGTCGTCTCAATGCCCTTGGCCGTGCGCTTCTCGGTCTTCTCGTCGGGAGCGCCCAGCACCATGAAAGCCATCCGCTCGGTATATCCGACTTCGAGGACTCCCGATTTGATTCTTTCCTGCGTCCTTTGATCAAGAGAGGCGAACTCCGCGGCATTATCCCGAATTCGGTTCTCGATTGTGGAGCAGCCCGCAAGAACAAGCAGGCCGAGGAGGAAGATGAGGAGACGGGGGAAAATCATCGGGCGGCTTGAGCGATCCTCACTTTTTCTCGGCGAGCACCTCGTGCACGACGAGAAGAAGCTCTTCCGCCGCGAACGGTTTGTTGAGGAAGGCATCAACGATCACTCCCGGCGGAGCATGGGCATCCCCGGCGGTCGCGACCGTTCCGCTGATGGCAACGATCTTCAGGGAAGGTTTCATCCCTCGCAGCATGGGGATGAGTTCCGCTCCGCTCATTCCGGGCATGACGAGATCGGTGATCGCCATGGCGACGTCCTGCTGGTTCTCGCGCATCAGCGCTAGGCCCTGCTGGCCGCTGTCGGCTGTGATGACCCGGTAATCGTGGGCGGTGAGCAGGCTCTCGCTGATGTGGCGCAATGCGAATTCGTCGTCCACGACCAGGATGAGCTCTCCCGAACCGTGGGGAAGGTGCCTCGACATGACGGGAGTGTCCTCCTCCTCGGACAGTATGCCAGGCAGGTACACATCGAAACGCGAGCCTGCGCCGGGCTTGCTGTCCACGGTGATGAATCCCTCGTGTTGCTTGACGATGCTCCGGGCGGTTGAGAGGCCCAATCCCGTGCCGTGCCCCGGGTCTTTGGTGGTGAAAAAGGGCTCGAAGAGGCGTGCGAGCACATCCGGCGGCATGCCCGTGCCCGTGTCACTGATCGAAATCTTCACAAAATGACCGGGGCGCGATCCGGGAATTTGCGAGGCATCGGCATCCCTCAGTTCCGCGTTTTCCGCCTGCAAGGTCAGGTTTCCTCCCTTGGGCATGGCGTCGCGGGCATTTACGCACAGGTTCATGAAGACCTGGTGAAGCTGGGTCGTGTCGGCTTCGACCTGCCAGAGGGTACGCGGCAGGTCCGTCTCAATCGAGATGTTGCGCGGGAAAGTCTCCTGCGTGATTTCAGCGATCTCCTTGAGCAGGTGGCGGGCCTGTATGGTCATCTTCTCCGTTCGCAGGCCTCTTGAGAAAGAGAGGATCTGCCGGACCACCTGTGCTCCGCGCGTCGCGCTGGCCTCGATCGTGTCGAGAAGCATGAGACCCTGGGCATCCTCGACCCGCATCCTCACGATGGGGATGGCGAGGAGGATGGGCGCCAGGATGTTGTTGAGATCGTGCGCCACACCGCCAGCGAGAATGCCGATGCTCTCAAGCCGCTGGGTGCGCAGGAACTTCTCTTCAAGCAGTCTCTTTTCCGTGATGTCGGTGAACGACATGACTGCCATGAGAATACTTCCGCCTATTTCCTTGATGCAGGGGCGCACGTTCGCCGACAGCCAGATCGTGGGTTTTTCCAAGCTTGGCATGCCGACGACGATGTGGTCGAAGGGGCGACCCGTATCGAGGCAGAGCCTGATGGGATTTTCCGATGGACGGATGTCGGTGCCGTCATCGCGCACAAAACGCCAGAGCATCTGGTCGAGGGAACTGACTAATATCTCGTTTTGTGGCACCTTCAGAATAAGCGAGGCGCTATCGTTGCAGGCAACGATCTGCCCCGTCTTCTCAACGAGGAGAATTCCCTCCGCCAGCGAACCCACGACGGCCCTGTAGCGTTCCTCGTTGAGGCGCAGCGTGTCCTCCACATGGAGGCGTTCCGACACTTCCTTCACTTTCTCGTCGAACGCCGTTTGAAGCCGGTTGGAAAGTGCGTCGTATTGCTCCACCTTTTCCTCAAGCTTGCGCACCAGGCGTTCGCTGTAGGAGCGCAGGTAGTCGGTTTCGTCGGACAGGAGCGGTGGTTCTGCGGCAGGCGTTTTGGCGGCCTGATCCATGATGTCGCGGAGCACGTCGGCAAGCGAGTGCGGCTCCATGGGCTTGAGAAGGTAGCGAGTCGCGCCCAGCCGCATGGCCAGCTCGGCGTCCTTCATGTCGGTGTAGCTGCCGGTGTAGAAGACAAAGGGAACCTTTGCCAGTTCGGGGCGCCTGCGCACTTCGCGGCAAAACTGGAAGCCGTCCATCTGGGGCATGAGCACGTCGGACACGATCAGGTCGAACTTGTCCGTGTTTAGATACTCAAGCGCCTCGACCCCGTTGTGAGCGTTGACAACCTCAAACCCGGAGGCCCGCAAGACGGTCTCCAGGAAGTAGAGATTCTCATCCTTGTCGTCGACGTTGAGCGCTTTCATGGCTTGGCGGGCGAAGGCAGATAGGCGGATATCTCCTGCACGAAGGTGGCGAGTTCGATCGGTTTCTCAATGTAGCCCGTGAAACCGTTCTGGAACGCTTTCTCGCGGTCGCTTGCCATGGCGAAAGCGCTCAGGCCGACGATGGGCACGCGCGCCAGCTTGGGACGCTTGCGCATGATGGTAGCCGTCTCGTAGCCATCCAACTCGGGCATCTGGATGTCCATGATGATCAGATCGGGAACCATGCCGTCGGCGAGTTCGATGGCATGCTTGCCGTTTGTCGCCTGCACGACATCGCATCCCTCGCGTTTCAGGATGTATGAGAAGAGGTAGCGACTTTCCGTATTGTCCTCGACGAGCAAGATCTTGGCTTTCATGGGGGCAGTGCGGGGAGGGCGGTGCGGATTACGCCGCCTGTGTTTTCAATCGGCGAGGGATGTTGAAGGAAACGCGGGTGCCCTGGCCGTAAACACTATGGGCGGTGATGTTACCGCCCATGAGAATGAGCAGCTTGCGGCAAAGGTAAAGTCCCAAGCCGGTGCCTTCGTAGCTGCGGCGCGCGGATCCATCGAGTTGCCGGAACGCCTCGAAGAGCTGGCCCAACTGCTCGGGTCTGATACCGATGCCCGTATCCAGGACGTCGATCTTGACATTATCCGTCGCCACGCGCGCCAGGATATCGACCGATCCCTTCTCGGTGAACTTCACCGCATTGTGCACCAGGTTGAGCATCACCTGGATGCAGCGCTGGCGGTCCCCCATCATGGGCAGCGCTCCCGGGGGAAGCTGGGGCCTGAGGACGATCCGCTTCGCCAGGGCCAGGGGCTTGATCTGGGCGATCGTCTCCGCGACGACCCCCGCGAAATCGAACGGGGTGCAGTCCAGCCTCAGGTGTCCCGCCTCGATGCGCGAGACATCCAGCAGGTCGTTGATAAGGCCCAGCAGGTGCTTGCTGGCCGAATACACCATCCCGAGCTGTTTTCTCTGCTCTTCGTTGATCGGGCCCGCGATCTCCTCCTTGACGAGGCTGGTGAACCCGATGATGGAATTGAGCGGGGTTCTCAGTTCGTGGCTCATGGTCGCCAGGAACTCCGACTTGAGCCTGTCGAGCTCCCGCAGGCGATTGTTGGCCATGGTGAGCTCGGCGGTCCTCTCCATGACCCTCTGTTCCAGATCGCTTTGGGACTTGCGGAGGGATTCTTCGCCCCGCTTGCGTTCGGTGATGTCGCGGGCGACGACAATCATGCGATCAATGAGCCCCGAGTCGTTCCTCACCGGATGGATGGTGGTCGCGAGAAAGAGCGGACCATTGGCTTGGGGTATTATCTGGTCGCATTGGTAGGTGATTCCTGTGGCCATGCATTCCTTCAGGCAGTTGATGCAATCCGCGGCCGTTGCAGGCGGGAACAGCTCGGGAATGGTCTTGTAGGAATCCCGGTCGGTGTGGATGCCGAACACGCGTTCGCTGGTCGCGTTCCAATGGGAAAGGCGGAAGGTTCCATCCTCATCCACGTCCACGCAGATGATGATGTCCGTCGTGATCTGGAAAACCTCCCGATAATGCGCCTCGCTGATGAGCAGGGCCTGCTCGGCCTGTTTGCGCGCCTCCTCAGTTGCTCTATGCGCCTTGCGAAGCGCGGCTTCGCGCAGTTCGCGTTCGATGGCGGGCACGAAACGGCTCAAGTCTCCCTTGGCCAGGTAGTCCTGCGCCCCCTGGCGCATCATTTCCACTGCGAACTCCGGGCTGATGGTTCCGGAGACAACGATGAAAGGAATGTCGAGTTCCGACGCCAGCGCGATTGCAAGCGCGTCGGGTGCGTTGAAGCTGGGGAGTTTATAATCGCAAACGATCAGGTCCCAATTCTGTTTGCCGAGGGCCTCGCGAAATTCCGCCTCGCATTCGACCCGCTGCGGCTCGATCCGATATCCGGCTGTGGTCAACTGTCGCAGAATCAACTGCGCATCGAGGTCTGAATCCTCCACAAGCAGCACTCTGAGAGCCGATTTCATTGGGGGCAAGACCCCCAACTTTGGGCTCCGTGTTTTAGGCTGACGAATGAAAAATGCGGTGGTCGTACTTCTACTCACCACCGCATGATTCAGATCAAAAATGTGCCGATGTGGAACGCCTGCGCTCAGAGGTGGCGAAGCGTGATATCGCCGTTCATCGTGGTGACGAGTATCTCGGGACCGCCTCCGTTGATCGTGCCGCTTACGACTTTGCCTCCGGAGATTGCAGGGATGTTGGGAGGCCGCGGCGAGCGGGGCATGTGCACGGCCGGTTTTTTCGCTTCGGACTTTTCCGTATCCTCCCCCGCGGCTTTTCCCGATGGTGCGTTAACAGCGGTTTCGCCATTCGCATGATGGTGGGCTTCCTTGAATTCTTCCGCCATCTCCTGGGCGGCATGCGCCACTTCACGGCTTACTTCCTGGGCGATATTCACGGCTATGGCCACGTGCTTGCCGGCATAGGCGGCCCAGTCCGTGCCGCCGAGATTCTCGCTGGTGGTCTTGATGATGCCTTCAGGGAAGTCCGTGAGGATGCTCCCATGGTGGGTGCGGAAGCGCACCTTGGCCTTGGCGTCCGATGGGATGCGGAGGCTCACCTCGCCGTTCATGGATGAAAACGAGACGGGTTTGTCCGCTGGCAGCAGGGCGAAGGATGCGTCGATGTCTCCGTTCATGGTCTCGACACTCGTCCCGCCGCTCAGATCGACGAGTTTCACTTCGCAGTTCATGCCCTTGATCTGGACGTCGCCGGTCAGTTTCTCGACGATCACGTCGCCGCCCCATCCGTTTTCGATCTCAAGGGATGTATTGCGCGGCACGGTCACGTCGAAGTCCGCGCTGCTGCCCTCGGGCCAGGAGTCCTTGCCGTAGCTGAGCTCCGCGACGTTGTCGTTCACGGTAAGGGAGAAATTGGCGGATGTGTCGCTTAGCACGCGCAAGCCATCTTTCCGCGGCTCCTGCCCTTTGTCGGGGGTGGCGTCGGACTTGACGCTCACCTCGGTCGGGGATTCGCCGGCGCGCACATGCAAATCGCCGCGGGAAATGTAGATTTTGAGTCTTCCGGGTTGCGCCGGATCCTTGAAGTTGACGCTCGCTGCCGCGTTCTCGGCGAAGACTGCGGTGCCGGTCAGGGCGAGGCAGAGAAGTGCCAGCAGTCGGAGGGATTCGGATGCGTGGCCGCCGGCGGGCGCGGCCGGGGAATGGATGGGTGAGGAGGAATTCATGCGATTACGGTTTTGGGTTTAAGCGTCCCGTGTGGTTGAAATTCGGACTCAGAGCTGGGCGAGTGCGGCCCGTGCGGCTTCGCGCACCGCCTTGTCGGTTTTGGCGTCGCGGCTGAGCGCCTCGAATGCGGGCGCGGCCTGCGTCTCGCGCAACGAGGCGAGAAAATCGATCATGGCGAGCTGCACCAGAGGCGAACGCTCCCTTTGCAGGGAGACAAGCACGCCCTCGCGAACGCTTTGCCTGTCGGCGTGGGCATAGAGGGCCTCCAGCGCGGAGAGGCGCACGTTGGTGCTGGGATCGAAGGCGAGCGTGCTGACCAGCTCAGCCAGTTGCCTGGAGCTTGCGTTGCCGTTTTTAAGCATGGAGGCGACCTGGCGAAGACGGGCGTTATCGGGTTCCTGGCGCATCAGGGAATAGGCGACGACCTGTCCCATCGAATCGACCTTGGTGCGAAGCTCAGCCAGCTCACGCTGCGTCGAATCCGCAGGCGCGGGGGCGGTTGGCGGGGTGGGGAGGAAGCGCGCACCTATGAAAACGCCGGCTAGCACGAGCGCGAGAGAGAGGCGAATTGAAGGGCGGGCCGGGGCGCCATGGCGCTCCAGAAACGTTCCAGCCGGGCGCGCAGGCCGCTTGAAGACGACTTTCGCTCCTCCTCGGCGAGGATTTCGGCGCGGAGCATTGCATTGAAATGGTTCCGCAATCGCGGACTGGGCTCGTCTGCGGGCATGCTGTCGATCAGCTCCAGAGTCCGGCTCAATTGCCGGAGTTCCAACCGGCAGGCCGGGCAGGCGTCAAGGTGGGAGCGGAGGGCGGCGGATTGCTCCTCGGGCAGCGTGTCATCGAGGTGGCTGGATATAAGGTCCTTGGCTTGTTCGCAGATCATGGGGGAAATGGTTTAGGGATGGGAGGATGGCAGGCCCGCGGTGTCGCCCCGGGCCTGGAGTCGGAAGAAGGTGTCGCGCAGGCATTGGAGCGCCCGGTGCACGCGCACTTTCACCGCGCCGACGCTGCAGTCGTAGATAGAGGCCAGTTCCTCGTGGGAGAGATGTTGGAAACGATGGAGTGAAAGCAGTTCGCGCGACTCCAGCGGCATCTCGGCCAGGGCCTTGCGCATGAGAGCGAGGTCATCCTGCAGGCTGGCATGTTCCGCCGCATGAGGATTTTGATCCGGCAATTCGTTTAATCCGTCGGCCTCCTCCATCGAGGAGGGAAACTTGTTCGATTTGTGGTAGTGATCGAACGCCACCCGTCGGCCGAGGTGGTACATCCAGGTGGTGAATTTCCCCTTGTCGCGGTAGGTGTGGCGATACTTCAGGATGCGGTAAAAGACCTGTTGGACGAGATCTTCGCTTACGGTGCGTTGCCCCGTGAGATTCACAAAGAAGCCGTACAGCGCGCGATGGTGCCGCTCGAACAACTCACCCAGCAACGAGATGTCGCCATCCCGCACTGCCAGCATTAGCTCGTGGTCGGAGAGAACTTCCGACTGGGGTGAGGTTTCCATGGGCCTTGCGTAGTCAAGCCCCGCCCGGGGCTTTTTGCCACGGATTTCTATAGAGTCTGCAATCACGATATGAAGCGGATTTCATGCATCTGCACCGGGGGAGAACCGGTGTGCAGGGCAAGGGTTACATAGAAAATGCACCGCTGGTATTGAAGCTTCACCCGCAGGCCATATCGTTCTTCTCTCGCCCTCAGGAGACCAACTCGACCACTCTCCCATCTCATGAACCGTCGATCCTTCCTTGTCCGTGCGACCGCCTTTGCGTTTGCGGGCTCATGCTTGCGTTCGGCTGTGCTCGCACAGGCCCCTGTCAGGGCGTCTGATGCTCCTTCTGGGCTTCCAGCACCTCGCCTGACGGAGTTTTTCCCCCTGCGGCGCGGTGTCGGCTATTTCACGGGCCGGGGAGGCACTATCGGCTGGCTCTCGTCGTCCGGCGCCCTGGTCGCGGTGGATACGCAGTTCCCGGAGACTGCATCCCAGTTTCTTGCGGGCCTGCCCGGCAGGGGGCAGCGCAAGCTCGACGTCGTATTCAATACGCATCACCACGGCGATCACACGGGCGGCAACCCCATCTTCAAGCCGGCCTGCGGAATGATCGTGGCGCAGCGCAAGGTTCCGTTCTTTCAGCTGAGGGCGGCGGAGCGGGTGGGCAATCTGGCGAGTCAGGTGTTTGCCGACACCCTCTTCGACGACACCTGGCGTCACGAATTCGGCGACGAGATCGTCACCGCCCAGTACTTCGGCCCCGCGCACACCGGGGGCGACGCGGTGATTTCCTTCGAGAAGGCCAATGTGGTTCACATGGGCGATCTTGTCTTCAATCGCATCTATCCGGTGATCGATCTGCCGGGGGGCGGAAGCATTCGCAAATGGATTGGCGCCCTGGAGACGGTGGCGCGCGATTATCCCGCGGATGCGATCTACCTGTACGGCCACGCGAATTCCAAGTTCGGCGTGAGTGGCTCAAGGGGGGATCTGCTTGTCTTCAGGGATTATCTCTCGGCCCTCTTATCGCACGTCGAGAAGGGGATAGCGGCCGGGAAGACCAAGGCTCAAATAATGACCTTGGAGAACATGCCGGGATTCAGCGATTTTCACCTTCCGCCGGGGAAAGGAAACCGACTTCCCGCAAATCTTGAGGCGGCCTATGCCGAATTGACGGCCGGCCCATCCGCGTGAAAACTCCATCGTGATGCAACTCAAACGATGGGTCACCGATCTCGTCGATCTCGGCGCCTTGCAGTCGGGGGCGTTCCGACTGCGCCTCGGCCCCGTTCGCGTCAGGGCCTTGATCGATGGATGCATCGATGTGTTGCGCCCCGATGCACAGGCGAAGGGGCTTGAGATCGAGGGAGGCATCGAATCCGGCGTCCCCACCGTGATTCAAGCCGACGAAATGCGGCTGCGCCAGGTGTTGCTCATTCTGTTGGACAACGCGGTGAAGGTTACGGCGCAGGGTCGCATAATGCTGGCGGCCAGGCGCGGTGTGCATGGTTGCGGCAATTCCGCCTCCAGGCAGCCTGCGTTGCTTGCGGGAGCCTGGATGGAGTTTCACGTGACCGATACCGGGCCTGGTTTGAGTGAAGAGGATCAGGTGAAGATCCTGAACCTGTTTTCCCGCATGGACAGCGCCAACCGGGGAACCGGTTTGGGCATTGCTCTCGCAGCCCGTCTTTGTGTCGCCATGGGCGGCTTGCTGTCGGTCGAGAGCGACGGGCATAGTGGCTCCACCTTCATTGTGCGTGTGCCCTTGGGTTTGCCATCGGAGGCGCCTGCGTCCACCGAGGCGGAACTCGCGCCTGCGCCTGCCCTTCCGGGCGGGGCCTGAACGTACTACTGCAATTCCACGAGGCCGTGCTTGATGGCATACAACACGAGGCCCGCCGGTTCTTGGATGCCCAGCTTCTCCTTTAGCCCGGTGAGGTGGTTTGCAACGGTCTTGGGACTGAGGTTCAGCTTCTTGGCCATCTCCTTTGTGCTCAAGCCGCAGGCGATGGCCCGCAATACTTCCCACTCCCGGGCGGTCAGCGGAGAAGAGGGCGATTCCTTCTCATCCTTTAGAGCGTCCAGCAAAATGCGGCTGCTGGTCGGGCAGTAGTAGAGATTTCCCGCGGCTACGGAGAGGATCGCATCGCGCAGCACCGGCATGGTCTGGCGTTTGGTCACAAATCCTTGCACGCCCATCGTCGCGGCGTCCTTGACGATGCCCTCCTGCTCATTGGCCGTGAGCATGAGAATGCGCATGTTGGGCAGCCTGTATCTGATACTGCGGATCAGCTCAAGGCCGGTGCCGTCGGGGAGCATCCAATCCGCCACTAAGAGGTCGGGCTGCAACTTGAGGCATATGGCAATGCCTTCCTTCACGGTCCCAGCCAAACCCACCACCTTGAGGTTGGGTTGTAAGGCGATGACATCGCGCAGTAGGTCGCGAACTAGAGTGTGATCCTCGACGATGACAATCTTCGTTTCTGGCACGAAGATAACATTAGCATGGTCGTTGGCGATTTTGCATTAGAAAAACGCATCCGAGGTTCTTTTAGCGCATGATTTGCCTGCCGAAGATATTGCGCGCTAACTCATGGAGCCGCTCCTGCTTCGAGGAGGCGCGGGAGTTTTCCTTGGCAGGGAAAGGCGGGATTTCCGTCGGATGGAAATCTCAGTTGCACGCATTAAGGCGGAGTCTACGTTGGCCCGGTCTTTTCATCCCATGCCTTCTGCTCGCGCTTTATTGGATCCCATCGACTCATTTTCCCGTCGCCATCTTGGCTCCGGAGAGGCGGACACCGCCGCCTTGCTCAAGACGGTGGATGCGCCATCTCTCGATGCGCTGATCGATGCGGTGGTGCCTGCCTCGATACGGCGCGGCGCGCTCAATCTTCTTGCGCCGGTCGGTGAGAGCGCCGCATTGGCCGAACTCAGGGCCATCGCCGCCGAGAACCGGGTCTTTCGCAGCTACATCGGCATGGGTTACAGCGATACGCACACCCCGGCCGTGATACAGCGCAACATATTCGAGAATCCCGGCTGGTATACCGCCTACACGCCCTACCAGGCGGAGATATCCCAGGGCAGGCTCGAGGCTTTGTTGAATTTTCAGACGATGATCTGCGATCTCACTGCAATGGAGATCGCCAATGCCTCCATGCTCGACGAAGGCACTGCCGCGGCCGAGGCAATGATGTTGTGCGCCCGCAGCAAGGAAGGCGCAGGCCGTGTGTTTTTTGTCTCCGAGACCTGTCATCCGCAGACCATCGACATCGTGCAGACGCGGGCCAGGTCTCTTGGCGTTGAGATTATCGTTGGCGACCATCACACCTATCGGCCGGCTGAGGGTCTTTTTGGTGTGCTCGTCCAATACCCGGATACGCGGGGCGACATCCACGAATACGCCGATTTTTTCTCAAAGATGCATGCTGGTGGAGCTTTATGCGTCGTGGCAGCGGATATTCTGGCGCTTGTCCTGTTGCGGCCTCCGGGTGAATTCGGCGCTGACGTTGTGGTGGGGTCCACGCAGCGCTTCGGAGTTCCGATGGGTTTTGGCGGCCCGCATGCCGCCTACTTTGCCACGCGCGATGCATTCAAGCGGCAGATGCCCGGCCGTCTTGTCGGTGTCTCCAAGGATGCCCAGGGAAATCCCGCCCTGCGCCTGGCGCTGGGTACTCGCGAGCAGCATATTCGCCGCGAGAAGGCCACCTCCAACATTTGCACGGCGCAGGTGTTGCTGGCGGTCATGGCGTCGATGTATGCGGTGTATCATGGCCCCGGGGGCTTGAAGCGGATCGCGCAGCGCGTGCATTTGCTCACCCAGATGCTATCCCGCGGATTCGATGTTTTGGGCATCGCTCACAATAAGGGGCCGCTTTTCGACACGCTTACGATCAGCGGGGTGAAGGCTCGCCTTGTGCATTCCGCTGCCGCCTCGAAGCGCATGAATTTGCGCCGCATCGATGACAGCACGGTCGGAGTGTCCCTCGACGAGACGACAACCGTGGCGGATGTCAGAGACATTCTCAGTTTGTTCGGATCTCCTGGAGTCCTTGCGGATCAGCTTTCCACCGTGGAACAACAGCTCGCAACGCTCGGAGAGGCGTTTGTGTCATATCCCGCTTCGCTGGTCCGCAGCTCTTCGTTTCTCACGCACGGCGTTTTCAATAGCTGCCAGAGCGAGCACGAAATGTTGCGCTATATTCGCCGTCTCGAGGCGAAGGATCTCTCGCTTTGCCATTCGATGATCTCGCTCGGTTCGTGCACCATGAAGTTGAATGCCACGACCGAGATGCTTCCCCTGAGCTGGCCTGAGTGGTCGAAGTTGCATCCCTTCGCTCCTGCCGATCAGGCCCGTGGCTACCAGAGCCTGATTCGCGACCTCGAAGCTTGGCTGTCTGAAATCACCGGATTTGCCGCCGTGTCGCTCCAGCCAAACGCCGGCTCTCAGGGTGAATATGCGGGACTTCTTACCATTCGAGCATTTCACGAATCGCGGGGCGAGGGGCATCGCAATGTCTGTCTGATACCGACGAGCGCCCATGGCACCAATCCTGCCAGCGCCACAATGTGCGGCTACAAGGTCGTCACCGTTGCCTGCGACGCATCGGGCAACATTGACGTGGCTGATCTGCGGACCAAGTCCGCGACGCATGCACGCGAACTCGCCGCCCTCATGGTCACCTATCCATCGACGCACGGTGTGTTTGAGGAAAGCATCAAGGAAATCTGCGCCATCGTGCACCAGAATGGCGGTCAGGTCTACATGGATGGAGCCAATATGAATGCCCAGGTAGGGTTGACTTCGCCTGGAGAAATCGGTGCCGATGTGTGCCACCTTAATCTTCATAAAACCTTTGCGATCCCGCATGGCGGTGGCGGGCCTGGAGTCGGCCCCATCGGGGTGGCGGCCCACCTCGTCTCCTTTCTCCCCGGTCACTCTGTGGTGGCCATGCATTCCGGGAAGACGCAGAACCAGAAACATCAGGCCCGGAATGCCGGGCGCGGAGCTTCAACGCGTTCTTCAGCTGTCAGTGCCGCGCCATACGGCTCGGCATTGGTTTTGGTGATCTCCTGGCTCTACATACGAATGATGGGTCCCGAAGGCCTTGCGAACGCCACTCGATATGCGATTCTAAATGCCAATTATGTGGCGCGGCGGCTGCAGTCGTATTTCCCCGTTCTATACACCGGCAGGAATGGTTATGTGGCCCATGAGTGCATCCTTGAATTCCGCAACTGGAAGAAGCATGGGATCGAGGTTGAAGACGTGGCCAAGCGGCTGATGGACTATGGTTATCATGCACCCACAATGTCCTTCCCGGTCCCCGGAACGCTCATGGTGGAGCCTACAGAGAGCGAATCGAAACGCGAACTCGATCGTTTCTGCGACGCATTGATTCTAGTCCATCGCGAGATGACGGCGATTGCCAGTGGCGAGATGGACAAATCCAACAACCCACTCAAACACGCGCCTCACACTGCTTCGGTTGTCTGCGGCGATACTTGGGATCGTCTGTACTCGCGTGAGCAGGCGGCATTCCCGGATCGCTATTCCCGGGCGGGCAAATTCTGGCCCTCCGTCGGTCGCGTCGACAACGTTTATGGTGACCGCAACCTGCTATGCACCTGCGCCGGTCTGGACTCTTAGGCAGCCGGTTGGCCACTGACGCAGACCGATCTGCCAGTCCTTGCCCGTAAAAGAATGCACAGGCGACTGCATTCTGCCCTTGTCGTTCCGGGCTCTTTCAAAAGAGCATGAACGCGCCTCTTCCACACTCGCGCTCATGGACCTTAATACCTATCTGACACAACTCCGCCGGGATCTCGTGTTGTCCGTCGAAGAACTGGAGCGAATTTCCGTCGCTTTCCAAGGCGCGATGGCTGCCGGTCTTGCCGGCAAGCCGTCATCCCTGAAGATGCTGCCGTCCTTCATCGGACTGCCCACGGGCAAGGAACGCGGAAACGTGGTCGCTATCGATTTCGGCGGCACGAACGTGCGCGTGCTCGATGCGGAGCTCGACGGCGCGGGGTCGATCCAGGTCAAGCGGATGATTCGTTTCCCGCTTATCGATGACAAGGCGGGTTATAATTACCTCAACGAAAAGGCGGATGCAGGCCAGCTCTTCGGCTACATCGCTTCAAAAGTGGCGCAATTGGTCCGGCCCGGGGTGGACTATTCCTTGGGGCACACGTTCTCCTTTCCCTGCCAGCAACTGAGCATCAACAAGGCTCGGCTGCTGTTATGGACCAAGGAGATCAAGACGCGTGGCGTTGAGGGCCAGGAGATCGGCGCCCTTCTCGATGCCGCCCTGGTTCACGCCGGTCTTCCACGCGTCAAGAGCGACGCGATCATCAACGACACCGTGGGCACGCTGCTTGCCGCAGCCTATTCCAGGAAAAATGTCGATGTGGCTTCCATCTGCGGAACGGGGCACAACACGTGCTATCTTGAACCCGCGCATCCCCTGACCGGCGGTCCCATGATCGTGAACATGGAGTCGGGCAATTTCGACATCGTGCCGCAGACCCGTTTCGACAAGGCGCTCGACGCCGGGAGCGAATACCCGGGACAACAGGTCGTTGAAAAGATGATTTCCGGATATTATCTCGGGGAGATCGCCCGCTTGATCCTTTCCGAGATGAGCGAGATGGGGTTGCTGCCCAAGTCGGAGAATCTGGCGAAGCATCAAATCCTCCGCGGAGCGGACCTGGATCGCATTCTCGAAGACACGGGCGACTTATCAGGAACCCAGGATGTCGCGAATCGTTGTCTCCTCATGGATAAGCTGTCTCTCGAACAGCGCATGGCGCTCCAGACGGTCATCACGCTCCTTGCTCAAAGGTCCGCCCGTTTTGTGGCCTCCACGTTCCAAGGCACTTTACTGCATGTGGACCCTGAATTGGAGAAGCCCCATTTCATCGCGATCGACGGCTCGCTCTATGAAAAGATGCCCGGTTATGCCGCCTGGCTTCAACAGGCGCTCGATGAGTTGAATCCCGGTGCGCTCGGACGGGTCTCGACCCTTCTTGCAAAGGATGGCTCGGGCATCGGCGCGGCGATCGCCGCCGCCACGGCGGCAAAAGAAGCGAGAGGGTAAGCAAGATAAGAGCATAAGAGGTGTAAGCGGATAGGATTTGCGTCGTGTGCAGCGTGTCGGCGATCGATCTTACGCTCTTATCTTGCCTACGCTCTTACGCTCTCCGCTGAAAGTGACCTTAGCTCCGGGGCTGTAAGCCGGATTCTGTTCCGCGCCTTGCGGCGCGGTGATCGTCATTTCTCTCAGGCCCTGTTGCGAAGAGCCTGCCCCGCTTCGCCCGACGACTTGCGTCATCGCAACTAATCGGAGTGCGGCATACCCGCGGCTATCGGACGGGCCGTCCAGCCGCCTATTTTGCCTTGCACCGGAAGGGGTTTTTCGTGCCGCCGCTGTTGCCAGACGGCGCGGTGGGCTCTTACCCCACCTTTTCATTATGACCCTTCGCCACTCCGAGGAGCGGCGGAAGGCTACTTGTTTTCTGTGACACTTTCCGTCGTCGCAGCTTGACCCGCGACTCCCGAGCTTGGTGTGAACCTTGCCCGGCATCCTGCCCTGCGGTGTCCGGACTTTCCTCTCCGGGATTATTTACCGTGCGCGGTGTTACTCGCGTTTTAGTACTGTAAAGAACCCGGAGCGGCGACCCACCCCGGAGCTAAGGGGTTGAGGCCTACGGCTCCGGTCGCCGAAGAGCAAGCTCACTCGGCGGGTGGTAGCGGAAGTGCGAGTGATTCAAGGGCGCCGTCGAAGAGAAGGCGGCGTTGTTCGAGAGACATTCCAGGTTCGAAGAGTGCGGTGAAGTATTCGCGGCTCTGTTCCCATGCGGCCGCTTCCTGAAGGGTGGCTTCGCATTTCTTCAACGCCTCCGCGGGTGTCAGGCCGTGCAGACCCGCAGGCTGTGACTCGAGATGCCGGGCGAGGGCCGCAAGGATCTCATCCTGCTCCTTCTGCATCGCGTCGTAATGCGGCTGGCAGTCCCGGTTGAACGCGGCAATGCGTTCGCGCATGGCTTTGAGCTTGGCTTCGGATTGTCCCAATCGTGGCGTGAGCACGACGGTGAGAGCCTGCGAATCGTTGTCGTTTGCGTCACCCGCACTCGGCGCAGCCAGGCGCAATCTGGCGGGCTCGGCCAGGACCTTCATTTTCTCGAACTCGGCGGCCACGTCGTTTTGGAGCTTCTGCCGGGCTTCGAGGAAGCTGCGCAGGCGGCGATCGAGATCCGCAGGCAGGGAGAGCCGCCTTGCCGGGGAAAACATATCCGGGTTTCGAGCCACCTCCTGGCGTATGTTGTCCGCGAGCACTTCCAGGGCTGCGAATTTCGACGCCTCTTTTGCCATGAGATCCTCGATGGCGATCAGGCGTGCCTTTGCGTTGTCGCCATCATGCGTGCAGAGTAGTGCGACGAACTCGTCGCGCAGGAGACGCTTCTCGTTGTCGTAGGTTGTGAATTTCGACCTGAGCGCAGGGCTCAGGTCGTCGGGAAGCCGCACCTGTGCCGTCTCAGGCGAGAAAAAGACCAGGGTTTCAGAAGTCGGAGCGTTGTTCCGGTCAGCCGAGGCCGTGAACGCCTGTATCTGGAGGTCCATCGCCGCTTCGCGCAGGAGCCGCCGGAGAGCGGGCGCGAGCCCGTCCTGATAAAAGGATGCGGCCCGGACGACCTCGAACTTCATGCGCATCGCCTGTCTGGCGTCCATGCCACTCGTGGCCGAACCCAGGTGCCAATCGCGCATGTCGTTCCAGTTGTTGGAACCTTGAATCAGGCGCGGCAGCCCCTTGCGGAACAGGCTTTCCCTGAGTTGTTCGGCCTGTGACTCCAAGGCTGCCAGGCGGGGCGCCTGTTGTTCTGCGAAAGCTTCGAGATCCCGTTCTCTGGCTGATGGCTCAGATCCGGAGAGAACTGCGAGCTTTGCCCGCAGTTCCGCGAGCTCGTGCCTTTTGGCATCCCGATAGGCGTCCATAAGCGCCCTTGAAGCGGCTGGCAGGTCGTTTTGAGCAAGCCGGGTTCCCAGAGGAGCGTAGAAAGGCTCGTTGATAAAATCCGCCAATTCCGAGGGGGCCACGGATTCGGGCGAGGAGGAAAACGGCAGGGGAGGCGGTGTTCCCAGCGGTGGCGGAAGGGGAGGGAAGAATATGGGGGTGGCGTTCTCCACTGCCGCGGGAGCGGAGGTGTCGTCATCGGATGACGGAACCACTACGACACCGTATCGATAAGCCGGATAGGTGTAGCCTCCCCAATAATGGTAATAGCCATTCCAGTAATAGCTGCCTCCCCAGAAAGGATCGGAATATCCGTAACGATCCCATGATGAGATCCATGGGCCGTTCCAGTGAGGCCAGGAACCGCGGTTGTATCTATGGTCTTGCCTGTGGTCATTATCGTCGCGGCGACGATCGTCTTTCCTCCCTGAATTGTCGGGGCGGCGATGATCATCTTTTTTCCCTGGATCGAAGGGGTGGTTTTTATCCTGCTTGTGAAATTGATCGGGAGTGCGTGGGCGCTCGTGATCGGGGGTGACGCCGTGATTGGGATTCTGCGGCCGGTCATGGCGAGGCTCCCCAAGCCGTCCCTTGGTGTCGCCTCTTTTTGGGCTCGTGGGATTAGGGGGAACGGCAGGTCTCGGCGGCGGAGTGGGTCGAGGCATGGAAGTCGGACGCGGGGGCGGAGCCGGGCGGGATGACTTGTCTGGAGCGGAATCGGGTTCCTTGGAATTATCGGAGTCTTTCGATCGTGCGAAGGACCCTGTTATCGGAATCGTCAGGGCGGTTCCTAGACAAGCGACGAGAGCGAGACTGTTCAGGCGACGGGGTTTCATGATTTATGGGGCGTTCGGGGATTTAAATAAATGAACCCGGTGAAGTGCTTTGAAGCAGTACGGATTTTAGTATGAGACGCCAGATCTACGATAATGTAACAAGATACGGGTAAGCAATCTGTGAGTCCTAGTAAATATGAATAAATGATATAAATAACAACGAGTTCCGATAGCCGAACTTGCCTTTCGGCATTGGCATGAGTGCAATAGGAGACAGCAATCTCCAATATGCGCATACTCGTCACCGGTGGAGCCGGCTTTTTGGGAAGTCACCTTTGCGATCGATTGATAGCCGATGGCAACGAAGTCGTCTGTCTCGATAATTTTTTCACGGGCCGAAAGTCGAACATTGCCCACCTGATGGGGAATCCGCGTTTCGAACTGTTACGGCACGACATCATCGATCCTCTCAAGATCGAGGTGGATCAGATCTACAATCTGGCCTGTCCGGCGTCGCCTCCGCACTACCAGTTTAATCCCATCAAGACCACGAAGACCTCGGTGATGGGCGCCATCAACTGCCTGGGTCTGGCGAAGCGGGTGAAGGCGCGTGTGTTCCAGGCAAGCACCAGCGAGGTCTATGGCGATCCCCAGATGCATCCCCAGCCGGAGAGCTATTGGGGTCATGTGAACCCGGTGGGGCGCCGCGCCTGTTACGATGAGGGCAAGCGGTGTGCCGAGACGCTCTTCTTCGATTACCATCGCGAGAACAAAGTCGATATCCGCGTGGTGCGCATTTTTAACACTTACGGCCCGAGGATGCTGGCCAACGACGGGCGGGTGGTTTCGAACTTCATCGTACAAGCCCTCCGCGGCGAGGATATCACGGTTTACGGCGACGGGGCGCAGACCCGCTCCTTCTGCTATGTGGACGATCTCATCGAGGGTTTTGTGCGCTTTATGGCACAGACGGAGACCGTCGGTCCCATGAATCTGGGCAATCCGGGGGAGTTCACAATGCTGCAGCTTGCGGAACTCACGCTCAAGCTGGTCGGAGGGAAATCCAGGATCGTGTTCAAGCCCCTGCCCGCCGACGATCCCAAGCAGCGCCGCCCCGATATCACTCTGGCGAAATCCGTTTTGCATTGGGAACCGGCGGTTTCCCTGGAGGAAGGCCTCAAGCGGACGATCGACTATTTCAGGACCAGCCTGGGTGGATAGTGTTCAGGTTGACGGAGCC
>JBAZHQ010000013.1:0-1629 GCA_041652235.1 Opitutaceae bacterium | reverse complement strand
TTTCGCACAGGATTGTGCGGCGCTCATTTGTCATTTGCCAAGCAAGCCGGGCTCCCTATGGTCCGACCTTTCATGTTCTCCTGGTTCTTCAAGAAATTTTCCGGCCGGCACTATCGCAAATTTTTAGAATCATGCCGTCCTATCGTAGCTCGCATCAATGAACTGGAACTCCAGTACCAATCGTTGAGCGAAGAGCAGTTGCGCGCCAAAACGGAAGAATTCCGTGCACGCATCAAGGGGGGCGAGGCACTCGATCAGATTCTACCCGAGGCATTTGCGGCGGTGAAGAACACCGCCCGCCGCTTGTGCGGCCGCACGATCACCGTGTGCGAACATGAACTCACATGGAACATGGTGCACTACGATGTGCAACTGATCGGCGGCATCGCTCTTCATCAGGGAAAGATCGCGGAAATGGCAACCGGTGAAGGCAAGACTCTTGTCGCCACGCTTCCGCTCTATCTCAACGCACTTACCGGCCGGAACGCCCAACTCGTCACCGCCAACGACTACCTCGCCCGGCGCGACGCGGAGTGGATGGGGTATGTCTACAGCTATCTGGGCTTGTCGGTGGGCTGTATCCAGCAGCAGATGCCCAACGATCTGCGCCGCGAGATGTATCTCCGCGATATCACCTACGGCACAGCCTCGGAGTTCGGCTTCGACTACCTGCGCGACAACGGCATGGCGACGCGCAAGGAAGATCAGGTGCAGCGCAATCACTACTTCTGCATCGTGGACGAGGTGGACTCCATCCTCGTCGATGAGGCTCGCACGCCGCTCATCATTTCCGGCCCCGCCCCCATCGAGCGCGAGCAGCCGTTCATGAAGCTCAAACCCGCGGTCGAAGGTCTCGTGGCGGACCAGTTGCGCCTGGTGAACCGTTTTGCCGGCGATGCCAAGGCCGAGCTGGAGAAGGCCGACCTGTCCGATGAGGGCAAACGCAAGGCCACCGAGAAGCTGCTGCAGGTGAAACTGGGCAACCCGAAGAACAAGTTCCTCCTTCGCCTGATGGAGAATCCCGAGTGGCGCAAGCTGCTGGACAAGGTTGACGTCGAAATGAACTCCGACCTGCGCAAGGATGAGTTCTACGCCCTCAAGGAGCAGCTTTTCTACACCATCGACGAGCGCAACCACCAGGCGGACCTTTCCGAAATCGGGCGCACCCGCCTGCGTCCCGACAATCCGGATGCGTTCATGATGCCCGACCTGGCCACGCTCTACTCGGATATCGACCATGACACGACGCTCAGTCCCGAGAAGCGCGAGGAGCGGAAACTGATCGAACAGCAGAAGTTCACGACGATCTCCGAGGATATTCATGCCATTTCGCAGTTACTGCGCGCCTACTCCCTCTATGAGCGCGACGTGGAATACGTCGTTCAGGACGGCAAGGTGATGATCGTGGATGAGAACACCGGGCGCGTCATGCCGGGTCGCCGCTGGTCGGACGGCCTCCACCAGGCCGTCGAGGCGAAGGAGGGGGTCACCATCGAGCGCGAGACCCGCACCTACGCCACCATCACGATCCAGAACTATTTCCGCATGTATGAGAAGCTTGCCGGCATGACCGGCACGGCGGAAACCGAGGCCACGGAGTTCTTCGAGATCTACAAGCTGGGGGTCGTT
>JBAZHQ010000012.1:23703-28959 GCA_041652235.1 Opitutaceae bacterium | reverse complement strand
GAAACAGCAGACTTGGAGATGGTAAACGAACCAACCCCTTTTCTTTATGCAACCACACTATCGCAGGGCCCTGTCGACATTGGGCTGTCCGGATCTGTCATTGAATGACGTGCTCGCCCTGGCAGAACGACACGGCATTGACGCGGTGGAGCTCCGCACGCTGGAAGGGACGACGGATCTTCCGGCTCTTTTTGCCCGGAGTGGCGAAGAAGCGCTGCGGCGCGTGCAGAAGCTGCATGGCACAGTCCAGGTGCTGGCTTTTTCCACCTCTTTCAAACTGGTCCGCCCCAGCGATGCTGATCGCGCAGCGCTGCTCTCGCTTGTGCCTTGGGCCGAAGCGCTGGGGGTGCCGTGGCTCCGGGCTTTCGACGGCGGCGATTCCTCGGATGAGGGAACGGTCCCCCTGGCGGCTGAAACCCTTCGCTGGTGGCGCCAGTTGCGGAGCAAGAACAGATGGAAGACGGACATCATGGTGGAAACGCACGATGGACTGGTGACGCAAGAGGCGATCAGCCGGTTTTGCTCGGAGGCAAGCGGCGTCGCGATGTTGTGGGATGCGCACAACACCTGGCGCAAAACGGGGATCGATCCGCTTGCAGTGTGGCCGCACATCGCCGAGCACGTCGTACATATCCACGTCAAGGATAGCGTCTGCAGCCCTTCCGACGGCCTTCCCTATTCGTTCGTTTTGCCGGGAGAAGGCGAATTCCCGATGAAGCCGCTGGTCAGCGCGCTGAAGCGTTCCGGCTATGCCCACGCGATCAGTCTCGAATGGGAAAGGCAATGGCACCCGCAGTTGCCGCCTCTGGAAAAAGCCCTGCAAACCGCAGCCGCCCATGGCTGGTGGTAGCATCGGTCGCACCTCCATATTGTCCTTGTCAGGTCGAGAGCTCGAAAGCTAGTTACCGTGCAGTGAAAAATAAATCAAAGCAGCCAATCCGCAGGAATCCCGACCGGACGCGTCGCAGGCTGCTCCAGGCGGGCATCCGCTTCTTTTCAGCGCACGGCTACCACGCTGTGTCGGTGGATCAGATTGTGGAGGCTGCGAAGGTCAACAAGCGGATGGTCTATCACTATTTTGGAAGCAAGGAGGAGTTGTTCCAGGCAGCGCTTGTGGACGTTTACGGACGACTTGAGAGCATCGAATTCCAGGCAGTCGAACAGGGAAAATCTCCCAGGGAAAAACTGTCGCGCGTCCTCGAGGCGTATTTCAAGTTTCTGGATCAGAATCCCGAGTTCGTCCAATTACTGCTCTGGGAGAACCTGGAGAAAGGGCGGCACATCGCTGCGGAGAACCACCTGCTGACCAAAAATCCCTTCATGAACCGGTTTCGGCAGATCGTCGAAGAGGGCATCGCTTCGGGGGATTTCAACGCAGGCATCAACATTCCGCATCTCCTGATTCATTTCATCGGCCTGTGCTTCATCTATCATTCCAACCGCTACTCGTTGTCGCAAAGCCTGGGGATCGATCTCGGCGCCGCGAAAGTGAAGGCGCAGGGTCTCGCCCAGGCGTTGAATCTGGTGTTCGAGGGGATCAACCGGCGCGCGCCCTCCGCGGCCGACAAGCGTCTCACGAAATAGGATTGGGGACATCGATTGCCGGCCGCAGTCGGGAATCCCATTTGGAGGGGCCAGAGGCCGGCAAGGCAACCGGAAGTCGGTGCAAACCTGCACCACTGAGTCAAAGATCTCACGACATGGGGAAAACGTCTCCCCAATGCGCGTAGCGTGGAGCGCGCATCCTACACCCATCGTGTGACGGAGGTAACCTGCGGGCCGACTTTGCAGTGATAAGTTGTTGATTGCCAACTTAAACCCGAAGGGAGAAGTCTTTGGTCTTGCCTTGGAGACCTGGGCAATCTTGTAACTAATCAGTTATTAACGGCTATCCGCCCCGGCACACCCGGAATCGTGCGGTCTCGCCACCGCACGGCCAAATAGACTACTGTTTTACCCCCAAAAAAACATGACAGCCATCATCCCGCAACTGGCACTTCCCCTTCCATTGCTCTCCACGATCCAGGTGGCGGATCGCCCTGTTGTTTACGCGGTCGCAGTCGGCTACCTGCTGACTCTGGTGTGCATCGGCCTTGCATTTAGCCGCTTCAGCAAAAACACCAGCGATTATTTCCGGGCGGGCGGCCAGGCAACCTGGTGGCTGGTCGGTGGCAGCGCCTTCATGGGGAATTTCAGCGTCTGGACCTTCACCGGCGCGGCAAGTGCGGCCTATCAAGGCGGCTGGAGCGTAGTTTTGATGTACGGCAGCGGCGTCCTCGCCTACCTGCTTCTCTCGCTCCGGCCAGCCGCCTGGTTCCGCCAGACGCGAATGGTGACCAGCGCCGATGTGATCCGAATGCGATTCGGCACGGGGATGGAGCAGCTTTTCGCCACGCTGCAGGCGGTCGCCGCGCCCTTGGGGGGCGGGGTGCAGCTTTACGCCCTGGCAATCTTCACGACATCGCTGCTGGGCTTCGACATACGGGTGACCATCATCGTCCTGGGAACGGTGGTGCTTTTCTATACCGCGTTGAGCGGTGCATGGGCGGTGCTGGCCGCCGACTTTCTAAAAGGCCTGATTCTGCTTCCCATCACCATGCTGGTCGCCGTGGTATGCCTCGCCAAGATCGGAGGCATCGGCGGCCTCCTGCACGGCATCACGGCGGCAGGCTTGGACGCTGCTTACTCACCCATCAAGTCGCCCGTGGAAGCGGCGGCCATGAAAGGCCTCCCGGCGGGGTATTTCACGCTCGGTTTTATCATGGCTTATTATGGAGCCCAGCTTGTCCAGCTCAACGGATTGTCGAACGCGGGGAAATTTCTTGCCGTGAAAGATGGCAGGGAAGCGCGCCGCACCGCCTTGTTTACCGCCATCCTGCTCTTCGTCGGCATGTTCATCTTTTTCATTCCTCCGATGGTCGCGCGGCTCCTGCTGCCCAACGAGGTGGCTGCCATGCCGCTGATCCGTCCCGAGGAAGGCGCCTATGCCGCCGCCGCAATGCATTTCCTGCCGGTCGGTCTCGTCGCCCTCGTGCTGGTCGCGATGTGCGCATCGACGATGAGCACGCTCGATCTGACCCTGACCGGCCTCGCCGGCATGATCACACAGAATATTTATCCGGCGCTCTGCCGCCGCTTCAAGCGTACGCCTCTTGAAGGGCGCCCCCGTCTCATGCTGGGAAAAGCCGTGAATGTCTGCTGTTCCCTTACGGTCATCACAAGCGCGCTGATCATGGCAAGCCTGGGATCGGTCGGAGTGTTCAGCCTTCTGATCGATATCATATCCCTCGTGTTGGTCCCTCTCGCGGTGCCCATGTTATGGGGCCTGTTCGTCCGTCGCGTGCCCAACTGCGCAGCTCCCGTTGCCGTCATCACCGGCGTCGTCGTATCTTCATTCATCGTGGGTTTGCCCAAGCTCCTCGGCACGACTCCCTGGACCTATCAGGAACAGATTTTCACCATGTTCGCAGCCAGTACGCTGGCCTTCTTTGGCGCCCGTTTCGTCCATCGCGGCGACGATCCGGAGGTAACGGCGCGGGAGAAGGAATTTTTTGGCAACCGGGATCGCCCGGTAGATTTTTCCGCCGAGATCGGAACAGGGAATGACGGCCGGCAAATGCGGATCGTCGGAATCTTCGCCTTCCTCATGGGAGTCGCCATCTTTCTGCTCATCATTCCGGCGAGCAGCGCAGGGCATTGGGGGAAGATCTTCTGCATCTCAGGGACCATCGCGACAGTCGGCGCCCTGCTGCTCTATCTCGGCTACAGGCGCAAGGGAACTCCCTGACGCCATCGCAAGCCAGGGCGAAGCACCCGTTAGACTTTGATCGGCGTCACCGACTGGCCTTCCTTTACACGGTCGCCCGGATACAGGATCACCTCATCGCCCTCCTTCAGTCCCTCCAGCACCTGGATCTCCGAGCCGCTGCTGCGCCCCGCCTTCACGGATACCAAGCGGGCGCGACCCTCCCGCACGACGAAAGCGGCCCACTCCGAGCCACGTCGGAACAGGCCCGAGACCGGCAGTTTTAAAACGCGATCGCTCTGCCAGACCACGACCCGCGCCTCCACCCGGAAATTGTCGCCAAGCTGCGCCCGCTGCTCCAGGGGACTGAGAATGTCGGCCACCACATAAACGCGCTGCTCCTCCACCCCGAGCGCCGAGATCTTCGTGAAGGCCACAGGCTCGATCAGGCGCACCCGCGCCTCCAAGGGCTGCGGGCCTCCCCACTGCTCCAGCTCCACCTGTGCGCCGGGCGCGATTGCCGCGCCA
The DNA here is from genome assembly GCA_041652235.1 of Opitutaceae bacterium. GTDB lineage: Bacteria > Verrucomicrobiota > Verrucomicrobiia > Opitutales > Opitutaceae > MWDT01. Next base: position 24,686 of record JBAZHQ010000012.1, on the reverse strand, counting down.
TCCCGCGATAACAGCTCGATCACGACTTCCAGATCCACCGGATTCCCGATTTCCAACAAGGGCGCGCCCGCAGTCACCGGACGCTCGCTCTCCTGGTAAACGCGCAGCACGCGACCCGCCACAGGGGAGCGCAACTCGACCGGCGCGATCGGCGCAGCGCCGGGGCTCTCGCTTCCCGCCGCCGCCAGTTCGGCCTCGGCCTGGCGCAATTCCCCCTCGGACGCCACCAGTTCGCGCGCCGCGGCGGTCTCCCGTTGTTGCGTCGTCTCCAGATCCTGGGCTGAAACACCCCGCCCTTCGCGCAACTGCCGCATGCGCTGCAATTCCTTTGCGGCGAGCTCATGGCTCAGCCGACTCTTCTCCAAGGCCGCATTTGCCGTGTCCCGGCGCGCCTCAGCCAGGGCGCGGCTGCGGGCATCCAGGGGCGATGCCGCCATGGGCTCGATGACCGCCAGCACCTCATTGGCATCCACCGCCGCACCCGGCTTCAAGGGGATGCGTCGCAGTTGCCCGGATACAGGGGAGGAAACGATGTAGCGCTGGCGTATCCTGGTCTTGCCCTCCTCGCTCACGGTTGCCCGGAGGGAACCAAGGACAACCCGCGCCGTTTCCACAGGCGCCGGCCGGGGACGCAGGCCAAAGCCGAGCAACGCGATAAGGGCCAGGCCCAGTGCCGCTGCGGTCCAGGTGCGACGGCGTTTGGTGGAGGCGGAGGTTTTGGTGCTCATAAGCGAAAGATTAGCATCGGTTTTCGATCAATTGGATGGCCACAAAAAGGCACGAAAAAGCGCTAAAATATGAGACTTAAAGTTCTCACGTCGTACAAATTTCATTCTCCTCCCGAGTGTATAGATCGATCCATGCATGTATTTCTTTTTGTGCCTTTTTGTACTACAGTGTTCTCAAATCCTCGCAGTCTGAAAGGAATTCCAAAACCATTGGCATTGTTGCCTCGTGGGGTCTCTCCGATAGCCGAAAGCCGA
>JBAZHQ010000012.1:6787-23693 GCA_041652235.1 Opitutaceae bacterium | reverse complement strand
GTGCTCTGCTGGCCAGCAGAGCACCACCGTCCGACCGTTGGCCTCTGGCTTCCGGCTTCTGGCATCTGGCCTCTTTGGTTGCGGCTCCGCCGCGCCGTGCCTCTTCGTGGCCAATTTTCTGCGGGGGTTTGTGTTTATTCGGGCGCCTTCAAGGCGGCGATGAGATCGAGATGCTTGAGCTTGCGCAACACCACGAAGGACGAGCCCGCCGAGGCGACGATCACCGTGAGCACGGCGAAACTCAGATAGATCGTCTGTATCATGCCCATGCTCTTGGCCGTGGTTTCACGAAAACTTTTTCGCATGCTCTCCTTGATGGCGACGGTCCCGACCCGGGGGATCTCCTTCAGTGCCGCGAGAAACTCCGAGCGCCTGGAGGCGTCGAGGCTGATCGTTGCCCCGGTGACCACATCGCCTTCGCCCAGCAGTTTGTTCAAGGCGCCCAACTCCATGTAGGCCGTGATGCCGGTGAAATCCTCCGCCAGTGCCACAAGAGGCACTGCGACGGTCGGTCTTTTCCCCTCCAGCACTTCAACGATCAGCTCATCCCCCGGCTTTGCCCCAAGCACCTGGGCCAGCTTGGCCGACAACAGAAGCCCATGCTCAGGCGGCGCGATCTCCCGGCCCTTCTTGTCCACCGCGCGATTGTGTTGGGAATGATTCAGAAGGCTGCGCAGTCCGATCTGGCGGCTGCGTCCGTTGAAATGAATCCGCACCGCCGCCGAACGCGAAGCCTCGATGCTCATCACTCCGGGCAGGCGCTCCAGTTCGTGCAGGATGCGGGCCGATGAGGGTTCCACCAGCCCCAGGTTCAAGTCCTGGCGCTGCACAAGATCCCACTGCACATCCAGCACGTCCGCTATGCCCGCCTTGAAGGTGTTGGGGATGATCAGCAGTGCGGTCGCCAGCGCCAGCCCCGCCGCGGTGAAAAAAGCCTGCACCGGGCGCCGTTCCATGTTGCGCAAAGCGATGCGGAAGGAATTCGAGAATAAACGCGCCAAGCCCAGCCGTTCGACCAGCGATGGTCCGTAGCGGGTCGGCGGCTCCGGGCGCATCGCTTCGGCAGGGGGAAGCCTCGCCGCCTTCCGCACGGCCGCAAACACTCCCGCCAGCACGGCAAACAGCCCCACGCTCAGCGCCACGAGAACCGCCACGCGATCAAGGTGAAACTCCAGGACAGGAAAGCGAAAGAAGAGCTCGTACATGACCACGAGTTTCCTGCCCAGGGCCGCTCCGCCCAACAGCCCGAGACCCAGCCCGCCCGCCACCATCACAAAGGCAAACTTCAAGTAGTGGATGACAACCTGGCGGTTCGTAAACCCAAAGGCCTTTAGAATCGCGATCTGTTCGCGTTGCAGGTTCAGCAACCGCGTCAGCACCGCGTTGGTCATGAAGGCCGCCACGCCCAGAAACACGAGGGGAAAGCCAAAGGCGAGGATTCTCAAAATCCGGAGTTCGTCCGAGAGGCGGATATGCGAAGGGTGGTCTTTGCGACCGAAGCAGCCGACGCCACCGTAAGGCCTCAGGAGCCGGTCAAGCTCCGCAATCAACTCCGTCTCGCGGGCGCCCGGCGCCAGAGCCAGGGATAGGTGGTTGAAGGCGCCATAGAGGTTGAAGGCGGTGGCCACTTCCTTGTAGGGCATCCAAAAGATGCCGTAGCTGCGGCTGTCGGGCAGCGCAGCCCCGGGGCGGGATTCGAAGATATATTCCGGCGACAGCACGATGCCGACGATCTGGAAGTTCTCCCGGCGGCCATAGAGCAGCATCGTCAGGCTGTCCCCGGGCTTGAGTTCGTTGGCCTTGGCAAAGGCCTCGCCCACGAGGATCTCCCCCCGCGATCCCGGCGAAAGCCAGCGGCCTTTCCTTAAAAACAGGCGGTTGAGCTCGGGTTCGCCAAAGTCCGGCAGCGAGCGCAGCAGCCCGCTCGCGGGTTCGTTCAGGCCGGGCAGGTCCAGTGTCACCGGCACCGCCAGATCCGTCTGCACCGCGGACACGCCGGGCAATGCGGCGATGCGGTCGGCGAGCGCGTTTGGCGCGCGCTTCAAAGACCCGAAAATATCGGCGAAGCGGTGGCTTCGGTAGTATTCGGCGCGCGTCGTCTCCAGAGAATAGATAAGACTCCGGGCCATGATCAGCATGGCCAGACCGCAGGCCATCACCAGGGACACCGCGAGAACCTGCCCCTTCAGGCGGCGCAGATCGCGCATCAGTTTCCGGTCGAGTTGCGAGAGCATGGCGCTCTACCAGGTCAGCGAAGCGGGGCTCGCCCGCTTCGCGTTGCGCTCTTCCGCCATGATCCGGCCGTCAGAGAGGTGAATGACCCTGTCAGCCATCCCTGCTATCACGGCGTTGTGGGTGATGATCACGGTGAGCGTGCCCAGTTCCCGGTTCGCCCGCTCGATTGCCTCGAGAACAACGATTCCGGTGTGCAGGTCCAGGGCGCCGGTCGGCTCGTCGCAGAGCAGGACTTCGGGTCGCTTCGCGATGGCCCGTGCGATCGCCACGCGCTGCTGTTCGCCGCCCGACAACTGCGCCGGGAAATGATCCAGGCGTCCGCCAAGCCCCACTAATTCCAGGGCTTTCTCGGGTTCCATGGGATCACTCGCGATCTCGGTGATAAGCTCCACGTTCTCCCGCGCCGTCAGGCTCGGAATCAGGTTGTAGAATTGAAAGATGAAGCCGATAGACTCGCGGCGGTACCAGGTCAGTTCCTCCTCGCTCCAATGGGTCAGATCGCGGTCCTTGTACCACAGCTCCCCGCCCGTCGGGATATCCAGCCCGCCCAATTGGTTGAGCAGGGTTGTCTTGCCCGAGCCCGAAGGCCCCAGAAGCACGATCAGTTCGCCAGCGCACAGATCAAGGTCGACTCCCGCCAGCGCCCGCACCATCGCCTCCCCCCCCCCATAGTGCTTCGTCAGGCCGCGCACGCGGAAAACACCCCGCCCCTGCGCAGGCTCCGCATCTGGGAACGCGGGCTTTGAGAGATCGAACGGTTTCACGACGAACGACAACGTCTCAACACGCTAGGAACGCCAGACACCAGCGCAACCCCGGCGTTGGCCGGGGATTCATCGCTTAGTAATGCCCGCTCTATTCCGTAGCCGTTCAATCTTGTCGCCATGCAGCACTCGGATTCTATGATGCACCGCATGAGCGTAAAATCCCGCATTCTGGCGCTTTTTGCGGCAACCTTCGCGCTGTTTCTGGTCTTCCTCATTGCCCTCTGGAAATTTGAGAAACTGGAGCTGCGGAATGCGGTCGAACGCACCCGCACCGAGCAAACTTCCATCCTCGAACATTGGATAGAGCTCTCCGGAACCCCCCTGCAGCAATTCGCCCGGGACTATTCATGGTGGGACGACATGGTTTCCTTCGTCAAAAATCCCTCCCCTGAGTGGTCGAAGATCAACATCGACTTAAGTCTTGCCGATTTTTCGGCGTCTGCGGCCTGGGTTTATGGACCCGATGGCAAACTGGTTTACGGAGTTAATCGCCTGGATGCATCCACCAGCGAGCCGCCTTTCAACATCCGGGAACTGCTGGCCAAGGCTCAAGGCGAGTTCTTCGTCCACTGCTATGCGAAAACACCACAGGGGCTCCTGGAACTTCGCGTCGCGCCGATCCATCCTTCCGCGGCTACGGATCGCAAAGGCACTCCTCTTGGCTGGTTCATTGTCGCATGTCTTTGGGACCAGTCCCGCATTGCATCGCTAAGCGCCGTCTCCGAAAGCCAGGTGGCTTTGGGCGAAAAAGCCGCCCCTGCCGAAAACAAGGATGCCGTCATCACCGTATCCGTGCCCCTCATGGATCTCAACGGCGCGCCGAGCGCTTTCCTCAGGGCGAACCATCATTCCATCGCTATCGAAGAAATGACGCTCTTTGACAACTTGCAGGCGGCTCTTTTCGCAGCGTGCTGCCTCATCATGTCCCTGGCGTTCTTCTCCGCCGTCAGAAGATGGATACTCAACCCCCTTAGTTCGATCGAGAAAACGCTTTCAAGCGGCGACCCTTCCCATTTGGACAAACTCATCGGCAGAAAAGATGAATTCGGTGAGATGTCCCGCGTGGTCGCCGATGCAGCCATGCATCAGAAAGAGCTCGAGAACGAGGTCATGCAACGGACCTTGGCGGAGGATGAGCTACGCGTCGCCCTGGACTCACGCGCACGACTTAGCCGCGATCTTCACGACGGGGTCATACAGACCCTCTACGCCGCCGGCATGGGCTTGGGAGGGATCCGCTCCATGCTAGAGGAGAAACAGCAAGATGCGCTGGTGCGCCTGGATCAAACCAGAGTCTTGCTCAATGAGGTCATCAGGGACTTGCGCGGTTTCATCACCGACATGGAACCCGAGTCCCTGAAACATGCTTCTTTCACCCAGGCCGTCCAAAGAATCATCGATCAGATGCAGGTGCTTGCACCCTTTATAGCCAATCTGGACGTGGACGAGGACACGGCGGCGGCCCTTCCTCTTTCCCATCGCGTGCACGTCCTCCAAAGCATTCGTGAGGCCGTCAGCAATTCGTTGAGGCATGGCAAGGCCAACGCCATCACCATTTCTCTAATCCTGACAGGGCGCTCCGCCCGCCTCGTCATAGAAGATACCGGTACCGGGTTCCCCTCCGGCACCCCTCCTTCCCTGGGTAATGGCCTTGAAAATCTCTCAAAGAGAGCCGGCGAACTCGGAGGCACTTTCAACATAAGTTCCATCGTAGGTGCCGGGGCCAGGGTACAACTTGAGTTCCCGCTGCCGGAAGAATCGTGATGATACATCCCCCATCACAGCCCCAACAGGAGATCCGGGTAATGCTTGTCGACGACAGCGAGGTGGTTCGCTTCGGCATCCGTGGCGTACTCGCGGCTTCAAACCAGGCGAAATTCGTGATTGTGGCCGAGGCCTCCAACGCAGCGGACGCCATCGAGCTCTGCGCGAAGCTCAAACCCGACGTGGTGCTGATGGATATACGCCTCCCCGGCAAGTCAGGCATCGAAGCCTGCCACGAGATCGTCAGTCATGATCCGTCGATGAAGGTCATCATTCTGACTTCCTTCTCCAACGATTCCTATGTGTATGACGCCATAGCCTCGGGAGCGCGTGGATACCTGATGAAGGAGATCAATCCCGCCGGCCTGGCTCAGGCGCTTATCGATGCCTCTCTGGGCAGATCCATCCTGGACCCCGAGTCCACGGCCCGCGTCATGCGCATGGTGCGCAGCAATACGACCGGCCAGAGCACGGGAAATCTCGGGGCGCTCTCTCCTCAGGAGCACCGCGTGCTCGCCCTGGTCGCAGAGGGCAAGACCAACAAGGAGATCGGTGAAGAACTCGGCCTAAGCGACAACACGGTGAAGAATTACCTCAGCAACGTGTTTGAAAAACTCGGTGTTAAACGCCGATCCCAGGCCGTCTCGGTATTTATGCAGGCTCAGGACGAATAAAAGGTGCGCCAGCCTCGCCGAATGGCAGGCCGAAGGGCGCCTGCGGCATATGAGTCCAAACGGAGTGCGCCAAACGCCAGTGTAAGAGCACTGAGTGCGAGTAGGCCTGTTCGGGCCTAGCCGATCTCCGTTCGGATGGCATCCGCTACGTCCATAAGACCCCCCGAACACCTCTAACGCGAGGGGCTGCGCGGCGCTATGCTTGCAGGCATGAAAGCGCGCACAATCAAGCACAAGAGCAACGGCGGGTTCACCCTCCTGGAAGCCGTTTTCGCCTCCGTGGTGATGGCGCTCGGCGTCTCCGCGTCCATCACCGCCGTCTCCCAGTGCATGCAGATTATGGATACCTCGCGTTCGCTCACCTACGCGTCCCAGATCCTGCAGGACCAGGTTGAGGACATGCGATGCACTCCCTGGACCACCATCCAGACCTGGACCGGTTCCTCGCAGATCGCCCTGGATCAGACCGTAAGCGCGACCCCCTTTGTCGCCGGACACCAGTTCTCCTGCACGCGGACCGTCTCAGCCGTGACCGGCAAAAGCTCCCTCATGCTCATCACCTACACCGTCTCATGGCAGGGCATCGACGGGAAAAGCCGTTCGCGCACCGTCAGCTCCTATTACTACGGCTCGGGACTCTACAGCTACGTGTCCGTGTAACTTCAGTTCCGGCCCGGTCAAATCATGAACCCCTCAGCCTTCCACGTCACGCCGAGCGCCTCTCCAGGGCGCGCGTGCTTCAACCGCCAAGGCATGTCCCTGGTCGAGCTGATGATCGCCGTCACGATTTCCGGAATCGTGACCGTTGCCGTGCTCAGCAGTTATCTCTTCATCGTTCGCAGCACCCTGGCCGTCGGCAACTACCAGTCCATGGACGCGCAGATGCGCGGCGCTCTCGACCTGCTCTCGGCAGACGTCCGCACCGCCACGGCCTTGTCCACCACGGCCACCTCCATCACGCTTTCCAATGCATCGCCCGACTACGCCGCCTACGGAGGATGCGTCACCTATGCCTTTGACAACTCGGCGACGGGCAGCACCAGCAACTGCTTTTACAGGATGCCGGGAAATCCCTCCGATTCGAATCCCAAGCTCATCCTGGCCCGGAATGTAAGCGCCCTCGACATCTCCCGTATCACCGCTTTGGGCACAGAATCCGCAAGCGATGCCAATACCAAGAAACTCCGCGTGACTCTCACGCTTAGCAGCACCGTGCAGGGCTCCTCCACAAACACGGAAAGCACCATCTCCGCCCTTTTTATCCTCAGAAACCGGTAAGGATAAATCAGGACTTCCCATGAAAACCCAGAGCCATCGCCTATCTTCCCAACGAGGCTCCGTTCTCCTGCTGGCCCTCGTTTTCGCCATCATCATAGCACTCTTCCTGGGCGGCTACTTGAAACTTACCGTCTCATCCATGGACACGGCCCAGCGATCGTTCTTCTACCAGTCTCTTCTCTCCACCGCGGATGGCGGCATCGAACAGGCATTGTGGTCGGTCAATACCGGCGGCACCTCTGCCTGGGATGGCTGGAGCACCGTGTCACCCAATGGACGGCGAACCACTTTCGACATGGACCTCGGCCAGAACTCGACTGCGCACGTGAATGTCTGGGTCGAGGAGGCCAACCCCACAAGCGGCACCACTCCGACCATCGTGGCCAAGGCGACTGTAACTCCCCCCGGAGGAGGCCCCCCCATGGAGCGCTGGGTAAAAGTGACCGCGAGGAGACAAGGCGCCTTTACCCGGGGGCTTGTGGGGCGCGAATCGGTCACCTTCAACGGCAACGGCGTCACCGTGGACAGCTATAACTCGGACCTGGGGGCATACAACGCAGCCCTCACCGGCGGCGGCACCAATAAATACGATCATGGAAGCGTCGGCGTCCTGAATGCCAGCAACGGCGCAATGAGCGTCGGCAACGGCCAAGTCTGGGGCGTCGCCGCCATCGCGGCCAGCGATGCCACCGCCATTTCCGGCAACCATGCCATCGTCGGTCCCTACGGAAGCACCGACATCGTGGCCAGCGCCGTGCAAACAAACTTCACCGCCACCTTTCCCGATATAAGCGCCCCCACCCCCGCCGTCAGCTACACGGTCGGAGCCCTGGGCGTGACGACGCTTCCCCGATCCGGAGACCTGCCCAACTCGGACGGTTATTATTACTATAACATCTCCGGGATATCGCTTTCGGGCAACGCCTCGAAGGTTCTCCATATCGACGACAAGGTCGTGCTCATAAACGCCAATGCCCTGAACGGCATCAGTGTGACCGGCCAGGCTAGCATCAGTCTCGGCGCCCAAGGCGATCTTCAGATCTACACCGCCGGCACTGTGTCGATCGGCGGCAATGGCGTCACCAATGAGAATGCGCCGGTAAAATGCGCCATCTGGAGCACTCTGACGACCGCCTCGGGAGGCAGCCAGTCCATCTCGGTGAGCGGTAATGGCGTTCTTTCCGCCGTGGTTTACGCCCCGAACGCGACCTTGAGCCTGAATGGCGGAGGCAGCGGCGGCGCCGTATTCGGATCGATGATCGGCAAGACAATCACCCTGAATGGCGGAGCCGAATTCCATTACGACGAAGCCCTGGGTTCCGCCGGAAATCTGGGCGCCTGGACCATCCAGTCATGGACCGAGCTTTCCAAGGCCTCCGAGCGCGCCGGCTACGCATCCCAACTCAATTTCTGACGGGACTTCGCCCCAGCCCGACAAGGTGTAGGAAGGGGAAAAACAGAGGGAGTTTCTCATGCGGAGAAATACCCCGATCATGGTTCTCGCACGAAGACGCAAAGGCGCAAAGGGAATGCATTTTTCAACATGGAGGGCACAAAGAGCACGGAGAAAGGCAGTTTAACGCAGAGGCTGCTGAAAGGTGAAAGAAGGTCGCAGAGGAAAACTGCTCTGCTGGCCAGCAGAGCGGGCTTCGCTGGGAGGGGGAATTAAGAGCGTAAGAGAGTAAGCGAGGGTAAGAGCGTAAGGTAAGGTTTGAGGCTGATAGCCAACAGCCGATCGCCGACTTCCGATCCGTCGGCTCGCCTCCACTAAGTGCGGCAGAGATGGGGACGAAGTCCACAGCTCTGACGCCCTCTCGGGATCGTGGATTGTAACTCTGTGTCCTCCGTGACACTCCGTGTTAAAAAGGATCGTAAGTCCGTCCTTCGCGCCTTGGCGTCTTCGCGCGAGAATGGATCGAAGTCCGAGCTTTGAAGGGTAAGTCGGCTTCGAGATGATTGCTGAAATCCAACGCCGCCAAACTTTCCCTGATTTCCGTAGTCAAAACTATCGGTAATCAAGGATTCTAGGGTGTGCTCATCCTATCGCGGCAGCCGCCACCAAGCCGCAGCCTGAACCCCGGAGCGATTAGCCTGATTCTTCACCGCCGCACGGGGCGAAGGGAGAACGCCACCCGGTGCTCCGCCGGATAGAGGCGGTAGGCCTCGTGGGGCAAGGCCCCCCAGGAATCATCCCCTCCAAGGCCGCGCTGCGCAGTGTCGATATACACGCGCACCATGTCCTTTTTCACAATATCCACGGAATGCTTCGGCGCTCCGACCCCGGGCTCGCCAAGGTCCTCCAAGGGATGACAGTGGGCGGTTATATCTACGGTCGGCATCCCCTCGACGCGAAGGCCAAAGCCCTGCTTGTCCGTAAATTCGATCCAGCGAATATCGCAGCGGTTGCCATTCTCCTGCGGACGGATGTACGGCGTGCGCATGTCCCAGACGGACGACTCATAGAGCCCAACAAAAGCGGACAACAGGCGGTCGCGGTAGTTTTCATGCGGTCCGCGTCCGTACCATCGGGCATGGTCATACTGGCCGCCCAAGGTGATATGGACGCCGAAGCGCGGCAGCTCGGGCAGGCCCTTGTTCACCTTCGAAAGCCGCCCCTCCACCTCGACCGAACCATCGCCGCCAACGGTATAGGAAAGCGCGTAATTGCAGGCCACCTCGGTGAGGTAAAAATCAAAGGCAAGCCGCACACGGCCGTCCGCAAGCGTGCTTTGGCCCAAAACGGTCTTCCACCTCTGAACCTGCTGGCCAGCCTCCTGCCAGACGCGGCTGATCTTCGCCAAGTAGTTGCCGCCGTCGTTTTCGGTCGGCGCACGCCAGAAGCTCAGCGCCAGCCCGGTTTGAATGAGTTCGCGTCCGCCCACGACGTAAGAACACAAGGCGCCGTTGGCCTTATCGAAACGGATCACGGCATCTCCCGCCTTCACGGTGAGTTGCTTCTCGTCCTGAGTTACGATCGGCGCGGGGAACGATGGTCGCACGGCTGGAGTCTCGGCTTTGCGCACCAGCATTTGTCCGCGCGCAACGACATGCCCCTGCGGCAATAGCTTGGTCCCTTTCGCCAGGCAGGCCTTCAGATTCAAATAGTACTCCCTGGCATGATCGAAGGGGAACGCCTTCACGGCATCGATCGCGATATCGACGGCGCTTTCCGGCGGCGCCGAAGGAGTCGCGATATCTCCGCCCGCCACACGGCGTCCGTCCTCCATCAATTCCCAGCTCAGCGCGTAAGCGTCGAGTTCGGTGAACAAATGGCGATTCCTCACGCGCACAAGCCCCGCCGCCGCATCGACCGGCTCAAAGATAATATCGGCATAAACATGCTTCACCTCCTCCAGTCCCGGATGGGGCCGGCGATCGGGAAACACAAGGCCGTCGATGCAGCCAATGCCGTCGTTGTGGACGCCTGCAGGCTCGAAATCCCCGCCATAGCCCCAATATTCGCGGCCATCCGCCGCCTTCAGCTTCAGGCCCTGGTCAACCCAGTCCCAAATGAAGCCGCCGTGCAGTTGGCGGTTGGCGTACACGAAATCCCAATACTCCTGAAAATTTCCGGTGCTGTTGCCTGCGGAATGCGCATACTCGCACCAGACAAAGGGCCGGTCGGGCCATTTCCCCAGGTACTTGTCCTTCATCTCATCGATGCGCCAATACATCGTGGAGACAACGTCGCTCGTGCGCCTCTCGCGATTCAAGCAGCCCGACTCGAAATGAACGAGGCGGCTGGGATCGAAGTCCTTGCACCAACGGTAGGCGTCCACGAAATTCTGCCCGGGGCCGGTCTCATTGCCGAGCGACCAGAAGAGCACCGAGGGATGGTTTTTGTCGCGCCGCACCATGCCTTCCACTCGCGTCATAATGGTCTTCCGGTACATCGGCCAGGCGCCCAGCGAGGTCTCGGGCGTGAAACCATGCCCGTGCCCCTCGATGTTGGCCTCGTCCATCACATAAATGCCGTGCTCGTCGCACAGGTCGTACCAATAAGGATCGTTAGGATAATGGGAGGTGCGGACCGCGTTGACGTTGTGCTGCTTCATCACGAGGACGTCCTTCAGCATGGATTCCTTCGGAACGTAATGCCCGAGGCGATCGTCATGCTCGTGCCGGTTCACGCCCTTAAAATAAATGTGCTTTCCATTGATGAGCATCACGCCGTCCTTCGATTCGAAGCGGCGGAAGCCAAGGGGGCGGACCACGGCCTGAACGATACGGCCGCCGTCTTCCAACTGAAGCGCGAGCTTGTAGAGATTGGGCTGCTCCGCCGACCAAGCGCGCACCTTTGGGATGTCGTCCTTCACGGACAGCTCCCGGGTTTCCCCGGCGCCAAGATCCGCGGCAAGACGGCGCGAAAGCACAGGCGCGCCGGACTCGTCGAGCAGGTCCACCGCGAGGGACAAGCTCCTGGCGGAAGATGCGTGGTTGGCGATCTTGACCGACAGATCCAGCAGGCCGTCCACGTAATGATCGTCCAGTCCGGCCCGTGCGAAGTAATCCTGTATCGAGACCTTGGGCACACCCAGGAGGAATACGTCGCGCTCGATTCCGCTCAGACGCCAGAAGTCCTGATCCTCGAGATAGCTGCCGTCGCACCAGCGGTACACCTCCACGGCGAGGATATTGCGGCCCGCCTTGACATGGCGGGTGATGTCGAACTCGGCGGGCAGCTTGCCGTCCTCGGAATAACCGACTTTCTCCCCGTTCACCCAGACGTAGAAAGCCGCGCCCGCTCCGCCGAAATGAAGGATCACCTCCCGCTCCGTCCACCCCGACGGCAGCTCAAAGCTCGTGCGATACGACCCCACGGGATTGAATGCATGGGTGATGCGCGGCGTGTCGATCGGGAATGGATATTCTGCGTTCGTGAAGATCGGGAAGTCGAAGCCGTGCATCTGCCAGCTCCCGGGGACCGGGATCTCCGCCCAGCGGCTCACATCGTAGTCCGGCTTGTAGAAATCGACGGGGCGGTCCTCAGGCCTCTTGACGCAGTTGAATTTCCAGGTGCCGTTGAGCAACAGGTATTGGGAGGAAGCTGCGGGATCACCCTTCAAGGCCCCGTCAAGGCTGTCATGGGGAATGAAACTCGCCCGCGGTTCCAGCTTGTTGATTCCCACCACTTCGGGATTTTCCCAATCGGGGACTTCCGCTGCGGGACAGAGGAGGCTGGCGGCCAGGATTGCGGGTATCAGAAGACGGAAGGCCGAGGTATTCATGGAGGAAGAAATGAGTCATCGTTCACGCGACCACGGACCGTGAAGATCCATGGCGCGTGAGCAGGATTCAATATAGGCAGAGAGCATCCTTTTGACCATTGATAATGCCGCCTATAATTTGCAGTTTTGCGACATTCCCATGAAAAAACGACCGAGACGGCTGGCCGCATGCCTGTTCAACTCCTCCCGGCTCAGCCGCGACATGCTCAAGGGCATCTGCACGGTCGCCCAACAAGAGGACATAGAGGTGGCTGTTCTGGAAAATCACCTCCGCATGTCCCGCGCCTATCTGCAAGGCCTCGGTGTGGATGGCATCCTCGCCCAGCTCTTCTCCGCCGAAATTCTGGATGACCTGAAGGGCTCCGGCATCCCCCTTTATCACCTGGGCAGCGGCTTGCCCGATAAGCACCTGCCTGTAGTCCGCAGCGACAACAAGGAAGTAGGCCGGCTCGCCGCCCGCTTCTTTTTGCAGCGCGGCTTCCAGCATTTCGGATTTTTCAGCAGGGATGCCCACCGAGGAGGCCGCGAACGGCTTGCCGGCTTTCAGGAAGCCCTGGCCAAGGCCGGTCGCACTTGCTTCGTATGTGAAGGTTCGGTGGTGGAAATCGCGGGAAATCCGCGATGCATCGAGCGCATCGAGAAACAACTGCGCGACACGCCGAAACCCTCGGCCATCCTTGTCTGGCAGGACGGCATGTACGACCTGATCCTCAACAGTTGCCAGCGGCTCGGCTTCGCAGTCCCCAGGGACCTCAGCATCCTCGGGGTCAACGACGATATCCGCCCAATCGTCCCACACCGTCCTGCGCTGTCCAGCGTCCGGCTAAACGGTTTCGAAATCGGATGTCAGGGAACTCTCCGCCTTCTTGGCAGCCTGAGAAACGAAAAGCCCCGCCCGGAGGAACTGCTCGTACCCCCGCTCCTGATAATGGAACGGCAATCGACGAATAGCTTTGCCGTGGCGGACCCCATGATCCGCAGGGCCTGCGACTGGATGCGCGCACATCTGGAGCAGCCCATGGAAGTCGGAGAGCTGGCCCGGCATCTGGGCGGTTCCCGCCGCCAGTTGGAACGCCGTTTCGATGCGGTGATCTCCTGCTCCCCCTACAGCGCCTTCCTCAACCTCCGCATGGACCGGGCAAAAGAACTGCTGCTCGACACCAGCCTGAAGATCGAAACCATCGCCCAATGCACGGGCTTTGGCGATGCCCCTCATTTCAGCTCCACCTTCAAGCGCCGCTTCGGCGAAAGCCCGGCCGCCTTCAGAAAACGCTCGGGTGCTGGAATACTCCCCGATGCCTTTTGAGACCTCCTCTCCTGTCTTTCCAGAAGAGGTGCCTGCCTGAACTCTTGAAGCCCGCCTGGAAACGCACTCCGGCAGACGGTCTAAAGGATGGGCCGAAGGCCCCTTTCTTCAATCGCTCTTGCTCCCGCCATCGTCCGCAGTATCGAGGGCGACAACAACGATCAGAAGGGCGATCACGCTGATGGCAATGGCTGAAGTGGACATGGGAGTTACAGGAGCTTTCCGATTGCCTATCCCGATAATACCCGTCCCGACACTATCTGGGAAATGCTTCGATTCAGCATCAGCCATGCTCGAAAGGCATGACCGGCTCCCTCGTAATAGCTGAGTCCGCCGAGCTGGGATGTTCCGTAGCGATGCCACGAACACCGAAATTTGCACTCATGGGAGAGTGACGGTATGCTTCCGCCATGCCTACTTTGTATGATCCTCTTCATATCGGCGCCTGGAATCTCAAGAATCGCCTCGTCATGGCGCCCCTCACCCGCTGCCGCGCCGGTGACGGACGCGTGCCCACCGACCTGATGGTCGAGTATTATCGGCAGCGAGCCGGCGCAGGATTGATCCTCACGGAAGCAACCTCGATAACCCCCATGGGTGTTGGATATCCGGATACGCCAGGTATCTGGTCGCCCGAACAGGTGGAGGGCTGGTCGAAGGTCACAAAAGCGGTGCACGCGGCAGGCGGGCTCATCCTGCTCCAACTCTGGCACGTGGGCCGCATATCGGATCCCATCTACCTCGGGGGCGCCCTGCCGGTCGCTCCGAGCGCGATCGCGCCCGAGGGCCATGTGAGCCTGATCCGGCCCATGAAGCCCTACGTCACGCCGCGCGCTCTCGAACAGGTTGAGATACCCGGCATCATCGAGGCCTATCGGAAAGGCGCGGAGAACGCGCTTGCGGCAGGCTTTGACGGCGTGGAACTGCATGGCGCGAACGGATACCTGCCCGACCAGTTCCTTCACGATGGGACCAATCGCCGCACGGATGCATACGGCGGCCCGGTGGAGAAGCGGGCCAGATTCATGCTGGAGGCTCTCGATGCCGCGATTTCCGTCTGGGGTGCCGACCGCACAGGTCTTCATCTTTCTCCCCGCTGCGATTCGCACTCGATCACGGACTCCGATCGCGAAGCGAGTTTCCGTTATGTGGCCCGCGAGGCCGGCAAGCGCGGCATCGCCTTCATCTTCGCACGGGAATCCCCCGGCCCGGATCGTCTCTCCCCGATGATAAGGAAGGAATTTGGCGGCGCCCTTATCCTCAATCAGGAACTCAATCGCGAGACCGGCGCGCAGTTGCTCGCGAACGGCGAAGCGGATGCTGTGTCGTACGGGCAGCTCTTCATCGCAAATCCGGATCTGCCAATGCGCTTCCTTCTCAACGCGCCTCTAAACACGCCCGATCCCGCAACCTTCATGACCCCGGGCGCCAAGGGGTACACGGATTATCCCGCGTTGCCGCGCGATCTTTAGCCTGAGTAAGCCAAGGGCGCATGCACGGGGACATGCTCATTGACCGCGCAGTTCCTTCGTTCCGAGGTATGCCCGCGTCATCTCGACCATCTGCGGCGTCACTAGAACGCGCCAGGAACCGCCTTCGTTGCGCAGGCCGAAACCTTGTTCGCTCTGCTTACCGCTCATCGTCTGCAGGCGGAAACTCCAAGCGGCATATCCCGAAGCGGGAAAGTCCTGTCTCAGTAGTTGAACCCCTGATACTCTGCTGTACAGTGCCTGCAGGTAGAGAGCGAAAATCTCCTCGGGTGAACCGAGATGCCGTCGGGTTTCTGGATCAAGCGAGGCGAAGAGCTCCTCCGCACGCAAACGAGCGTCCCCAACGTAATCCAGGAGCCTAGCCATGGCGGCCGGATCGGCTTCAGCGACGGTCCAGAAGAAGGTCTGCAGCGCCTCGGCTGGCGTGGCTGCGCCGACGTTCTTCAGCTCCAGGAGCGGAGTCATGCCGGGCGCGAGCGGTTTCGGGGTCGGTCGCACGCTACCAGGTGAGGGTAGCTTCTTGAGCGCAGCGAGTTCAGCGTCCAGGCGTTTGAGTTCCTCGTTCGCATTCCGCAGCACGATCAATTCCTCGGGGGAGATACCCTGTGTGACCAGTCGTTCACCTTCGCTGCGCAGCGCCGCCACTCCATCGTTGCTCCGTCTCAGCGTCTCCACCTCGTCGCGCAGTTTCGCCTGCCCCTGGTGCTGCAGGTGAAAGAAAACCGCGATAGCCAAACCGAGGGCTCCGAATGCCAATGTCTTGGGAAAATCCATCTTTCGGTTCCTCGGTTACGGGCCGCCAGTCTTGTCGCTGCTAATCCGGAAGAACACCGGCACCCTCATTCGTGTCCGCACCGGCTTTCCGCCCTTTTTGCCTGGCTCGAACTTCCACCTATTTACCGCCTCGATCGCGGCGCCATTGAAGTCCTCGTCGGTGGACTTCTCGACCGTGGCATCGCTTACGCTTCCGCTCTCGTCCACGATGAAGGCCACCGTCACATCGCCCGGAGCCTCGTCCATGCGCATGCCGAGAGGATAAATGGGCACTGCTTGCTGGAGGACCCGCGGTCTCTCGTCGAGTTGGGAGTTGCCCAAGCCTCCTGTCGTCCTGCCGCCCGGCGCGGAAGCTGGTTTCACGACGTTCTTCGAGGTGCTGAGCGCAAAACGGCGCCGCAGGTCGAGGACTTCGCTGCGCAATTGAGGAAGCCTAGCATTATCGCGACGCAGAGCGGCCGTCTCCTCGGCGATCATGGAGAGCCTCCCGTTTCCGAGACGCATTTGATCCATCTCCCAGCGATCAGCCTGCAGACGCACGAGTTCATCCCTCAAAAGCATGGTCTGCCTATGCTGATATAACGCACCCATTCCCACGATGATCAGGAGACCCGCGAGGATGAGTTGTGCTCTTGTCATGTTCATGCGGCCAAGTAGCAAAAGCTTGCCGTCTGGTTGACCGCAATGCCAACAATCAGAATTTAGTATTTAAAGCCCACTCAGCTGCGTGCTGACACAGCCACCCAAACGCAGAAGGAGCCCCAACTATCTAGTCCGTTTGAGGGCTACCTCAACATAAGGGACACTCAATTTGCGGAGGCTTCCGATCTGTCGTCCCGTCCAAGCACGACACTTGGAACGCTCCCTCCTTCAACCTCTTTTTGTCCCGCTATCATCAGCGATATCGAGGGAGCCAATGACGATCAGAAGGACGATCACACCGAGGGCCACGGCTGAAGTGGACATGGGAGTTACGGGAGCTTACCATCCTCCATCCCCGATAATACCCGTCCCGGCGCTGCCCGGGAAATGCTTCGATCTGCCGCCCGTTATGCCTGGAGGGTATGACCTATGTATGAGCCTCCAAAAACAGTCTTTGCATTCTTGGCAATTAGCCAAACCAAGCTGCCATATATCATACTTCCTTTAATATGGACCCAGTTTAATCTCCATACATCAGTCTGCCTTTAATATGGAACACGTCTAAGCTCCATATATCCGGCTGCCTTTAATATGGGCACCGCACTCCTCTTATTTTATACTTAACGGGGCCTCGCCCCAGCCCGACGAGACAAGTTGAAATGCAAAGAATCAAAGAATCGAAGGAGAAATTGTGACCACCTCTCTCAATCATTCCGGCTTGTTCTTGGGTTCTTCGCTTCTTCGCAGT
>JBAZHQ010000012.1:0-6777 GCA_041652235.1 Opitutaceae bacterium | reverse complement strand
GACCCTGTGCTATCCTAATCTCTTGTTCTCCTTCGTGTTGGTTGCTTTTTTTCCTGCGCGGCGTGATCGAAGTGAGCGCTGAAGCCACGGGGCGGCGGAGCCGCAACCGAAGGAGATAGAATCTAGGAGCCCATTCGACAGGCTCAGAGCAGGCGAGAATCTAGAATGGGTGTCCCGCAGACGGGACACCGAATGAAACGGCACTGATTTCAGTGCCGACCCTGCCTAGATTCACCGGACTCGTGGCATAAGAGAATCGTCTCCAAAATGCGTGAGGTTGAGACAGTGTGGCACGGAGGAGGGCCTGTCTTTTTAATGGCGAATCAGGTGCATTAAGCGGTTTGCCCTGAGTTCTCCGAGTCTCCGCAGTGAAATGTCTTTGGATGGGATGATCGGAACCCCAACCCATTTTTACTGCGGAGAAACGGAGAAGAAGAAAGGAATCCAAAGGCAGGGAATCTTTCGCTAAACAGGTCTCTTTGGCTGCGGCTGCCGCGGTAGGATGAATGCAGGCTAATAGCCTCCTGCTCTTCCACGAAGTCCTTTTAGCCTGCATTCATGGGGAAGGCGCTCAGGCGGAAATCGCCAGTTCCTGGCTTCTTTCCGCATTCACGGCTGCCTCGAGCACCTTGATGCCGGGCTCGCCGGCTCGCTCCTTCAGATAGCCGAAATACAGCGGATTGTCGTAGCTGAAACCGGGCCAGATGAAGAGTTCGCCGGAGGCGACGAGGGGTTTCGCATGTTCCTCGCGAGTGAGCGTGAGCGCCAGGCCTTTGCGGGCGAAATGCAGCGCCGTCGATTCTTCGTCGCTCAGAAAACGATTGTCCAGATCCAGCCCATGGGTCTGCGCGAGCTCCAAAGCCACGCGATGATAGCCGCAGCGGGGCGAGGTGTAGGACCAGGGCTTTGTCTCGAGCACGTGAAAATCCAGCGAGCTGAAATCCTTTTCCCAAGCGGCGGGGCCCGCGATGCAGAGGCGCACGCTGCCGAGTTTCAGATGCTCGATGAGCGAACGGTCGCAATCTCCCTCGAAGAAACCCGCGTCCAGATCCCTTGCCACGATGGCGTCCGCAATCGCGGAGGAACGTCCGTGATCGAACTCGAAACGCATCCCGGGATGCTGCTTGAGCACACGCTGCAGGATGCGGTCTATGTGAAGCGACGCGGGCTCGTTGATCAGGCCGATCCTCATCACGCCCAATGCCTGATTTCTCATCGAGGAGGCCGTGCTCAGAAGTTTTTGTCGCGCTGCAAGGATCTCTCCGCACTGCTCGAAAAGTCGCGCGCCGACGTCAGTGGGAACCATGCCGCGGGGAGTCCGCTCGAAGAGTCTCACGCCGAGCTCCTCCTCCAGCGCCTTGATGTGAGCGCTCACGGCCGGCTGACTGGAAAACAGTTTCTCTGCGGCTCTTGTTAGGCTGCCTTCCTCAGTGACGACGACGAATGACTTGAGCTGGTGAAACTCCATGGGGTGAGATCTATTCGTCTGCAGTATTCCATGAGATGCCCTTGTGGCACGAAAAATCTGGTCGTGAAGCCCTCATGTTTTCCGATGGTGCCACTTGGACCTAATATTTTCCGGTGATCATTTCCCATGACAGTCTGATTCCATGAACCTGGTTCCCCACTCCCTTGATCGCCGCAATCTTCCATCCGGCGGGGGCGCATCATAACGGCTCGCCAAGGGGCGACCCTGCTCCACCATCAGGCTAAGCATATGGAGCTGAGATATCTCCGTCACTTCCAGGCCGGCATGGCTATTCCTGGCAGGCATAACCGTAACATCCAGGAAGTATTTCTAAGCGTATCGTTTATCCGCTATGCTCTCGGCATGCTATTGCCGAATTCAACGCACTTGCCGGAGGGCCGGCCATGATACTATGCGATACACTGGTGTCTCGCACCATGCTGGCAGCGGCTCACCAGCGCGATGGGATCGATGAACGCGGTTGCCGATACGTTCTTGAGTTTCTCAGCACTGCCGCCGCCATCCGCACCGCATTGCATCGAGAACTCGCCGATCTCGATCTCACCGAACTCGGCCTTGGCGTGCTCGTCGTCCTCTATGCGCTCGATCCGACGCCATCGACACCGGCGGACCTTGCCGCCCACACCGGCGCAGCGCGCTCGGCAATGACCGAGGTGATCGATCGACTGCAGGCCCGCGAATTCATCCGGCGACAGCGGGACACCACCGACCGCCGCCTGATCTACATCCACCTTACGAAGGCAGGCTGCGCCGCCGCTGAAACCGCGCTGAGGCGTTTCCTCGAGACCGCAGGGCGCCTGGCCCGGCACGTTGAGTCGCAAGCAGGAGAGACACTGCTCGCCGCTTGCGCCCAACTCCGCGAGGGATGCACCTAGGCTTGCTTCCCCACCTCCAAACCTGTTTCTCACTCACCATACCGCTTTATCTCCGCACATGATAACTCGAATCATTCTCTCATCGTGAACATCCATCCACAGCCCAAACAGAAACCCGCATTCTTAACGAGGAACACCTGGCTCAATGGCCTATTGCTGGCGGCTGCCACTTTCGGGCTCCTTCTGGCTTCCTGTAACCGCTCAAATTCCGGATCGGCGGAGCCCGCCGCGGTGGAAGTGGCGACGATCGTCGTTGCCCCGCAGCAAGTAGTGCTAACCACCGACTTGCCCGGCCGCACGGCTGCGTATCGCATCGCGGAAATCCGCCCCCAAGTGAATGGCCTCATTCAAAAGAGGCTTTTCACGGAGGGCTCCGACGTCGCTGTCGGGCAGGAGCTCTATCAGATCGACCCCGCCCCGTTCCAGGCGGCGTTCAACAGCGCGCAGGCCTCGCTTAGCCGATCGGAAGCCAACCTCCCGGCGGCTCGCGCTCGCGCCGAGCGTTTCGCTGGGCTGGTTGCCGACAAGGCGGTCAGCCAGCAGAACTTCGACGACGCTAACGCTGCCCTCCAGCAAGCCGAAGCCGATGTCCAATACTGGAAGGCGATGGCCGAGACGGCCCAAATCAATCTGGCCTACACCAAGATCGTCTCGCCCATTTCCGGTCGCATCGGGAGATCCACGGTGACTGACGGCGCGATCGTGACGGCCTACCAGCCGCTGGCCATCGCGACAATCCAGCAACTGGATCCCATCTATGTGGACGTGCCCCAATCCACCAACGAACTCCTCAGGCTGGAACGCCGCTTGGCGGAGAAACAAATCAATGCAGATGTCGCCAACGCGAACCAAGTACAGCTCTTCCTGAGCGACGGCACGAAGTATCCCATCGAAGGCACCCTCCAATTCCGCGATATCTCGGTGGATCCGTCCACCGCTTCGGTCACTCTGCGCGCGGTCTTCCCGAATCCACAGGGCGTGCTCCTGCCCAGCATGTTCGTTCGCGCAGTGGTGATGGAGGGCGTCAACGACCGGGCTATCCTGATCCCGCAACAGGCGGTCTCCCGCGATACCAAGGGAAATCCCACGGCCCTCGTCGTGAATGCCGAGAGCAAGGCCGAGCTACGCCAGCTCACCATCGACCGGGCGATGGGCAACCAATGGCTCGTCACCGCCGGCCTTGCGGCTGGCGACCACTTGGTTGTCGAAGGCCTGCAAAAGGCGCGTCCGGGTTCTCCGGTGAAGGAAGTGCCTTTTGCAGCCGGGAAACCGGCCCCCGCCCAGCCGATCCCTGCCTCGAAATAACGGAGACATATTATGTTATCGCGATTTTTTCTCAAACGGCCGGTTTTCGCCTGGGTCATCGCCATCGTTCTGATGGCGGCGGGCTGCATGGCCATCTTCCAACTGCCCATCTCGCAGTACCCGCCCATTGCTCCGCCATCCATCGCTATCACGGCGTCTTATCCGGGCGCTTCCGCCGAGACGGTTGAGAACAGCGTCACCCAGATCATCGAGCAAAAGATGACCGGGTTCGACAAGATGCTGTACCTCGCCTCCACGAGCGACTCGGCCGGTGGGACCCGCGTCGAACTCACCTTCGCCCCCGGAACCGATCCGGATATCGCATGGGCGCAAGTGCAGAACAAGCTCCAGTCCGCCATGGCCAGCCTGCCGTCGGTGGTGCAGAGCCAGGGCGTCACGGTTAATAAGAGCACCCGCAAT
Organism: Opitutaceae bacterium; assembly: GCA_041652235.1. Classification (GTDB taxonomy): domain Bacteria; phylum Verrucomicrobiota; class Verrucomicrobiia; order Opitutales; family Opitutaceae; genus MWDT01. Next base: position 2,688 of record JBAZHQ010000012.1, on the reverse strand, counting down.
TACCTGATCATTCTGGGCTTGGTCTCAGAAGACGGCAGCCTGAACGGGAACGATCTGCGCGACTACGCCAAGTCCAGCCTTGAGAAAATCATCGCCCGCGTGCCAGGCGTCGGCGAGGTGCAGATCTTCGGCGGCCAGTACGCCATGCGCGTCTGGATCAATCCCGAGAAGCTCAACAAGTACGGCATGACGTTCTCCGACGTGGTCACGGCGATGAGGGCCTACAACGTCGAGATCTCCGCCGGCCAGTTCGGCGGCGCTCCGTCAGTCGAGGGCCAACGCCTGAACGCCTCCATCATCGTCCAAAGCATGCTCAAGACGCCCGAGGAGTTCGCCGCCATCCCGCTGCGCAACAATCCCGACGGCTCTGTCGTGCGGGTCAGCGACATCGGGCGCGCCGAACTGGGCACGGACAACTACGGCATCGACGTTTACTACAACGGCATGCCCTCGGCCGGAATCGCCATCCGGCAGGCCGCCGGTGCCAACGCGCTGGATACCGCGGATAACGTCCGGGCCAAGATGAAGGAGTTGAGCGGTTTCTTCCCGCCAAGCATGAAGGTGGTTTACCCCTACGACACCACGCCCTTCGTGAGAGTCGCCATCCGCGAGGTGATGAAGACCCTCGTCGAGGCCATCGTGCTCGTGTTTCTCGTGATGTACCTGTTCATGGGCAACATGAGGGCGACCCTGATCCCGACCATCGCCGTGCCGGTGGTTCTCCTCGGGACCTTCGCAATTCTGGGTCTCTTTGGGTTTTCCATCAACATGCTCACGATGTTCGCCATGGTCCTGGCGATCGGCCTGCTCGTGGACGACGCCATCGTCGTGGTGGAAAACGTGGAGCGCATCATGAGCGAGGAAGGCCTTTCGCCTTTCGAGGCGACCCGCAAATCCATGGACCAAATCACCCCCGCGCTGATCGGCATCGGATTGGTGCTTTCGGCGGTGTTCGGCCCGATGGCGTTCTTCGCCGGATCGACCGGCGTCATCTACCGCCAGTTTTCCATCACCATCGTCTCCGCCATGATGCTCTCGGTGGTCGTGGCCTTGGTGCTGACACCCGTGCTGTGCGCCTCGCTGCTCAAGCCAGTCGAAAAAGGGCATGAGGCGGCGGAGGGCGGAGCCCGGTTCCTGCGACCATTCTTTACCTGGTTCGATCACATGTTTTTCCGAATCAGGGATAACTATGTCGCTCTGGTCGGCCTGTCCCTCGCCAAGAAAACCCGCTTCTTCGTCATCTTTCTGGTGATCGTCGGCGCGCTGGGCCTTCTCTTCAAACGGATGCCCACTGCGTATCTGCCGGACGAAGACCAGGGGATGTTGATGTCGCAGGTCATGCTCCCGGCGAACTCCACCTTGGATCAAACCAAGGCGGTAACGAATGAATTGCAGAATCATTTTCTGAAAAACGAAGCCGATGCGGTGGAAGCTGTGTTTACGATCTCCGGCATGGGCTTTGCCGGGGCGGGCCAAAACAACGGCATGGCTTTCGCCAAGCTCAAGGATTGGGACCTGCGCGACCGGCCGGAACTGAAGGTCGGCCCCGTCGCCCAACGGGCCATGATGAAATTCTCCCAGCTTCGCAACGCACTGGTGTTCGTGTTTGCCCCTCCTGCCGTGGTCGAGCTCGGCCAAGGCACGGGCTTCGACCTGCAACTGCAGGATCGTGGCGGCTTGGGTCACACCAAGCTGATGCAGGTGCGCAATCAACTCCTCGGCATGGCGGCCCAGAGTAAAATCCTGACAAAGGTCCGTCCCAACGGCCAGGAGGACGTGCCTGAGTACCGGATCGATGTGGATTGGGATAAGGCCGGCGCCCTCGGTGTGCCGATCAGTTCCATCCACAGCACGATTTCGGCCGCCTTCGGCAGCGCGTATGTCAACGACTTCATGCAGGGCGGTCGCGTCAAGCAGGTCTACGCCCAGGCCGACGCTCCCTACCGCATGCTGCCGCACGATCTTGAGAAGCTCTATGTGCGGAACAGCCTGGGCAGGATGGTCCCCTATTCCTCCTTTGCCACCGGGCATTGGACTTCCGGCTCACCCCGACTCGAACGCTTCAACGGCTTTCCGTCCATCAACATCACGGGCGAGCCTGCGCCGGGGCGGAGTTCTGGCGAGGCGATGCAGGAGATGGAAACGCTCGTCAAGAAACTGCCGCAAGGTATCGGCATGGATTGGACCGGACTCTCCTACCAGGAGCGCCAGGCGGCCGGCCAGACTGGCCCGCTCTATGCCTTTTCCGTCTTCGTGATCTTCCTCTGCCTGGCGGCCCTGTACGAAAGCTGGCCCATTCCGATTTCAGTCCTGCTAACTCTTCCCTTGGGGGCCATCGGCGGCGTCATCGCCTCGGATCTCATGGGATTGCCCAACGACATCTACTTCCAGATCGGTCTGTTGGCCACCCTCGGTCTCGCCACCAAGAACGCCATCCTGATCGTCCAGTTCGCCAGGGCGCGAGTGGATGACGGCATGGAGCTGATCGAAGCGACGCTCGAAGGCGCGAAGCTAAGGTTGCGCCCGATTCTGATGACCTCCCTCGCTTTCGGCTTCGGCGTCCTGCCGTTGGCTATTGCAAGCGGGGCGGGCGCGGGTGCCCAGCGAGCTATCGGCACCGCGGTCGTAGGCGGCGTAATAACCTCGACCTTCCTGGTGACCATCTTCGCTCCGCTCTTCTATGTGTTG
>JBAZHQ010000011.1:0-29197 GCA_041652235.1 Opitutaceae bacterium | reverse complement strand
GGAGCTGCCTGAGGAGGAACGGAATGCCCTCGTCCGGCTGTATTATTTCGAACCGACCGAATTCACCCATCAGGGCGCGAGCTGGATTAATGGCTCCAAGAGCTGGCTGGGCCGGAAATGGACCGGTACCGAACAGGAGAAACAAGCGATCAGCGGAGATTTCGCTCGAGCGCAGAACTGGGCCAGGCAACAGGGACGGATTCTGTATTTGGGCGAATTCGGCACCTTAAATACAATAGACATGGATTCCCGCATCCGCTGGACCCGTTTTGTTATCGAGCAGGCTGGCAAATATGGGATGGCGTGGGGCTATTGGGATTTCTGTTCAGTTTTCGGGGCCTATAATGCCGAAAAGAGAGCATGGGAAAAGCCGCTGCTGAATGCGTTGTCGGGAAACTAATCGACAACGATCCTTAATCCCGCAGACCGGATAGCCACGAAAAACACGGCGCGGCGGAGCCGCAACCAAAGAGGCCAGATGCCAGAAGCCGGAAGCCAGCAAGGAAGTCGGATGTCGGAGATCGCCCGTTCGGCGAGCGCAGGGCCTTCGGGAAGTCGGGCAAACCGGGGCTGTCAGCGATCGGCTATCGGAGAATTCCCGCGAGGCAACAATGCCGATAGTTTTGGAATTTCTCTCAGGCTGCGAGGATTTGAAAACACTGTAGTACAATAACCACAAAAACAGGAAGTTAGTGAATTCCAAAACCATTCAGATTGCGGTCGAATCAGAGGAATGAGGTCAGCTGACGGCAAAGAGCTGGCCGGGATTGTCGCCGACGATGACTCCATCCTCCTGACCGCCCAGATCCACCATCAGCTTCTTCAGAGCGCCATCGTGCAGGACATTGTCGCGAATCACACAGTTCCGGAGGCCTTTGTAGACGATGCCGTAGGAGGGGGAGTAGCGACCGACATTGCCGTCTCCGGCGGCGCCGAACTTTCGGACATCGAGTAGTCCGCCATTGTTCGGTGTTCCAGTGGCGCCGAGGGCTGTGTTTCCCAAGAAAAGGGAAGCTCCCCCGATCATGGCGGCCCCGACCAGTTCGCGGCGGCTGAAGAAGTTGCTATCATTGCTCGCCATGGTATGTCTCCTCTTTGGTGTAAGCTTTACCCGGTTACGCTTAGTTGGATCCTGAAGCTTAAGCAATCGAACTGCAGTCGCAACCGGTCAATCATCTGCATTTTTCGCGTAAGCGTTCACGTTTCGGGTCGGGATTCTCGTGGCGTTTGGCAGCGGGTTGCGAGCGCACAGTGTCAGATCGGTTTGCGGTGTACGACCGGTTGTGACGTCCCGTTCGAGATAAACTGCGGGAGCGAAAGTTGGCGCGGCAAGATGTCTGCGGGCCTCTGGCTTCTGGCGTCTTTGGTTGCGGCTGCCGCGGAAGGATGCATCCGGGCTAAGTGCTTTGAAGTAATGGTCAGATGAGCAGCATGCAGGTTTTGCATCGGCACGAAATGATCCCTTCACTTTAGTGCGCAATGATTCGCGTCGGCTACTCGATCACCGGGCGTAGAACGATGGCAGATGGTCGGTCGATTGAGTATCGGAAGATTTAAGCCGTTTATCGGAAGATTATCGGAAGATTCATCTGCGGTTTGCCACTTCGGCAAAGACATACTTTGAGGCGCGGCCCTTGCCTTTACGGATCAGAATATTCAACTCGGCTAACCCTAGCAGGTCACGATTTGCCGTATCATACGTGACCTTTAAATTTTTGACCAGCCAACCGCTCGAGACTGAGCCAGTTGTGAGCACTTCCGCCAAGGTTTTTCGCTGTCTGTCGTTCAACTGTGCCTCGATGGCCGGGGTGATCGGCCCGGTTATGTCGGCCGACACCTTCAGCTGGTCGTAGTTTCCATCCGGCCCAGGCAGCGTCACCACGAAGTATCCGTCTTGCAGCTCGATCTTTGGCTCGGCCAACCCGTGGTTGAGCATGGCGTCGCGCATGCGGGCGAACCCACTGCCACGCTGTTCCATCACCGCCAGCATGGCGAGGGTTTGGGCAATGAGCGGATTGCGCGAGCAAGGGCGATAGTCGCCCTTACGAAGCTTGGACAGGGTCAGGGGTTTGGGCGGATAGCCCGGACTGGCGATCTCGATGCGGTCGCGGAAGAGCCGCACGAAAATCTTGCGGGAACGGTCCTCGTAGCTTCGGTGGGCCACCGCATTGACCAAGGCTTCGCGCAGGGCGGATAAGGGATACTCATCCAAGCGCATGTTGTTGAGACCGACGACGCGCCGGGGGTGGAAGGTATGATCGTCGATGAACTTGAGCGCCTGATTCAGCGCATGCGGCAAAGGGGCGTTTATTCCTACCTGCCCTTTGGGCCGACCACTGACACGGATATCGTCATAAGCGTCGGCTAGAATCTCACACTGGGGGAAATGATCTGCCGGTCGCGTGCCGAACAGGAGCCAAGTTGCCGCCGTCACTCGGTAAATGCCATACTGTGGATCTCGCACCGCTAGACCGCGGGTGTGCAGAGACTCCCAAACCGGCCGGGCATCGCTCTTCTGTCCGGCGCCTGTGGCCTGGCGGTTGAATTCCGCGAGAAGTTCCTCATCCAGCAACTTGCCTGAAACATCCGCCAGTACCGCCGATTCGAAGGTCGAGGCAGCTTCGATGAGCTGCTCGCTTTCGCTCACCTCGGCAGAGGTTGCCTTGAGATGGTAGGTTTCCGCCAGGGTGCGGCGAAGAGACTCGAGCATGAATGGCTTGAGATCCTCCCTGTCATGGAAACGTCGGTAGGTATAGCCGTCCTTTTTCGTTTCCGCAATCAGGGCTCGGACCTCCGGCGAGCGAGTATCGTCCTTGAGTCCCTTCAGGAAAACGATGGTCGGGAGCTTCAATTCCTGTGCCTGCCTGTATTCGTGATGGGTGGCGGAGAGTTCGCCGTCAGGCTGACCATATTCGTTGGCGATGATGAGGACATAGATGGCGCATCCACGCAGCGCTTCGAGATAGGGCTGCCGGGACGGACGGGGAGGAGGAGGCTCCTTTTCGAAAAGCAGTGGTACGCAATGTTGCAGCAGAAATGGATCGGTGGTGATGAGCCCCGCGATGGTCGCACGTTCCAACTCCAGCTCCTTCTGCACGCTGCTGATGAAAATGCGAAGGGGCACAGTCATAGTGGAGAATTGAAAATTAATAGTGAGCCATGGTCATGTTTTGGCTCGGGTCTGCAATGACGACAAAATGATTGGGAACCGGATGGCCTGAGACTTTACAGCCATCCTGGCTTTTGCAACGACGTTAAGGCAATTGTCTCGCTTGCCATATGCAGGCCGACGGCGCGGGACTGCGATTCAACCGGTCTTTGTTGTCGATGTCGGTGAAGGCCACGAGTCAACGGTCGTCGCGCTGTGCTATTTCGAGTTCGGAAAGGCCCATCCAGTAGCAGGCCAGTGACGCCGGGATGTTCAACAGGTGGGTGGATAGCATCTGCTAGATCGGCTTAGAGGCGATCCAGGGAGCAAATTTACCATCGTTTAAGTCGCGGCTTGATCGTGGTGCAGCAACGTTGCTTAGTGGCTACTGAAACGCTGGTGCCATGGGCTGTGGGCGCGCTGCGCTTACGGCTGATCACGAAACAGCTTCCGATTTCCCCCTTATCTTCATGAAAGTATCAAAGCACCCTGTCCTGTCTTACTTGATCCTGTTATGCGCGATTGTGCTCCAGGCTTTTGCTCAAGCGCAATTGCCCGGGAAACAGCTTGTCTCCCTGGACCAAGGGTGGGAATTCCATCAGCGGGGGGCGAAGCCCGGGGCGGTTGCCGCGGAGTGGCTGCCGGCCCAGGTGCCCGGGGATGTGCATCTCGATTTGTTGCGCCACGGGCTTATTCCCGATCCTTTTTATCGGGACAACGAAGCCAAGCTCCAGTGGATCAGCGAAACGGAATGGGAGTACCGTACCACGTTCTCCGCCACGCCGGACTTGTTGCGGCGCGGGGCTATCGAGCTGGTGTTCGAGGGGCTGGACGCTTTTTGCGAGGTGTACCTCAACGACCAGTTGGTGCTGACCGCGAATAACATGTTTCGCCTCTGGCGAGTGGATGCGAAGCCGTGGCTTAAAGCCGGCGCCAACCAACTCATGATCGTTTTCCCCGCGCCCGACAAGGCGGCGGAAAAAATCGCCTCCGCAGATCCCTGGTTCGCGAAAACAGGCGTGAAGGCCAAGACCTACGTTCGCAAGGCCGCTTACGAATATGGCTGGGATTGGGGGCCGACTTTCGTCACGAGCGGTATTTGGCGGCCGGCCAGGATCGAGGCCTGGGATGTGGCGCGAATCTCGGATTTGCACATTCGGCAGCGCGATGTGACGGCGAAGGTTGCGCATCTCACGGGCGAGGTGGAAGTGACGGCGACAGGAGATACTTCCGCGCAAGTGACCCTGGACTTTCTGCAGGGCGGCAAGCCGGTCCGGATGACGCGCGAAGTAGAGCTCCATGCCGGAGTGAACAACGTGGATATCCCTGTCGAAATCAGTCGGCCGAAGCTTTGGTATCCGACCGGGTACGGCGAACAGCCGATGTATGCTTTCGAAGCCGGGATCAAAATCGGTTCGCAAACGGTGGATGAAAAAACGACGCGTTGCGGACTGCGCTCCGTCGTCCTGCGTCGGGAAGTGGATGCCTGGGGGCGGTCGTTTGAATTCGTCGTCAACGGAATCCCGGTCTTCATCAAGGGCGCGGCTGTGATCCCCTTTGACAGTTTCGCCAATCGCGTGACTACGGCGAACTACCGGTGGATTCTCGAGTCCGCCAAGGCTGCGAACATGAACATGGTGCGCCACTGGGGCGGGGGTTATTACGAGACGGAGGAGTTCTACAACATCTGCGACGAACTAGGCCTGATGGTCTGGCAGGATTTCATGTTCGGAAACGAGATGCAGCCGGGAACCTATCCCTTCAAGCTGAACGTGGCGCAGGAGGCTGAGGATCAGATCAAGCGGCTGCGCAATCACCCGAGCATCGTCGTCTGGTGCGGCAACAACGAAACAGAGGTGGCGTTTAGTTGGAAGGACCGCGTGACCACCGATCCGGTTGGGGTTCTGCAACTGTGGAAAGACTACATAGCGATTTCGAGCGGTGTTATCGGGCAGGCAGTGAAGAAGCTCGCACCGGAGACGCCCTATACGCCGAGTTCGCCCACGGCCGATTACGAGCCAAGCACTCCTTCTTACAGAACGGGAGACGTCCACGATTGGGGCATCTGGCATGGCAAGGAGCCGTTTGTCGCCTACGAAAACAGGCACTTCCGTTTCACCTCCGAATACGGCTTCCAGTCCTTCCCCGAGATGCGGACCGTCGAGGCCTACACAAATGCCGAGGACCGCGCCAGCATCTTCACGCCGGTGATGCTCGCGCATCAGAAAAGCCCGATCGGCAATGGGCTCATTCACGAATATATGTTGCGGGATTATCCCGAACCGAAGGATTTCGCCTCGCTCCTCTATGTCAGCCAGGTCCTGCAGGCGGAAGGAGTGAAGCTCGGCGCCGAGCACATGCGGCGCGAGCGACCGCGCTGCATGGGCTCGCTTTTCTGGCAGCTCAACGACTGCTGGCCGGTGGCGTCCTGGTCGAGCATCGACTCGTACGGACGGTGGAAAGCCCTGCAGTATTATGCCCGCCGTTTCTACGCCCCGCTGTTCGTCTCGCCGCACGTGGAAAACGACAGCCTTGCCGTGTACGTCGTTTCCGACCGAACGCAGCCCGTCGACGCCTCTCTGAGGGTGCGGCTCCTGGCTTTCGACGGGAAAAGCCTTCACGATCAGACCGAGCAGGTTCAGGTCGAGGCGCTATCGAGCAAGATTTACGTGAAGACAAGCCTGAACCAACTACTTCCAAACGGAGCGGACGCTGCGAAGGTTGTTGTCGTGGCGGATCTTTCTGTCGATGGGAAAGTGGTCTCGCATAATGTCATCTACCTGCTCCCGACCAAGGAGGTGCAGCTCCCCCTGGCCCGCGTCTCGACGGAAGTGCAGCCTGTGGACGGCGGGTATCGCGTGCGCCTCGCATCCGATGTGCTTGCCCGCAGCGTTCAGCTTTCTTTTGGGACGCTTGACGTGGAGTTGTCGGACAACTTCGTCGATTTGGTGCCCGGGGAGCCCGTCGATATCCAGATCAGAAGTTCGGCGAGTCTAGACGAGATCCGGAAGAATCTGGCAGTCCGTTCGCTCGCCGATGCCTTTGATGCGGCGACGAAGAGCGCTAAACCTTAATCCTAACAGGGCACCGCGCCAGCCCGACGAGGTGTCGAAAGAGAGAACAGTAGGGAGTTGTAACTACACCCATCAGGGTTCTCGCACGAAGACGCAAAGACACGAAGGTTCGATTCTCCATCCCCTGTATCCCCTCCATCCCTGTCAATCCTGCCTTGGAATTGATACCCCGATCAAAGACATGAATTCACAGGGATATAAGGGATGAAAGGGATAGAAGTCCGATTGTCTTTCCTCCGCGCCAGCCAGCTTCGAATCCGTGCGGTCTGTGTGTTCCGTGGTTAAAATGGATCGAAGGTCGCGCTTTGGAGAGTGAGTTGGATTCCAGATGACTGAAAATCCAAGGCCGTCGGACTTTGGCTTCCGCAGTCCTTTCTGGTTCTCCGCCTCTCCGCAGTAAAAATACCTTTGGATCGGATGATCGGGAATCCCAACCCTTTTTACTGCGGAGAAGCGGAGAATTGAATCCATGCAGATTTCTTGCCGCGAGGGCGGCGGCTACTCGAGTACCGGGCGCAGGACGATGTTGCGGTAGTCGATCTGCGAGTGGTCGCCCTGGAGATAGATGGGGCCGGGACGGAAGACGTCGGACCATAGCGCGCCACCCGTGCAGCCGAGCATGGGCTGGTTGTCGATGATCGTCGTGCCGTTCAGCACGACGGTGAGGTGGCGCTTCGCAAGCGTGATGTCCAGGCTCTGCCACTCGCCGGCGGGTTTCTCGGCGGCCGCGCTGGGGCGTATCCGGCTGTAGAGCGCGCCCATGTTGTGAGAGTCGAGCGGCTTTCCGTAGCTGTCGAGAATCTGCACTTCGTAGATGCCGCGCAAATACACGCCGCTGTTGCTGCCGGCGGTGGGACGCGCCTCAAGCCTCAGGTTGAAATCGGAAAACTCGGCCACGGTGCGCAGGTTGCCGTAGTGTTTGTGCGTCTTGCCTTCTTCCTGCACGGGACGGTTGATGAGCACTCCATCCTCGACGCTCCAGCCGTTCACGTCGGTTGGATTGAGCAGCTTCCACCCGCTGAGGTCCTTGCCGTTGAAGAGCACGATGGGTGCGCCGTAGCGGAGCTTCGAAAGATCGGGAGCGCTTGGCGGGGGCGGGAGGAAGGTTCCCTTGAAGGTCTCCTTTTTGCCTTTGGGCTCCTCCGTGCCGATGAAGGAGCTCGTCATAGCGAGCGTGTTGCCGGAGCGTTTCGCGGTGATCGTCCGTGTGGAGCTGATGACCTGCTCCTTGCCTGATGTCTCTTTTTTCGTCCACTTGGATTTCTTGACCACCGTAAGCGTGTCTCCATCGATGCTGGCACTCGTCACGGGTTCGACACTACCTCCGCCCCAGAGCAGGGAGGCTTGCAGGACGCCGTCTTTTTCAGCTACGCCCAGCCAGCCCGCGCCGCTGCCAGGCAGGTCCAAAGCCCAGGAACCCAGGAAGGGCTTGGCATCGCCCGCCGCAAAGGCCGAGCTGATGAGACATAGAAAAGCGACAAGAATGCAGCGGGGGGATTTCATGCGCCGTTCTGCTTAGACGTTGCCCGGTGCTTTGTGGAGGAAATATTCCGTTCCTCCGAGTGCCCCGAGTCTCCGCAGGAAAATGGCTCGAAGTCATCGAACATTCGATCCTCAAGGCAGTTTTACTGCGGAGACTCGGGGAAACCGGAAAAGTGTACATCCCTTTCATCCCTTCCATCCCTGTTCATACGAATTGATTCACAGGGATAAAAGGGATGAAGGGGATATGGAGTGAGCTAAGTACTGCTTGATGAGGGTGCCGCCGTAGAATAGAAAAAATCCCCATGACGCTGTTCTTTATTTCCGCCGCCATCCTGATCGTAGGTTACTTCACGTATGGTGTTTTGACGGATCGGATATTCAAGCCGGACCCCAACCGGACCACGCCGGCGTATGCCATGACCGACGGGGTTGACTATGTGCCGATGAACTGGCCTAAGATCTTTCTGATCCAGCTCCTCAACATCGCCGGGTTGGGGCCGATTTTCGGCGCGCTGGCCGGCGCGCTTTGGGGCCCGGTGGCGTTTTTGTGGATTGTCTTCGGATGCCTCTTCGCCGGCGGCGTTCACGATTATCTCGGTGGCATGCTCTCGATCCGGAACAAGGGGGCCAGCATCTCCGAGATCACCGGATTCTATCTTGGACCGACTATGAAAAACGTCATGCGCGTCTCCTCCGTGATCCTGCTGGTGCTGGTCGGCACGGTTTTCGTGACCGGCCCTGCAAAGCTCCTCGCAAGCCTGACGCCGGCGGCGCTGGACTACAATTTCTGGCTGGTCGTCATCCTGATCTATTACTTCCTGGCAACCATGCTGCCGATCGACCAGTTGATCGGCCGGATTTATCCCGTCTTTGGGCTGATCCTGCTTATCATGGCCGTTGGCATTGTCGGCGGATTGGTGGTAAAGGGATATCGAATCCCCGACTTCACCCTGGCCAATCTGCATCCCAAAAATCTGCCCATCTGGCCCCTGATGTTCATCTCGATTGCCTGCGGCGCGATCAGCGGGTTCCACGCAACGCAGTCGCCGATGATGGCCCGATGCTTGAAGAACGAGCGCTACGGACGCCGCGTCTTCTACGGCGCCATGGTGGCCGAGGGTGTCATCGCTCTGATCTGGGCTGCGGCCGGGATGGCTTTTTTCCACGGCACGCCGGGGCTGGCCGAAGCTTTAAAAGATGGAGGACCGGGTGGGGTGGTGAATAAGGTGTCGATCTCCCTGTTGGGCAAAGTTGGCGGCGTGCTGGCCATCCTCGGGGTGGTCATCTGTCCGATCACTTCGGGCGACACCGCCTTTCGCAGCGCCAGGTTGACCGTCGCCGACTGGTTGCGCACCGACCAGCAACCGATTCTCAAGCGCCTATACATTGCGCTCCCCTTGTTTGCGGTCGGCGGGGTGCTTTCGCAGATGAATTTCGACATCATCTGGCGCTACTTCGCCTGGGCCAACCAGACGCTTGCGATGATCGTCCTTTGGACCTGCGCGGTCTATCTGGTGCGAAGCAACAAGACGCATTGGATCGCGACGGTCCCGGCCTCTTTTATGACAGCCGTCTCCGTCACCTATCTCCTGCAAGCGCCCGAAGGCTTCAACCTTTCGACGTGCATCGCCTATCCGGCCGGAGTGATCGCTGCCGTGGCGTTGCTCGGCCTCTTTCTTGGCGTGATCTTCAAGCGAAACGTAGGCCGACCGGTTGACAACCGGACGGTCAGACAGTTGGACAATCAGACAGTCGGACGGTCGGACTGAACAGGGCGTCGGCGATTGGCTTTCGGCTATCGGAGGAATTCCACGAGGCAACGCTGTTGCCACTTAGGGAATCGGGTAACGTCCTCCGCTCAGGCTCCCAATTCCTGCATGGCTTCACGCAGGGGGCTTAGACGGTCGTCGAGGGACATGCTTACGATGTCGGACATGCTGCGGAAGGTGACGATGGCGTTGACGTTGGCGTCATTGGGGCTCGATGCCTGGATGCGGTTGAAGAAGGCGATGTTGAGCGTAGCGAGGTCGCGGTAGAGCCGGTCCAGGCCTGCGAGATCGAAGTCGGGCTGCTTCCCGTCCTTCATGGCGAAGTACTGCTTGATGAGGTAGTCGCCGACGGCGCGGTATAGCGTCTCGTCCACCGAGGCGAAAGGCAGGTGGAAGAGCGCCTGGGAGCGCAGTTGGACGAGGATGGGGCAGGCGCTGGTGGCCATGACCACGCCGAGCAGGGCCTTGAGGCCGAGTTGGGCATCCGTTTCCCTGATACAGGTTCGCTCGGAGGTTGTGACGGTGACACGGACCGGGGCGATCGATGGAATGGAGGCGAAGCGTTCGAGGATGGGCGCGGAGTCCACGGCGGGCGGGCAGTGGGAACACCTGTCCTCGCTAAGTGGGCAGTTTTCGCAGCGATGAAAGCCCAGGCGCGCCCATTCCGGCGCGGAGGCAGGCACTGTCGCCGAGGCGTTGCGGGCGCGATTGACATCGACGCTGTGGGACCAGGAATCGCCGTTTTGAAACTGATAGGAGTAGGTGACGAGTAGGGGAGAGCCCATGGGGAGGGTAGGGATGAGAACGGAGGTTATGGAGCTGCGAACTTTGATTCATAAATGCACACCCGTGACGAGTACTCCAATAAGAATTCCAAAGGCGGAGGCCAACGGTCGGACGGTGGTGCTCTGCTGGCCAGCAGAGCACACAGTGGCGGCGGAGCCGCCTCAGTCGGACAGTCGGACGGTCGGAAGTCAGGCTTCATCCCAGGCTACTCGATCAGAAACGGCCTTGGATGTTTTGCCAAAAGTATCTGCCTTTCTCATCAATAGCTTCCCCTCTCAGGGGAAAGGACCCTGCAATCCCGCCAGGAGCGGAATTCTCCCCTCTCGACAGGAGCTGTTCTTTTTGAGTGGCTTGGGGCGTGCTGGATCAACTGACCATTCTCGCTCCCGGTCTTCTCGGCGGCTCCGTAGCCCGAGCAGCCCGCGCTCGCGGGCTGGCTCGCCGCATCGTGATTTGGGCGCGTCGCCCGGAGACGCGCCTCAATCTGAAATCGCAGTCATGGTGCGATGAAGTTGCCGACTCTCCCGAAGCGGCTGTCCAAAACGCTTCGCTCGTGGTTCTGGCTCCCCCTGTGGACAGGATTGTGGCGCTGGCCAAAGACATCGCAGCCCATCTGCCCAAGGGGGCCTTGGTGACCGACGTGGGAAGCGTGAAAGGCGAAATCTCGAGGCTGGGGCACTCGGCGTTAAAGAAGGGAACTCACTTCGTGGGTTCTCATCCGATGGCGGGATCGGACAAGACGGGATGGGAAAACAGCAGCGCAGAACTTTTCGAACGCCGCGTGTGTTTCGTCACGCCGTTGCCCGAGAGCGATTCCGCCGCTGTGGACACGGTGGTCCAGTTCTGGAGCGATATGGGCATGGAAGTCGTAACGGTGGCGCCTGAGGCGCATGACGAACTCGTGGCCCACATCAGCCATCTTCCTCAAGTCATCGCATCGACGCTGTGCTCCTATCTCGCGACGAAGGATCAGCGCTGGCGCAACTACTCCGGCGGCGGGCTTCGCGACACCACCCGCATCGCAGGGGGCGATCCGGTGATGTGGCGCGCCATACTCGAGCAGAACCGCGACGAGATCCTCCGGGCTTTGCGGGAGTATCAGGATGAGCTTCAAGCCTTCTCGGCAGCGCTTTCCAACAAAGACTACATCGATATCGCCGCCCGCCTCGATCGCGCCCGCGCCTACCGCCGGGGCTTCAGGATCTGAGCAGCGTCGAACATCGCGACGATGTTCTCAGGAGGCGTGCCTGCTTGGATCGCGTGCGACGGGCCGAAAATGTAGCCGCCGTTGCGGCCAAGGACTCGAATGCGCTCCTCAGTCTCGCGGCGAACTTCGTCGACGGTGCCGAACGGCAGCGTTTTCTGCACGCTGAGGCCGCCTTCAAAACAAAGCCTGTCCCCGAACTGCTCTTTGAGCACGAGAGGGTCCATGCCTTTTGCGTCGAATTGAAGCGCTTGAAGGACATCGATTCCCATGTCGATCAGGCCGGGCACGGCCTTCATCACGCTGCCGTCCGTGTGATAGATCACTTTCGCTCCGAATTCGTGGATCGCGCGGTTGAGCCGGACATGATGCGGCTTGATGTGCTCCTCCCACATATCGAGGGACATCAACAGACCTTCCTGCCCGCCGATATCGTCCGCGGTAAAAACCAGATCGATCCGCCCGCGCCCTTCCGCGAGGATTCGGCTGAAATGCTCAATGTAGAAATCGCACACGCGTTGAAGAATCGCCTGCGCCAGATCCGGATTGAGCGCGAGGTCCATGAACATCCGCTCGAAACCCCGCATATACCACGAGGTCTCGAAGATGTTCCCGTTTGAGACCATAAGGCAATAGTCGCCCTCCTTGCCGATCGCCGCAATGCAGTCGGGTATCACCGAATAGTCGAACCAGTCGGTCGTCGGCCAGCGATGCCGGCTTAAATCCGCAGGGGAATCGGCTTCCTCAAGCGGATAATATTCGATCTCGTCATACTCGCCGGCGCCGTAGCTCACCGCCTTGCGCCGGACGCCCCAGATGTCCGTCCCCGGAGGCAGCGGCGGGCCGACGTAGGCGGGTTCGATCGATTTAATATCGATCAAAGGCTTCAGATACGCATCGACCGACACGTTGCGCTCGCGTTTCAGATATTCAGTCAGCGTCGCGTGTGCCGGCGGATTAATGCCGGAGCATACCATCGCGATGGGAATGCGGTCGGTTTCCTTGTGTTCCAGCGCCAGCCGGATGCGTTCGCGGTGAGTCAGTTTCATCGGGATTTCCTGATGCAATATATCCGTCCGACGACGGTGTGGGAGAGTTGTTGTAGTGCGGTCATGACGAGAAAGGCTTGGATCGGATGCGCGGCAGCCTAGCAGAAACCGGGACGGATGGCTTGGACGACGGTGTTTTTATTTAGGACTTTGGTGCTCATGGCAGGAAACCATGATGGTACTCGCGGGGCGATTGGGCAATCGGCCTGCGGAAGATCCGCGTGAGACAGCTTCGGGCGCTGAGACAGCACTCAAGGGAGATCTGCGCCTTTCATGATCAGGATTTCTTTTTCGGCGTGGTGTCGGTAGGGACTGCAACTCCGGGATAATACTTGCGCATGCAGTCCGGGCAGAGGCCGTGCGAGAATTTTGCTTCGGAGTGGGCGCTGACATAGGCTTCGACCTGGTTCCAGAAACCCGCGTCGTCGCGGATTTTCTTACAACCGGAGCAAATGGGAACAATACCGCGCAATATCTTGATGTGGGCGAGCGCCTCCTGCAGCTCCTGGACCCGGCTTGCCAGCCGGTCTTGCAGGGCAATCAACCGGCAACCGACCTCAACCCGTGCGTTCAGCTCCGCTGGATCGAAGGGTTTTGCGAGGTAGTCATCCGCTCCGGCGTGCAAGCCCTGGGTCACATCCTTTTTTTCGCCGCGCGTGGTCAGCAGGATCAGATAGGGGGGCTGGTCCATTTCGCGGGTGTGTGATCTCCGGCAAACCTCGATGCCATCGAGACCGGGCATTTCCCAATCGAGGATGGCCAAGCGGGGAGCATCGCTCCTCTGAAGAACATTCCAGGCCTCCGCCCCATCGCAGGTTGCCAGCACTTCGTGTCCGTACTTATGAAGCACTGCGGTCAGGGCCGCGCGCGACGTCAGGTCGTCATCGGCGATGAGGATTTTCATAGCGGCTCAGGTCTCCTCTTCCATCGCTTTTTTCAGGCGCTGAAATTGACTTTGCAATTCGGGCATGCGGTTCCTCAGCGAGGTGTTGTCGCCCTCCATCCCCGCTTTTTCCATAATGGCGGCCAGCTCGCACAGGGCATCTCCGCCTACGTTGGAGGCGGCGCCTTTGATCTTGTGAGCCAGCGCTCCGGCTTGTTTCGCATCCCCATGAGCTATCGCTGTGGCAAGCGCTTCGATCTGCCCGGGTATGTCGCTTAGGAAGGTTGCCAGGATCTCCTGAAGCATGGATTCGTCCTGCATCATTCGTTCCAAAAAGCCCGCCCGGTCATAAACCTGCGCCTTTGGCGCTTCCGATGGCGCTGCTTGTTTTGGAGGAAAGGCGTTCACGGCATCTGAAGAGTCGGTTTCCTTCTCCGGCAGCCATTTTTCGAGCACCTTGGCCAGCGCTTCAGGTTCCACCGGTTTGGAGACGTAGTCGTTCATGCCTGCCGCCAAGCACATCTCCTGGTCTCGTGCCATCGCGTGCGCCGTCATCGCGATGATGGGAATGTCATGATTGCGGCTTTGGGTTTGGGGATTTCTGATCTGGCGCGTTGCCTCCAGTCCGTCCATGACCGGCATCTGCACGTCCATTAGAACGAGGTCGTAAGGAATATCGGTCAGCGCGTGGATGGCCTCCAGGCCATTTGCCACCGCGTCCGCACTCAGCCCTAATTTTTTGAGAATGCCCACGGCGACCTGCTGATTGGTGATATTGTCTTCGGCCAGAAGGATGCGCGCGCGGCTGCGGAGCCTTGAACGGAGCTGGGGGCGCGGTCCCGTCTGCCCTGTTCGCCGCCAGGCACCGCCTGTCGTCACCGTGGTGAGGCAGTCCAGCAACTCGCCATGTCGCACCGGCTTCATCAGGCACGCATCAAGCCCGATTTCCCCAAGCTGTTGAGCGCTTCCGTTCTCGCCCAGCGAGGACATCATGATCAAAGCCGTTCCGTTCATCCGTGCGTCGGCCCTGATGGCCCGACACAGCGCTGTGCCGTCCATGCCAGGCATCTGCATATCCAATATCGCCAAGTGAAAGGGGAAGCCGTCGTTCAGCGCACGCTCCATTGACTGCAGTGCCGACGGACCATCCACCGCCTCGGTTGGCATCAAACCCCAGGACGCCAGTTGGGCATGGAGAATCTCGCGATTAGTGGCGTTGTCATCGACCACCAGGACACGCGTGCCATCCAGGTTGACTCTCTCCGGTTGCGCTTCCATGTGATCGGTCTGGATGGCCAGCCGCGCCGTAAACCAGAACTCCGAGCCCTTGCCCTCTTCGCTGTTCACCCCGATCGTGCCGCCCATCAATTCGGCCAGTTGCTTCGAAATGGCCAGGCCCAACCCGGTGCCGCCATACTTGCGCGTGACCGAGGCATCCACTTGCGAAAACTTTTTGAACAAAAGATCCAGCTTGCTCGCCGGAATGCCGATTCCTGTGTCGCGCACAGAAAAACGCAGGCAGACCTCGCTATCGGTTTTCGATTCCAGGTGGACACGCACCGCGACTTCTCCCTCATGGATGAACTTTAGGGAGTTTCCCGTCAGGTTGGTGAGCACCTGCCGGAGCCGTCCGGGATCGCCTCGGAGAAGCACCGGCACATCCGGATCGGCGGCACAGATGAACTCCACCTTCTTTTCGGATGCTTTGACCGCCATGATCCCTGCGAAATCGTCCAACACGCTTCGCAGGTCAAAGTCCAGGGTCTCCAGCTCCAGTTTCCCCGCCTCGATCTTTGAGAAATCCAGGATGTCATTGATGAGCTGCAGCAGGGCTTGGCCGCTGGACCGCACGGTATCTGCGTAGCGCTTTTGGGTGTCCGAGAGTTCGGTATCAAGCAGCAGACCTGTCATCCCGATGATGCCGTTCATGGGCGTGCGGATTTCGTGGCTCATGTTGGCCAGAAACTCGCTCTTGGAGGCATTGGCCAGTTCGGCCTGGGTGATGGCCGCTTCGAGCTGGCGATTCGTTGCCAGCAGAGCCTCCTCGGCCCGCTTGCGGGCGGTGATGTCCTGATGCGTACCGCTCATCAGCAAGGGTCTGCCATCGGAGGTCCAACTGGATACGCTCCCGCGGTCGAGCACCCAAATCCAGCGCCCATCCTTGTGCTTCATGCGGCATTCCATCTCATAGTAGTCAGATTCCCTCGAGAAGTGCCGTTTCAGCAGTCCGCCGCTGATCTTGAAGTCGTCCGGATGGGCAAGTTTCGCCCATGTGTCGATCGAAACTGGGGCCAGCTCATCCAGAGTGTAGCCGATGATATCGGCCCAGCGTTCGTTGAAGACCGTCTGGCCCGTCTGCACATTCCATTCCCAGGTCCCGACGTTGGTTCCTTTGATGATGCTGGCAAGGCGCAGGCGTTCCTGAGTAAGGGCTGCCTCCGCCTGTTTACGGGCCGTGATGTCAATCATGACGGTCAGGCAGAAATGCTTCCCCTGGCTGCCGATCACCTCGCCCGAAAAGAGACCATCACGGATCGAACCGTCCTTGCAGCGAACCTGAATCTCGAGGTTTGTGACGCGACCATCCGCCATCTGTAAAGCTTCCACTCTGGATTGCTGTTCCGCGTGCGGGAACAGACCTATTTCAGCGGCAGTTTTCCCGATTATATCCGCTCTGGAATAGCCAAGTTTCTTTAAAAATGCCTCGTTGACATCCGAGTACCGCCGCCCGGGCATGGTCGTCACCGACATCAGAGCCGGGTTGTGGCGGAAGAGACGTTCGAAGCGTTGTTGCGCATCCTGTTCCGCGCTCAGATCCTTGCTGAGGCCAAAGATGCAGTCCGTGCCATTCCAAAGGCCGAACCAGACTCGGGTATCCACGGGCAGCAACATGCCGTTTTTCGCAGCCAACGGCAGCGGACAGCTTGTGCGCTCGCCCCGTAACGTGGCGGCAGACATCTCCTCGGCTTCCTGGCGTTTGTCCGCCGGGTATATGTCCAGCATGTGCATCGCGGCAAGGTCGTCAGGGCTGTATCTCAGCTTGTAATTCAGCGCCTGATTGGTGAACAGAATCCGGCCGTCGAGCGTGGCCACGATTATCAAATCGCCGATTGTCTCGAAGAAGGTGCGGAAGTTCTCCTCGCTTTCGCGCAAAGCCTCTTCCGCCTGCTTGCGGGCCGTTATATCCCGGCTGATTCCGAGCACGCCGACCAGGGTTCCGTCTGCCGCCCAATAGGGGGTCTTGAGGGTATCGAGCAGGTTTTTCCGGCCATCGGGATAAGCGATCCACTCCTCGTTGCGCTGCGCTTTCTTCTTCTCAAGCATTTTCCGGTCGTACTCCACAAAAGAATCGGCGACTGCCTTCTCGAAGATGTCGTGATCCGTCCTGCCGACGATTTCATCCCTGGGTCGTCCGACAAATTCTGCAAAGGGAGGATTGCATCCAAGATAAACGCCTCTGGTATCCTTGAAGAAGATGAGGTCGGGAATGGAATCCAGCAACGAATTGACCATGCTGGTCTGGCGCTTGAGTTCCTCCTCGGCCCGCTTGCGGTCGGTGATGTCCACGATGATCGCATGCACCACCTCATGCAGGCCAAATAGGATGCGACTGCCGAAAACCTCGACCTCGCGAACTGAAGCGTCCGCCAGACGATGTTGGGACTCGAAATGAGAGCCGCGCGCGGCAGAGGTATCGGCCAACGTGGCCTGCACCTGTTCCAGGGATCGCATGCTGATGTCGGTGATGAGCATCGAAAGCAGTCGCTCGCGGGGATAGCCGTAGAATCGAACTGCGGCTGCGTTCGCCTCGATGATGCGCCCATCGACGGGGTCGATCAGCAGCTTCACGGCGAAATTCTCGCTGAACTGGCGCCGGTAGGATTCTTCGCTTTCCCTCAGTTGCCTCGTGCGCAAGCCGACCTCTCGCTCCAAGTCCGCCCGGCGGTTGATGAAAACGGTTACCAACCCGGTCAGCATTGCCGTCAGCAGCAGACCGACCACCCCCGCTCTCCTGGCTTGTCGCAGAGGATGGGCCAGCAGATAGGAAGGTTCCGCCTGGATTTGGATGATGCAGCTTTTCCCAAACAGGAAAAGCGGCACGGCAACGGCAAGACTCGCGTCCGTCAGCCGAAGGTTTGTCGCAGGGCCAAGCCGCAGGGGCGCATCATTCCGGGTGCTGGCCAGCAGGCGGGGCGACCGTCCGGGCTCCAATTGAAATAGATTCACGGCAACGCCGAGCTGATCGTTGCTTGCCCGGTTTAGCGATTGTTGCAGCGCCGATTCGAGTCGCAGCACAAGCAGGACAAAGCCGCGCAGCTTCCGATGGCCGTCGCTTTGGGCATACACCGGCCGGAATACGAGCATTCCCTCCTGCGCGCCTGTTTCCTGCACAAGGGGAATGGTATCCGTGGCGACGGGCAGTCCTGTTAGTGCCGCTTCCTCGAGCGCCGCCTTTCGGATCGCTTCCGATCCCAGGTCAAAGCCATGTGCCTTTTCGTTGCCGGTTTCAGGCTCGCAGAAGAGTATCGGGTAATAGAGCTCGCGTTTGCCGATCGAAACCCGGTTCCCTTGCGCATCTTTCTCATAGAGGGCGAAGTTGGCCAGACCGGCTCGACGCGCCTTGATTTCAACGTCGGCCACCGCTTCCGGAGGCACTGCTGGCGCCCATCCCAAAGTTTGTGCGAGGCCGGCACGGCCCAGCGGTTCGGCGAAGGCGTGGAATTCATTGCGTTCCGCTCCCCGGCTGACTTCAAAAGACTGGCCGAGGGCATCCAACTGGGCGCGCAGATTGATCAGCGCTTCGGCGATGTCTCCCACCTGTGCCCGTGCCAGGGCGGAGAAGGCCTGCTTTCGAAAAGAATTCTCGGTTTCGTGCAACGACCAGACGGCTACTGCGCTGAGCGCCAAGCCGACTGTGGCGCACAGGACTGCCTCAGTGTGGCGCAGCCGCCATCGACGCTCGACCGGAAGGTGTTCGCGCCAATCCAAAACCACTTGACTCGCCAGAACAATGATCAGCAGCACCAGGGCGGATAGAATCGGGATCAGACGGGCGTGGGCGATGGACCGTTGCCAGTCCCTGGTCTCCAAATCCACGCCGATCGCCATCAATAGTTCACCCGTGCGCGGGTCGAACACAGGCGACAACGCCGAAATCAAGTTTCCGTGCTTGCCAGTCTGCGTCCCGACGATCTGCGGGCGGCCGGTCCGAAAAATCGGGAAAGCATCTGCGGAGAGCTGCTCGTGCATTTTCCCCGATAGTGAAGCCCGGTAATCTTTCTCGGTGTAAGTCCCGGGCCCGAAGACAAAATGGCCGTTCCGGAGGGCGATGCTGTAGAGACGATGCAAACCTGTGGCTCGGGCATAGGCCTGCAGTTGTCCGTTCAGCCGCTTGAACTCGGGGTTTTCCCAATCCGTGTCCGAAAAGGACAGCGCCTTGACGAGTTCGATGTTGATCGTGTGGGCAACGGCGTTCGCATGAGCCAGCAGTTCCTCACGCTGTTCGGCATCAACCTTCTGCTTAAACCAGTGGGCGCCCCAGAAACCGCCGGCCAGCAGCAAGGCCACCAGGCATGGGAGGGTCCAACGCTGGAACCAGTGCGCCTCCTTTTGGCCGGCGCTGCTTTTATGGTAGGCGATCACGATGCCCAGCGTGGCCATCGCTGCGCAAAGAGTGCGAACCTGCTGGATGACAAAGCCCGTGGCGGCAAAAAACGTCTCCTGATTCAGGACCGAAGCCGGAAAGAAAGGCGCCGCGGGTACGATCAATCCTGTTGCAGGGCCGTAGAGAATCAGACCCAGGCCCGCAAACCACAGCGGCCACTTTGACGATGTGGCATCATGATTGGCTTCCCGCCAAAAAGCCCAACCGGCGAGCAACCCGCCTGGGAGCCCCAAAGCATAACGAAAGGCGGCGTTCAGTCCCGCCAACCCCGCCAAGCTGCCCAGGGAGGCCAGGGCAACGAGGGGAATGATAATCCAAAATCCCGGCATCCGAACGCCCTGCTCTTTGCATCCGCGCCGGCCAAATTCCAGCAGCGTCACGAAGGAGGAGGCCATAATCGCCAGCCGCACTCCTTTGAACACGGGCGAATCTCCCAGGCTGATCGCCAGCAGTTCCAGACATTCGTGGGTTCCATGTAGCAGGCCAAACCAAGCAAGCCAATTCCAAGGCAGACGAATCTGCGACCGCCGTCCCAAGGTCCAGACAATGGACGCAAGTGCCAGGAACGAGAAACCATAGACCAGAAAGATTAAGTCCAGGGGTACCATAGTCGGTTCGTATTTGGCCTGCCACATCCATCACTCGCCTATTAACTCGGGGCACGAAGTATTTATGGCATATTGGCGCGATTTGGAAGATCTATTAACCCGGATTTATCACTGCTAGGAAACAAGAATCTAGAATTTAGGAGTTAGGAGTTAGAATAACTCCAGCGTTTCTGATCTGAACAAGGCAAAACCAAGTTTTGCGGTCTTGGCTGCGGAGCGGAGCCGCGGGCATGGCAGCCAAAGACCAGCAGGGATGTCGGAGATCGGCGGTCGCCCATTCGGCGAGCGCCCACCTTCGCATGGCTACGGCGGGCACAGCAGGGCCTTCGGGAAGTCGGTACAAACCCGGGCCTCTTCGTCGAAGAGCTTCTGCCATAGTTGGGCGTTTCCCAGAACGGGCTCAGATCAAACGGGCGGTTTTACCGGGAGCTCGATCCAGAAGGTGCTGCCCAGGGTTTTCCCGGCGGATTCGACCCAGACCCGGCCTCGCATCGCCTCGATGAGCTGGCGCGCGATGGACAGGCCCAATCCGGTGGAGTTTTCATCACCGGTCGGACGGGAGCTTAATTGGGCAAAACGCTCGAAAGCGCGGGTCATGTCATCGGCGGACATGCCCAATCCCTCGTCATGCACGCTGAGGCGCGTGACTTCATCGCCCGGGAAAACAGTGATGGAGATGCGTTTCCCGTTGGGCGTGTACTTGATGGCGTTATCGACGAGATTCTGAATCACCTCTTCCACGCGGATATTGTCCGCAAAGACGGGGCAGGGGCGATCCGCATTCAGGCGCAACTCCTGGTTCTTTCGGCGGGCAAAACTCACCGAGTTTTTCCATACGGCGTTGGCGCAGGCTGAAAGGTCGATGATGGAGGATTGCAGAACGAGACGGCCTTCCTCAAGTGCCGCCTGATCCAGCAGCGTGCGGATCAGGCGATCGAGGCGGTTCGTCGCCACGTCGATGTCGTGGCAGTTCTCAAGAAGACTGGCATCGTGGGTGTTGATCCTGATCACTTCGGCGACCAGGCTGATATGTGTGACGGCATTGCGCAGATCGTGCGCGACGATGCTGAGCAGTTCCGATTTCTGCCTGCTTTCGCGCTCGGCTCGATCGTGCTCGCGACGTGCTTCCTCGAGGGCGCCGCTGAGGTCCTTGGCATGAGCCTGCGCCATCTCGGCTTCCTTGCGGTGTTGCGCCACCGCATAATAGACTTCGGCCCGGGCGAGGGCCTGTTTCGACTTCTGCTGCCAGAACGCCTCCTGCAGGCGATAGTATTCCTGATTATGGCAGAGCGCGTCCTTAAATTCGCCGTGCTTCTCGCAGATGCGCGCGAGCATGAGGCGGGCCTCGCGCGCGACCGAGGGCACTTCCTCCCTGGCAGCGAGCGCCACGGCCTCTTCGAGCGCGGAGCGTTCCGACGGCAGCGAGCGCCAGATGGCATCCTCATCGTTGGCCTGTCTCACGCGAGCGAGACCCAGGAGGCCTTCCGCACGAGCCTGAAGTTGCCCGGGCGCGGACGTGATCTGGAGCGCCCGGGAAAAGGCGTTTGCCGCCTCGTCGAGCTGGCCGGCCAGAGCGCAGGACTCCGCGAGACCGAAGAGGAGGGAGCCGATGAAGGCGGAGGCGTTATTGGACTCCGCAAGCGCGAGTCCCTGGCGGAATGCGTCGATCGCCTTGAGCGGGGCATTGGCCTTTACGTAGGTCTGGCCGATCATGTTCCAGCCTATCACTTCCTCAAGGGCGATGCCCAGGGCGCGAAACTCCGCGTTGGCTTTCGAGAAGAAATCGATCGCGCGGTCGAGTTCGCCCAACTTGACATAGACCCGTCCCAGGGAGCCCAATCCCACCGCCTCGCCGCGGCGGTCGCCGAGCTGGCGTAAAACTTCCAGACCGGCCATGTAGTGCTCGGCAGCCAGGTCATATTCCTCCATCGCAAAGTGAGTGTTCCCCAGGTTGCCGCGGACTTTTGCCACACCGAACCGGTTTCCACAGGCAAGGAAGCACTGGAGCGCGGGGGTGAGCATGGCGATCGCCTCCGCTCTGCGCCCCTGCTCGTTGCAGGCGATCCCATTGAACATCCGGACCTGTCCCTCGAGCTCCTGATCCCCAGTGGAAATGGCCTGTCCGAGGCTCTCGCGCAGCAGGGCGAATCCCACTTCGGTGTTGGATTGCCTGACCTGGGAGATGCCCAGCGCCGCCCGGCCGCGGATGCGCGCCTGAGTGACAGGAGCGTTTGAAGCGGTCGCGAGCAGGGGGGCTAGAAGTGCGCTTGCATCCGCGTACATGCCCATATGCATCCAGGCGCATCCGCGCAGAAGACCCGCCTCTTCGCAGAATTCCGCGTCATTCTCGTTGGGTGAAAAAAGCTGTTCAGCCTCCTCGACGGCCTTGAGCGCCGATTTGGGTTCGGTCGCCAGCAATTCCCACCCCAAACCTAGGGCGGTTCTTCCGGCTGTTCGGGGCTCTTCCTGAAGGTCAGACGCAGGATTGGGCATGGACGTGCTAGAAAACAAAAACCCAATTGTTCCTGCAAGCTCGGATAAAATCCTATGATGCTGCTTTCTCTTCCAGATATGGTTTTATATTGCCCAACCTATTCCTAAAGTGCGTTCTCATAATTCCGAACAGCCAAAGCCCCAGCCTGCGTTTTGGCGCACGGATGCCAAAGATTCTTTTCATGATCCGCAAAGGTTGGCCCAGATCCTGCTAATTACGTCGCCAAGCCACCGGCCTTTCTTCCAGGAACGGAGCTTGTTCGACATCAACTAAAACCTTCCCGTAAAATTCCAACTTATGAGTGTTAGCCCCGCCCGTCTGAGCGCCATTTCGGCCGCGAACAACTTTCGCGTGACCAACACGCTGGCTTTCAAGGAAAGCCATTCCGCCGCCCTGTTCGGCAAGAATGTCTTTAACGACAAGGTCATGCAGGCTCGGTTGCCCAAGGCCGTTTACAGATCGCTGAAGAAGACGATTGAAACCGGTGCTCCGCTCGAGCCGACCACCGCGGACATCGTCGCCACGGCGATCAAGGACTGGGCGCTTGAGCACGGTGCGACTCACTATGCCCACATTTTCCATCCGCTTACCGGCCTGACTGCGGAGAAGCACGACAGCTTCCTGGAACCCGATGGCAAGGGCGGGGCCATCGCCGAGTTTTCCGGCAAGCAGCTTTCCCAGGGCGAGCCCGACGCGTCATCCTTCCCATCAGGAGGCATCCGCGCCACGTTCGAGGCTCGCGGCTACACGGTTTGGGACGTCACCAGCCCCTGCTACATTATCGAGAATGCCAATGGGGTGACCTTGTGCATCCCGACGGTCTTCGTGTCGTGGACAGGCGAGGTGCTCGACACCAAGACGCCCATCCTTCGTTCGATGAGTTCGCTCGATATCCAGGCTCGCCGCATCCTGAAGCTTTTCGGCCACCAGAACATTAGCATGGTGTCCGCCACCGCCGGTCCCGAGCAGGAATACTTCCTTATAGACCGCAACTTCTACCTTGCCCGTCCCGACCTTCTTTCGTCCGGTCGCACCCTTTTCGGCGCCAAACCCCCGAAGGGTCAGGAGTTCGAAGATCAGTATTTCGGTGTGATTCCAGATCGCGTGCTCGCCTTCATGCACGAATCCGAAGCCGAAATGTACAAGCTGGGCATTCCCGTCAAAACCCGTCACAACGAGGTTGCTCCCTCCCAGTACGAGATCGCTCCGATCTACGAGACCGCCAACGTTGCGGCTGACCACCAGCAGCTCACCATGATCGTGATGAAGCGCGTGGCTCGCAAATACGGCATGGAGTGCCTGCTGCACGAGAAGCCCTTTGCCGGCGTCAACGGCTCGGGCAAGCATCTCAACTGGTCCCTCGGCAACGCCACTCAGGGCAATCTTCTCGAGCCGGGCAACACGCCGCACGACAACATGCAGTTCCTCGTCTTCTGCGCCGCCGTCATCCGCGCGGTGCACAAGCACAGTGCTCTGCTCCGCGCTGTGGTTGCCTCTGCCTCCAACGATCATCGCCTGGGCGCCAATGAGGCCCCCCCGGCCATCATCTCAATCTATCTCGGCGATCAGCTTGCCGATGTGTTCGAGCAGATTAAAAAGGGCAAGGCCAAGTCCTCGAAAAAGGGTGGCACGATGCATCTCGGCGTCGATGTTCTCCCTCCGCTCATGAAAGACGCAGGCGACCGCAATCGCACTTCGCCTTTTGCCTTCACCGGCAATAAATTCGAGTTCCGCGCCGTCGCCTCCAACCAGTCCATCGGCGGCCCGCTCGCAGCCCTTAATACGATTATCACCGAGTCGCTGGACTACATCGCCACCAAGCTGGAGAAGGCGTCCAAGGGCGGGAAGTTCGATGACGCCGTCGCCGATCTCCTCACCGAGATTGCCACCGAGCACGGCGATATCGTTTTCAACGGTAATAATTACGCCGCCGAGTGGCACAAGGAAGCCGAATTCAAGCGCGGACTGCCCAACCTCCGTACCACGCCGGAAGCGGCTCCCATCTTCGCAGCCAAGTCAACGGTTGCCGCTTATGCGAAGTACGGAATTCTCACAAAACGTGAGCTTGAGGCACGCCGCGATATCTCCCTGGAACAGTACTGCAAGTCCGTCAACGTCGAGGCCAATATCGTGACGGAGATGGTCAACACGAAGTATCTTCCTGCCGCCATTCATTACCAGACCGATCTCGCCACCAGCGCTGCAGCCCTCAAGGCCGCGGGCATCAAGGCTGAGATCGGCACGCTCGAAAAGATCACCGGCATGATCAACGAAGTTCAGGCCGAAGTCGCCACGCTCGATGAGATTCGCAGCCACCACGTCGAGGGGCTCCAGGCCGAGGCCGAGCATTACTGCAAGGAGGTCCTCCCGCAGTTGCTCGTGATCCGCAAGATCGTCGATGCCCTGGAAGGCATCGTGTCCGACGCCTACTGGCCCGTGCCCACCTACGAGGAGATGCTTTTCATCAAGTAATATCCGTTTGCGGGGGCATGGGCCTCCGCATCTTTTCCGAAAAGCCGCCCGGTCTTTCGCGGGCGGCTTTTTTGCGGTGGGCAAAGCCGCGGGTTGCCAGCGCGATTCTTATCGTGCTGCATGGAACACATGCTTTCCCCGCAGAAGTGCGATGCTTCCGCTTCCCGCGTCTCGTCATTCGGCGAGAGCCTTCAGGCGGGTCTGATCTCGGCGAATCTTGCATGGTCCACGCTTTGCCTGGGGGGATACCGGCCGGAGACCCAGGTGGTCGGGTACTCTCTGACCGCCGCCCTTGTGATCGTGCATCTGGCTCTGCGTGCTTTTCATCGAACGACGTCGGAGCGTTCTTTTGGGGTGGGGGATTGGATGCTGGGAGCCTTTCTCGCGTATGCCGCCGTGAACGCAGCCTGGGTCTCGCCTGTCCCTTGGCTCGGTTGGGTCGATTTCCTCTGCTGGGCTCAGTTGCTGGCCGTCTATTGGATCGTCCGTTCGGGACTGTGCTCCGCGGCATCGCGTCGTTTTATCTTCGGTACGGTTCTGACGCTGGCAATCGTCAGCGTGGCGTTAGGATATTATCAGCGCTTCGTGAATCCCGAGTGGCTGATGCTTGGGCGGACGCAGGTGTCCCAGTTCACCGGGCGTGTCAGCGGCAGCTTCGGCATTCCCAACAGCCTCGCCGCGCTCATCATGCTCGTGTTGCCCGCCACCGTGGCCCTGGCGGTGCGCCCGGGGGCGGGCGTCCTGCAGCGGATACTCTTTGGCTATCTCGGCGCTCTCCTGGTCTCGGGCTTTTTCATGACCCTGAGCCGCGGCGGCTGGCTGGCTCTTGCCCTTGCGCTCGCCGCCTGGCCGCTGCTCCGATCCCGCGCTTCGCTCCATCGAAGGCTTGTCGCATCGGCGGGCCTGATCGCGGCGGCCGCGCTGGTCGTGACCGCGCTCTATTTCGTTTCGCCGGGCACTCGGGCGCGGCTCGATGCCGCTGTGCGCGATTCCGGAGAGAGCTCGCGTCCGATCATGTGGAAGGCGGCCTGGAGCATTTTCCGGGATTCGCCGTGGCTTGGCGGGGGCGCGGGAAGCTTCAACACGCTTTTCGAGAAATACCGTCCCGAGGCATGCCAGCGCGAGCCGCAGTGGGCCCATAACGAATACCTGAATACGCTCTCCGATTATGGCATCGTCGGATTTGCGCTTTTATTCGGCGGTGCCTGCGTGCTCGTCTTTCGCTCTGTGGACCGCCCCCGCGCCGAGGCCGGCCCATGCCTGGGCTTGGGAGGCGCTGCGTTTCATCCCTGGGTGATTCAGGGCATGGGAATCGGGCTTCTTGGCTTCGCCTTGCAGTTGTTTGTGGACTTTCATTTCAAGCTTCCGGCGCTCGCGATGGCGTTCGCTGCGATTGCGGGCATCGTGACTCAGACTGCAAAGATTCATGCGCCTGTCGATGGGGCGAAACAAGACGGTTTGAGGAGAATCATCCTGAGTCTTGCGGCTTTGGGCTGCGCGGCGGTTTTTATGCTCGTTTTCCTTCCCCTGCTGAGAGCGGAGGCCATTCGCTACGTCGCCAGGCAGAGAATCGACAAGATCGCCCTTGCCGATCTTTCGGATGAGCAACGGCGCGTCGTTCTTCGGGAAAGCCAGGCGGCAATGGACTGTGTCTTGTCCTTATATCCGAGCCATGCGCAGGCTTGGGCGGACCTTTCTTACATCGAGTCTCTCTGGTCCAGGGAACAGCCCTCCGATACCCTCCGCTTTGGGCGCTTGGCGGAACAAAGTGCCCGCCGTGCACTGTCACTCAGTAGCGAATTTCCTGAGTCTTGGGTGCGTCTAGGCGTGGCCTTGGATATGCAGGGTAAGTGGCTTGAGGCGGGTCAACAGTATATCGAAGCACTGACACGGGCTCCATCTTCGGTTAACATGCGCTATTATCTGGCTTTCCATTACTCTCTGCGCCCGACCACCTACGAAAACGCCCGGGCGCTTATTGATACTTGCTTGCGTCTTGACCCATCCCATGCCCCGGCGCAAGCTTTGCACCAGCAGTTGGCATCCAACCCGGACGCACACTAATCGAGCTGGCTATGCATATGAAATTCATTTGGTGTTTCTTTATTATTGGTTTTCTGGCCTTGGGTTCTGGCCTGGTTTCGGCCCAGACCTCAGCACCCGCCGCCGCACCCGCCGCCGCCCAGCAGGCCCCAGCGCAGATTCCCGGCATTATCGTCGTCAAGCGTGTCACCGGATCGGTCACAGCCATGAACAACGCGACCAAAGTTGTGCGCCCGATCAAGAACGACGATCGAGTCACACAAGGCGAGACAATCGTCACTTCGAAGGATCGTCAGAGCAGCGTCATTCTCGTGTTTTCCAACGGCGCCACCATCCAGCTTAAGGCGGATTCCCAACTCAATATCGAAGAGTTCCTGATGGACTCTTGGGATAAGGACATCGACCTCGCCGATCTTAAAGAAGAACCTGGCACATCCAAGACCAAGCTGAACATGGCGCGCGGCGAGCTTATCGGCAAGGTCGCCAAGCTGAACAGGGACAAGGGTTCTTCGTTCGATATTCAGACCCCCGTGGGTGCCGCCGGTATTCGCGGCACCACGTTCCGCATCGTGTTCCGGCCCGATCCGATCAATCCGTCGCGCCTTACCTTTAGCGTAAGCACCGTGGAAGGCCGTGTGGACCTGCAAATGCAGGGTACGGTGACCACCTCAGCTCCGCTGCCCGTTGGGGCCGACAAGGAAATCGTGGTCAATATCGACGTTAAGGTGGACGCCACTACCGGCGCGATTACCGTCACCGCTCCTCCCGCGCCGGTGCAGACTGCCGTCACCATGTCTCCTGAGACAACCGCCGTCATCGCCCAGGCAACCCAGCAGGTCGTCGAGGCCGTGCAGAACGTGATCATCGCCACGCCTCCACCCGCAGAAACTCCGAAGGAAGAAACAAAGGCCATAGAACAGACTGAGGAGAAGAAAGACACGACCACGACCGAGGAGAAAAAGGACACGGCAACCCCTGAGGAAAAGAAGGACACGACGACCCCTGAACAAAAACAGGAAACGCAGGCTACCGAACAGACTCAGTCTACCACCACCGACACTTCCAACTCGACGACAGGCACAGCGGGTTCCAGCAGTGATTCGACGACGGGCACTTCCACAACGGGATCGTCCACTTCAACCGGCACGACCACTGGGACGGGCTCGACGCCCACGCCTACGCCTCCCGTTGTGACGCCTCCCGTGACAACTCCCGTTGTAGCACCTCCTGTCGTGCCCGTTCTGCCTCGCATCACTTCCGGAGAGGGTAATCCGGGATAATCGGCACGCATGGGAGCCAAGGATAACTCGCGGTTGAGCCTGCTGCGCTGGCTGTGTTTGGCGCCGATTCCCATTCTTTGGTGCGTCATTGCGCATTACGGCTGGCTCGATTTTCTGGAGAACAAGTTTCTCGACTGGCGCTTTCGGTACCGCGGCGAGATCGCGGCGCCGGTGAAGGTCAACTACATCGACATCGATCCCACTTCGATCGACGAGATAGGCGGCTGGCCTTGGGACCGGGCCAATTTCCACAAGGTAACCAAGGCGCTCATCGAACAGGGCGGCGTCAAGGCGATCGGCATCGATAGCGTGCTCTCCGAGCTGGGAATATCCGAGGTCGCCGACCGGGCCAAGATCAAGGAAGGCAACAAGGCTTTCGGACGCTTTCTTCGAGGGAAGCCTCCTGCCATGCAGGAACCTCCGGTGGTGCTCGCAGGTTCCTTCGCCGCCGAGAACTACCGCGATGTGCGCGGCATCTCCACAAAGCGCCGCTTGCCGCTCATCATCGGCGAAGATCGCAAGCTCGACGACATCGAGCCGCCCGAGCTGTCCTCCTTCGATATCGGCGGAAAGTTTCCCTTCAATCCGCCCCACGTGGCGATCATCGACACGCTGAATGGCGGCACGCGCTGGGTGCCCCTGATTGCGCCCACCATGGTGCAGACCTATCGCCACATGTCGCTCGAGCTCGTACGGCTCTATCTGGGTGTCCCCAGGGAGGGGGTGCTGGTGCACGACGACGATATCGAACTGGTCACGACCGACGGCAGGACCGTGGCCCGGATACCGCTCTTCAAAAAGCAGCATCTCGAGATCAACTGGCACTCCGCTTGGCTGTCGCCTCTCAACCCCCGCACGAGCTTCTCCGTCGTGCTCAACAACGCCGAGATGCTCAACTCCGCCGATCCGGACGAAAACAAGAGGGCCGAGGAACAGAAGACCGCCCGCGCCTTCTTCGCCCAGTCCGATTGGAAGGACTCGATCGTGCTGATCGGTCCGACTGACACGCTGCTGCAGGACCTGGGCACCGCGCCTTTTGACAATGAGCCTGTTCCCAAGGTGGGCGTGCATGGGAATCTGGTGAAGACCATCATCTCTGGAAACTACCTGCACCGGTTTCCGAGTTGGCACGGCATAGGCTGGTTCGACTTCCTAATCATCCTGACCCTGACGCCGTTGGTTGCGTCCCTTGCTGTGACGGGAGGGGTGCGCGGCGTTCTCTGGAAAGTTGCCGCCG
>JBAZHQ010000010.1:0-29471 GCA_041652235.1 Opitutaceae bacterium | reverse complement strand
GGATCGGCGCGACGATGGTCGGCAGCATTCGCCAGACCTACCTGCCGGACCGGCCGGTGAAGAAAGGCGAGGAGAAAGGCTATTTCAAATTCGGCGGCTCCTGCGTGATCACCTTTTTCGAGCGCGGCCGCATCGCCCTCGATGCCGATTTGGTCGAGAACACCCGCAACGGCCTCGAAACCTACGCTAAAATGGGCGAGCGGCTAGGTATGGCGATTCAGGCAAGTTGAACTGCAAAGAAGCGAAGAAGCAAAGGATCTAGAATTTAGGAGTTAGAATAATTCCAGCGTTTCTGACCTAAGATGGGGAAAGTGTTTTGCGGCCTTGGTATGAAGAATCATAGAGTCCGACCTTCGCTTCTTTGTTTCTTGGCAGTTCAATCTTATGAGCGAGCGCGGCATGGCGGAAAAATCGGCGCTTGCTTCCTGTGGGCTGAATTTCGGAAATCGTCCCTCGCAATAGTTCCTTGGCTCGGGTGGCGAAATTGGCAGACGCGACGGTCTTAGAAGCCGTTGGAGTAATCCTTGCGGGTTCGAGTCCCGCCCCGAGCACCAGTCCCGACTTGTCTGGGCTAGTGCGATGAGAGGGGACACCTGGGGGCGTCGCCGAGTGCTGCGCGGCGTTTGAGCTTATGGGGCTTATGGGTCGTATGGGACTAATGCGGGCAGCGACGAACTCACTTCTTTGGCAGGGGGGTGTAATTGTCGCATGGGACTTATTCTGGTCTCAGGGTCTTCCTGCTTGGTTGCGGTGCTGCAAGCGGGCGCGGGTCATGCGTTCGCGGAGGCCGCCTTCTCTTATAAAATCTTTCTCAAGGCGGCGGATCTGCTGGTCGAGCAGGTAGTTGGTCTGGTGGATAAGGCAGAGCGCGATGTTCGCGACCACTCCGGGCGGGCGGGTGTTTACGAAGCTTCGGTAGGTCTCATAGGACTGAGGGGACTGCTGGCCGAGGCGGCGGATATATAAAGCTTCCCTGGAGTCTTTTGCCCAGAGGGGAAAATCACGAACGCGGAGGTAGTCTTGGTAATCGGCGAGGAGTTCCTCGAGGCTTGCGCGGGCTACGTTGGTGAGCTTGATCTCCATTTCCTTGGAAGTGCCGGAGGCCTTGGTTCCCTCGATGATATTCTGTTTTCCCGAGCGGGCAGCCTGCACCATCTGGTCGATGGTGCGGTCTCCTCTGGTCAGGAAGCGCTGGCAGAAACGGAAAGTAAGATCATAGACCACCTCCGCCTTCTGGCAGGAAAGCAACTCGGCGTAGTTGCCATGAGGCGGGATGAAGCCTGGGGCGGGGGATGGCATCGGGGAGGAGGAGAAGAAGGAGATATGGGTCGTATAGGTCCTATGAGACTTATAAGTCCTATTTTCAGTAGTCTTTGGGGATAGCTGGCTGGTATCTCTTAATATTAGGCTTAGTAAAATTAACTAAGGTAAATATAGTCTCTATACCGGTGTCGAGCACCGAAACCGTGGGACAGGCTCTCCTGAGCTGCTGAATCACACAGCCGCCGCCAATCCCGTCCTTGCCAGCGGGTGGGGCGCGGGTCAGACAGGGGCTCTTTCCCTCTCGGAACCTCATGCGCGACTCCAGCACTGGCGCGGTGCGCCGCTTTGTCGAAACGTTCACCAACCTCGGCGCGTTGCCCATGGCGCTCTGGGTGGTCATCGGCGCCTTCGTCGTGGAATCGATGGCCTACTTCGGGGTGCTCACGCTCATGTCCGAGTACCTGTCAACGAACTTGCACTGGGGCGACAGGTGGGCGGGTCTGGCCGTGAGTTTCTTCACGATGGCCGTGACGCTCTTCATGCTGGGGGTGGGAAGCCTTGCGGAAGGGCTTGGCATCAGACGCGCCATCATCCTGGCCCTGATCATCACCACGCTGGGCCGTTTCATCTACAGCTTCGCAGTCGGCCTGAGCCCGGGACTGGGCATCGTCGCCATCCTGGTGTCGTTGCTGGTGATCGCGATCGGAGACGCCATCCTTCAGCCGGTGTGTTACGCGGGCGTCAAGCAGTACACCGACGAGAAGACGAGCTCCATGGGATATGCCATGATCTACGCTCTGATGAATCTGGGCATCGTGGTGATGGGCACGCTCTCAGCCTGGCTGCGTCCCGCGGTGCAGGATCTGATCGACGGCAAGGCAACCGAAGCTCCTGGAGCGGTCGTGCGCCTGATGGCCGGCATCTCGGGCAGCGGTATTCAGGCGGTGAACTGGTCTTGTGTGATCATCAACGCCCTTACGTTCGTTTTGTTTCTCGTCTTGCTGACCCGCAAAGCGGAGAGCGCAGCGGTGCGTTGTATCCAGGTCGAGAAGACCGAAGGCGCGGTCCGGCTTCCCGCCTGGCCGCGGATGAAGGCCTATTTTGTGGAAGGACCGTTCAGCAACGGGCGTTTCCTCTTTTTCATCTTCATGATGCTGCCCGTGCGGACCCTGTTTGCGCACCAGTGGCTCACCTGCCCCCAGTACATTCTCCGCGCCTATGACAAGGGAGTGGCGGACCACATGGAGTGGCTCGTGAATTGGATCAATCCCATGATCATCTTCCTGGGCGTGCCCGTTCTGACGGCGCTGACGAAGCGGGTGAACGTGTACACCATGATGCTGATTGGATCCCTGGTGAGCGCCTTGCCGACCTTCCTGCTGTGCGGCGGGCCGAGTCTCTCCCTGCTTATCAGCTATTTCGTGATCTTCTCGATCGGCGAGGCCCTCTGGTCGGCCCGCTTCCTCGAATACGCCTCCGAAATCGCCCCTCCAGGACGCGTTGCGCAGTACATGGGGTTGGCCCAAGTGCCGTGGCTCCTCGCGAAGGGGACGACCGGGCTCTATTCGGGATTCATGCTGTCGCGTTATTGTCCCGCTGGAGCGGCCCCGGAGCAGATGCAGACCGGCACGCTCTGGTTCATCTACGGTGCCATCGCCATGACGACTCCCCTCGGCCTGTGGCTGGCGCGCAAGTGGGTCATGAGCGGCTTCCGCCACTCTTAGAAGACAAGAATCTAGGATCTAGAATTTAGGAGTTAGAATAACTCCAGCATTTCTGGCCTGAGATGGGGAAAACAAGTTTTGCGGCCTTGGCTGCAAAGAAACGAACTCGGTGCCTCAATTGAGATTTTAGGTTAAATCTGCGTTCAGAAACTGAGCTGCAAGCGGCTTAGCACGGCGTTCTCGTCGTGTTTGAGCGTGCCCGCGCCACCGCCGTCGAAGGAGGTGTATTCGTAGCTCAGTTGGGCGCGGAGGATACGGTTGAGATACCAGTTGAAGGCGAGGCCGTAGGCGGTTGCGCCCCTGGCGTTGGCGGTCGCGCTCAGGTTGCCCAAAGTGGATGTGAAGAGCTCGTCTGCTAAATTGATGCTGCTTACGCGGGCCGCGATCTCGAAGGCGCCCCAAGCGCCGCTGGAAAGATCGAACGACGTCTTTGGCGTGACGCCCTTGGGAGTGCTTTCCTCGCCGGTGAGGACGTAGCCTACCGTGGCTCGCCACGCGGTGTTGGTGCCGGAGAAGATGACCGCCGGGCTCCGGCGATAATCCTGGTTCTCCCAGGCGTACTCCGCCACGGCGCTGAAGGGGCCGGTGTACCAAAAAATGCTCGGAGAGACGCGCTTGTGGGAGCCGTCTCCCGTGAGCGTTCCGAAACTCAGCAGCGGCTGTTGGGAGTTGGTGACGATCGACTGCGGGGAGCCTTCCTCGTTGCCGATGCTGAAGCCCACCGCAAGTCCCAGGCTGGCGACCGCGCCGTCGATAGACTTGAAGGGATAGGCCGTCAGGCGGCCCGCGACGGATTTCTCGTCCTCGGCATCGACGGCGAAGGAAGTCGTGTTGTTGCGCGCTCCGTTGAAAACGCCGAGCTGGTAAACGAGAGCTCCGTCCGCAGTCGTACCTGAAACCTCGATACCGATGTCCCGGTTCGGCAGCAGGGAGTTGACGAAGGGAGACTCGATGAAGTGCCGGTTGCCGCCGGGCTCCAAGGCCACGGGCGAGGCAAACTTGCCCGCCTTCACGACGAACTGCGGGCTGAAGCGGGCGGCGACGAAACTTTCGTACAGGCTTGGCGAGCTCGTGGTGGCGGTGCCTCCGGCGAAGTCCGGGGTGACATTGAAATCGTAGATGCCATAGACCGTGCCTTGCAGGATGGGACGCAGGCGTCGGACCAGGAAGGTGCTGTTCGCGGGAACATCGTCGCCGATAAAGAAGCGTCCATCGACCTGGGCGAGCAGGCGGAATTTCAGGTCGAAGGCTTTGTCGTTCGATGTGATTCCAAAACCGCTTGCGCTTGCGCTCACGGCGACCTGGGTCTTGGCCTTCGCGGCGGCTTCCTCGTCCTTCAACTCCTGTTTGCGCTCGAGAACGCGAAGTTTCTGGTCGAGCAGGCGGATTTGCTCGCGCAACGCGGCGATCTCCGAGGCGGTGTCTTCCGCATGGGCGGAGCCAAGACCAGCGAACAAAACCGGCAGGATGAATGCGGCGCGAAGAATCGCGTGTAGTGTTCTCATGGCGTGGTGGATTTTTGGATTCGCAAATGAAACCGATTGTCAGGCTATCCTATTTATTAACTCAAGCGAGTCGCCGACTTACGACCGGACAACGGAGCATAGCTTCGATGGGAAAAGGATCAACGAGAACCTGTGCCGGGGCGGGGGTCTCTCAGTGCGTTCGATCTGGGTTGCCTATGTCTGAATCAGAAAACGCACATGACGGCGAGCAACGCATGTCAGAGGGGGAAGCGGAGCTTATTTCACGATCAGCAGCATGACGCCATGCCCTGGAATCGTCCCGGAACAGCCTTTCTGGGCAGGTTCCAGATCCTTGTGCAGCCAGAGATCCCGCAATGCCTCTGGCTTGGCTGACAGGCCGATTTCAGCCCAGGTGAATTTCCCGGTCTTTTCATCGGTGTTTCGATTGAAAACGCCGACTGCCTGGCTGCCGTCATGAAGCTCCTTGGTCCATATCTCGATGCCGTCGCGCGCCGCAATGCGCTGACCCTGTTTTCCGAGCACGTCCTGATTGACGGCGATGACTTCGCGATTGGTCAAAATCTCAAGCGTCTCGGGTGACATCTTTCGAGGATCGTTGCCCGCCATGAGAGGAGCCGCCAGCAGGCACCACAGGCTGAAATGCGCTTTGTACTCAGTGTTGGTCATCCCGCCATTGCCGACTTCCAGCATGTCGGGGTCGTTCCAGTGGCCGGGGCCTGCATAGGGAGCCAGCCTGCTTTGATTGAAGCCGATTTCGGACATCGATTCCCAATTATCCTGAATGTCGCCGGTGGTGCGCCACAGATTTGCGCCAGCCTTTGGCCCCCAAGTCCAGACATCGGCTTTGCCGTATTCACAAGCGCTGTACACGATTGGACGCCCGCAGATTTGAAGGGCTTTCCCCATCTTTTGGTAGCCTGCCTGAATCGCGGAGTCGGGGTAGATCCGGCCGGCGCTGCACCAGTCGTATTTGAGGTAGTCGATACCCCATGTCGCATAGGTCTTCGCATCCTGTTCCTCATGGCCATAGCTGCCCAAATAACCTCCGCAGGTTACCGGTCCGGGAGAGGAATAGATGCCCAGCTTGAGTCCGCGGCTGTGGACATAGTCGGCGAGCGCCTTCATGTCGGGGAACTTTCCGTTGGTCTGGATGTTGCCATCGGCATCGCGTGAACCTTCCCAGGTATCGTCGATGTTGACGTAGAGGTAGCCTGCGGCGGCCATGCCGTTGCCTGCCATGGCATCGGCGGTCTCGCGGACGATCTTGTCGTCCACCGCTTCGCCGAAATGATTCCAGCTATTCCAACCCATGGGCGGTGTTTTTGCCATGCCGTTGCAGGGAATGTCCTCCAGGGCAGGCAAAGGGAGGGGCGCGGGCGGGCGGGTCTCCGATTCGTCAACGGGTATCGCGACGGTTTCCTCCTTCGATCCTCTGCCGTAGATTATCGTGACTTTTAGATTCTTTCCGTCGGGGCGCAGGCGATATTTGATATTCCAGGTGGTGCTGAAAACGGTCTCTTCCCCCTCCTGATGCAAGTTGAGCAACTGAAGATCGGACGTTTCGTTGATGATCACTTTCCCGCCGATCATGTCTCCTTTCTGCTGAAGGACGAGATAGGAGCGCAGCGCGACTCCACCCTGCCTTTTCTGGTCGATTCTCCAGGTGCCCGTCAGATCGGCCGCCTGTGCGGCGGTGAGCAGTAGCCCGAGAATGGAAATCGCAAGGAATTTGTTCATCTTAAATCTCCGGTGGAGGGTTAGCAGTCAGTGCCTGAGGCGAAACACATTCGCACCATCATGCAGGACGGGATGCCGGTCAAGCACAGCAGGGATCATGGATATGTATCGGCATGTTACATACAACGCCTTTGTCACGTAATACGTGACAAAGCGGGTTGGGCATCTCGCCAGATGGCAAGCGATTTTTTTGGGGGGCGGGGAAACCTTTATCCGCTGAAGTATCGAACCTTCGTTTCTTCGATTCGCAGTTTTAAAATTGTCTGCTCAGCTTCCGGCCGTGATGCGGCGGAGGATTTCGCGGTGGTCGACTTTGCCGGCGCCGAGGAGAGGGAGGGGTTGCATCACGACGAGGTCGCGGGGGGCGCAGAGATTGCTCAGGCCTTTGTCGCGGATCATGCCGCGGATATCCGCCAACTGCAGACGCGGCTCGTTGGCCACGGCGATCAGGCGCTCGCCTTTGTCCTCGTCGGGCTTCGCCACGACGGCGACCGTGCAGCGCGGGCCGTACTGCGGAAAGGCTCCCGCCAGGGCTTCCTCGACCGCCGCGAGGCTCACCATCTCGCCGCTCACCTTGGCAAAACGCTTGAGGCGTCCCTGGATGTGCAGGAATCCCTCCTCGTCCACGCTCACGATGTCGCCGGTGTCGTACCAGCCGTTCAGTTCCTTGAAGCGGGCATCGGCATCCGCGTTGAGGTAACCCTTCATCACGTTGGGGCCTTTCACAAAAAGGCGTCCGCCTTCGGTCACGCCCTCGACGGGCTCCAGGCGATATTCCATGCCCGGGAGCAGGCGGCCCGCGCTTCCGCAGCATGGCGCGACCCGGGAATTCAGGCTGATGATCGGGCTGCACTCGGTGGCTCCGTAGCCTTCCAGGATGCGAATCCCGAACTTTCGCGCGTAGGTTTCGATCGTGGGAGACTGGACTTTTTCGGCGCCCGCAACGAGGTGGCGGAGCGTGCAGAAATCGTAGGGGTGGGCTTTGCGAGCATAGCCGTTGAGGAAGGTGTTCGTGCCCATCAGGACGGTGCATGAGCGATCATAGACGAGCGCCGGCACGATACGGTAATGCAGCGGAGAGGGATACAGGAAGGTGTAACAGCCCCTGATGAGGGGAAGCAGCACTCCCGCCGTCAGCCCGAAGCTATGGAATATCGGGAGAGCGTTGAAGAAGCGGTCGTCGTCGCAGATATCCATCGCGAGCAAACCCTGCCGGATGTTAGCCAGAAGGTTCCGGTGGGTCAGCTCGACACCCTTCGGGGTGCCCTCGGAGCCGCTGGTAAACAGCACAACGGCAGTATCGTCGGGAAGGATGCTCTTCCCGCCCAGTCCTCCGGCAATGCCGAGGGCATGCAGCGCGAAGGCGGCGGCCTTTGAAAACGTTGAGATGTCGGCGCGCACATCCTCCAGGAAAACAAGCTCGAGGCCCGCCTCCGTCAGCGGCGCCGGATCGATGCGGGCCTTCTCCAGAAAGAGGCGGGACGTGATGATCCGGCGCAAGCCCGCGAGCCTCGCACAGGCGAGCATGGATTCGGCGCCTTGGGAGAAGTTTAGCATGGCGGGCACCTTTCCCGCCTCCCAGAGGCTGAGCAAAGTAACCGCGGCGCCTGTGACGTTGGGAAGGAGCACTCCGACTTTTTCTCCGCTCCCATAACCCGGCAGCTCCCGCCATTTGTCGCGGAGGAGGCCGACGGCGAGCATGAGCTTGCGATAACTGATGGGCTTTCCTGCGGTATCCTCGAGGCAGCAATGCCCCGGGATCATGCAGGCCGTCTCCACGACGGCAGCCGGGATATTTTCCGGGCCGAACTGCATCTCCACGTCGAGTTGCTGTTCCAACATGCGATCGCGCAGCCATGCGGTGAGACGCCCGCGTACTTTGCTATGGGGAACGCCCTCGAAGGAGGGGGCGGTCATGGCATCGCTGAAGTGGGCGCTCACCCGCGGGAAGAATTTGGTCCAGCCCTTGTGTTTTACCCAGGGCAGGCGTTTGGCGCCCAGAAGATTGCATGTGATGACCCGCGCCTTGGTGTGGTGAATCAGGAATCCCGTGCCCTCGAACAACTTCATCAGGCTGCCCGACAGGGAGATTCTTCCCTCGGCGAAGATCAGGAGCTTGCCGCCGGAGGCGAGGCAGTCGGTCATTGAGCGGACGGCATAGGGAGACATCAGGTCCACCGGGAAAGTCCTCCGGTTGATCATGACGAGGCGGTGCAGCCAGGTGGTCTGCGCGACCGTGCTGGATACGACGCAGCGCCAGTCATCGTCGAGAACGGCATAGAGGAACAGCCAATCCAGCCAGGAGACATGGTTCGGGATGAGCATGATCGGTCCGTGCGTCTTTAGCGCGTCGGTGTGGTAGGCGCGGAAACCGAAGCAAAGGCGGAGGAGGATGCGGACCAGGAATTTCATGGCGGGAAAGACGGGTTAACCACGGATCACACGAAACACACGGAAGGGGTAGGAAACTATCTTCATATCCGTGTCTTCAGTGTATTCCGTGGTTCAAGCATGGGTTTTTGTTTCCGGGGCGATGCGCATGGCGAGGGCCAGGGCGGCGACGGTTGCGGCCAGGGCCACGAAGACGTTTGCCGGGTTTAGACCGATTTTGGTGCAAAGGCCGAGGAAGGCCGCGCCCGCCAGCATGGCGAGGTAGTCGGTGAAGTTCTGAATCGCAACCGTCTTCCCCAGGCGCGACGGATCGCTCTCGTGCTGAAGGGCGGCGTTGAGAGGAACGATCAACAACCCCGCGACGATGCCGGTGCCGATGAGCACAGGAACGATGGCTGCAATTCCGAGGCGACCGCACAGGAGGCCGAGGATCAGAACGCCTGCGGCGAGAAGAAATCCATAACGGCGAGTCCAGCCGAGTTCCCCAACTTTGTGAAGCTGGCCGGCAGCCATGCTGCCGGCGACGATGCCGAGGACGAGGCCCACCTTGGGCAACGCCAGCTTCTCGTTGGAGATGTTGGGGACGCCCGCCTGTTGGAACGCCTCGATTCCCCAGCCCTGGAGATTATTTCGCAAGGCGGAGCCCGCGAACCAGAACACCGCGCAGCCGAGGAGAACCTTTTTCAGGCGGGGATGCGTGATGAGCGTGCGCAGGCTCAAACCGAACTCCGCGATACTCCGACGCAAGGTGGCGGACGGGTTGAAGGGTGTGGCGGACATGAGGCTGTTGGCAATAAGCGCGGCCGCGTAGAGTCCCATCGATGCGAGGTAGCAGGCCGTCATGGAGCGCGTGCGGTCGTAGATCACCGCGCCGCCGCCCAGCCCGCCCAGGATGGCGACCAGCGTGAGCATTTCCACCGTGCCATTGGCCTTCACGAGGCGTTCCGTCGGGAGAATCTCGGGCAGGATGCCGTATTTGGCAGGCGAGTACATGCAGGCGCCGATGCCGACGACCGCGTAGCCGATCACCTGCCAGAGGCGGCTTGTCTCGAAGACGCCGCCGTGGACCCAGATGCCGACGAATCCGATGCCAATCCCGAGGAGTTTCAGAAGGTTGCCGCCCGTCAGCCAGGCCGTCTTGGGCATCCGGTCGTTGAGAAAACCCGCGAGCGGGGCAAGGGCGATGAAGGGGATGAAGAAGACCCCGCTGAAAAGGGCGTTCTGGGCGTTCACATATTGCTCGGTGACCGCCCCCTCCGTGAGGCGAAACGTCAGCGGGCCGAGGATGGCCGCGAGAAGGAAGTTGTCGCCGAACGCTCCGAGGAACTGGCCGGCGAGGAGGAGGGGATAATTGCGGTTAGGTTTCATCGAACGCCGCCAGGATAGCATATCGCGACCCAAAAGCGTTAATCGAAAAACCCGATGCGCCTCATCGGCGGAAATGATGATGGGATTGAACAGAAGGCAACAAAGCGGTCTGCAACGCAGCCAGATCAAGGGCAACGTTGTGAGCGTTCAACAACGTGTCCTCCGAGCAGGAACTGGATGGAGCGCTTTGTTACCTTCTGTTCAATCAGGCTTTTGTTCCTCCAGCTAACGGGTCTAGAACGGCGCCTTAGAACAGCGAGTTGGCGGCGACGCCTACGGCGGTGATCGGGCCCTGGTCGGCCAAGCCGTCCATCGCGCGGTCGAGCTTTTTCACGGCGCCCTGGGCCTGGAGGAAGAGGCTGTCGTCGTTGATCAGGCGGCCGAGGGAGCCCTGGCCCTTGTTGAGCTTGTCGGAGAGTTCGCGGAGATTCTTGGCGACGATCTTGATATTCTCGCCGGACTGCTTGTCGTAGATGAGCGCGCCGAGCGTGCCCTCGCCGGTCTTCACCTGGTCGATGACGGACTGGGCGTTCGCGATGAAGTCCTTTGCCTGGGCGGCGGCACCCTTGATTTCGCCCACGCTGGCCATCAGCTCATCGTGAAGCTTGTTGTCGTTCACGAGGCGTCCGAGCGTGCCCTCTCCCTTGTTCACCTTGTCGGTGATCTGTTTGAGGTTCGTGGTGATCTCGCGGATGTTGCCGCGGTTGTCCTCGACGAGGAGCTCCACCTTGCCCAGGAGCCCCTGGCCGTCTTTGCCGCCCATGGCGGCGTTGAAATCGCTCAGGGCGTTGTCGACTTTCTTGCCGATGTCGCCGAGCTGGGTCACCAGGCTGTTGAGATCGGGCGTTTCCACGGATTTCATTTCGGACCCCGGAT
This sequence comes from Opitutaceae bacterium, assembly GCA_041652235.1. Taxonomy (GTDB): domain Bacteria; phylum Verrucomicrobiota; class Verrucomicrobiia; order Opitutales; family Opitutaceae; genus MWDT01. The sequence goes on along the minus strand of JBAZHQ010000010.1, from coordinate 18,625 downwards.
CGAGGAAACCGGATTTTTCATCGCCCAGGTCGAGCGCGACGTAGTTGCTGCCCAGGAGGCCGGCCATGGCGATCGTGGCCTTAGAATCTTTGCAGACCTGCACCTTCTTATCGACGAGGAGCACGGCCTCGGCCTTGCGGCCCTGCAGGCGGGTCTCCAGGACGGAGCCGATCTTCACGCCCGCCATGCGGACCTCGTCGCCCACCTTGAGCTCCTTGAGATTATTGAAGCTGGCCGTGAGGGTGTAGCCCTTGTCGCGGGTGAGCTTGCCGTTGGACAACGATTCGAAGGTCACCCAGATGAGGGCGAGACCGACGACCAGGGAAAGGCCCACGCGGGCCGACATTTGAGCGTTATTCATGGGATGCCTCCAGTTGTTTGAAGCGGGGATTGCGCAGATCGATCTGCGTATTGAGAAATTCCTGGATTCTCGGGACGGGCGAGCCACGGATGCCGGTGGGCGTATCCACAGCCAGAAGACGACCTTGGTGGAGGATCGCCACGCGGTCGGAGATGGTAAGCGCCATGTCGCGGTCGTGGGAAACCACGACGGTCGTCACCGTGAACTGCTCCTTCAACGTCGCGATGATCTCGGCGATGGTGGCGCTCATGATGGGGTCCAGTTCGCTGGTGGGCTCGTCGTAGAGGATGAGCTGGGGCTCCATGACGAGGGCGCGGGCGATGGCCACGCGTTTTTTCATGCCGCCGGAGAGCTCCGCGGGAATCTTGTCCGCCGCGTTTTCGATCGAAAGGATCTGCAAGGCGCGCATCACGCGGTCATGGATCTCCTTTTTGGGATAGATGCGATGCTCGAGCGGATGCAGGGCCAGGTTCTCGTAAACCGTCAGGGAGTTAAAAAGGGCGCCTGCCTGGAACACCATGGCGAGGGCAAAGAGATCCCGGGTCTCGGGCTCGCGCGGATCGCGACCGTTGATAGTCACCGAGCCGGAAGAGGGAGATTCGAGACCGGCGATGTGGCGCAGAAGCACGCTTTTGCCGGAGCCGCTGGGCCCCATGATGGTGAAGATCTCGCCCGGACGGATCGCCAGGGAGACGTCGGAGAGCACTTGCTGGGAACCAAAGGACTTGGAGAGGGCATTCAACTCCACGCCGACGGCGCTGCGATCATGCCGTTCCAGACAGGGATTAAATTTGGCTGTTTTGGTGGCGGTCATGGCGGTATCAGGCGAGAGCCTTGGTGATGAAGTAGTCTAGGACCAGGATGGCCACGAGCGAAGTGACGACGGATTTGGTGACCGCGAGGCCGATTTCGCGAGGGCCGCCGCGGGTGCGAAGGCCCGTGTTGCAGGCGATGAGCATGGTGACGAAACCGAAGATCTCGGCCTTGATCATGCCATCCATCATCTTTTTCACCGTCATGAATTGTTTCAGGCTCTGCCAGTAGGCCTCGGGCTCGACGCCGATGAAGCTGGTTGTCTGGCAGACGATCATGCCGCCGAGCCAGCCGATGATGATGCCGACGATGGTGAGAACGGGCATGAGCAGAAGCACGGCGAGCAGACGCGGGAGCACCAGGAGTCGCTCCGGCGGGATATTCATCGTGATGAGGGCGTCGACCTCGTTGTAGACTTTCATCGAGGCTAGTTCGGCGGTGACGGCGCTGCCCACCCGTCCGGCGAGAATGATGGCGACCATGACAGGGCCGAGTTCGCGGGCCATGGATTCGCCGACCAGGGTGCCGATGAACTGCTTTGCGCCGAAGTCCCGCATGGAGATGCCGGCCTGGAGCGCAAGCACCGAACCGATGAAGAGACTCAGGATGATGACGATCGGAAGGGAGGTGTATCCGTTGTAGTAACCATGTTCCGCCGTGCGTTTGAGAATGCGCGGAGCGGAAGGAAGCGAAGCGAAGGAGCGAAAGGCGAGGATCGCCGCATCGCCGAGGCTTTCAAATCTGGCTAGGAAACGATTCATGGATGAGAGGCGGGCTTTGCGGCCCGGTTGGAGAAATCAAAGACGAAGGGCCGCCAGGCATTCTGGCCCGGGAGGCGGCGAAAGCCAAGGACGCCGCACAACAAGGCGAAACGTCCGGAATCGGGCTGCTTGTCGAGACTGACGATCGGGCCGAGATGGAAGTGGCGGGAGCCCGAAGCTTCGTTTTTTTCGAAAGTGACGGCGTTCCAGAGAAACGAACATCGCGTGTTGCCGGGCGCGCGCTGCTCAAACCGATAGAGCGCGAAGAGAGGCGAATAGGCCGTGCGGATGATGTCGTTAGTGGGAAAGAACACCTCGAGAGGGCTGAGGATCTGCAGTTGGGTGCGGCCTGCGCCATTGTCCCAGGCGCTGAGCAGCGGCCAGATATGTGTCTTGGCGGCATACGGAGCGGAGTCGGGCTGCCCGGCCCGGCGTTGCTGCAGGGACCAATAGAGGAAAAAGAAGATCTGGGTCTTGCATTGGTCGAGGCCGGCGTCGGTCCAGGCCTGTTGGCGGAACAGGGGCCAGAGCACCCAAGTCTTGTCGGTGCCCTTGATCTCGGAGTGGGTATAGAAAGGAGCCCAGCGGGTGCGGTGATGGTCTTCGCCGCGTCCCTGGACAAAGAGGGGCCAGAGCAGGCGCGTTTCCCGATAGCGATAGGGAGCCGTGCGATTTGTGTATCCGAAAAAAGGCCACAAGTAGCTTTCGCTGACGGATTCGGCATCGCGATCGACGGTGTAGAAAGGGAGCACGCCTGCGCTCAGCGAAGGTTTCGGTTCATCGAGGCTGGCGTCCGCACGGTAAATGAGAGGCCACAGATAAAACTGGGAGCGCGACTTCCCGGCCTCCTCGCGCCAGCCTGCAATGGGCCAGAGCGCCCAGCCGCGATGGTTGCCCCCCCGGATGATCCTGACGAAAGGCCATGGAGCGGTAGTGACGACTTTCTCACGTTGCTGGAAGCGCCCGTAGAGAGGAAACAGCGTCCAATCGATGCGATCCGAGCCGAACCGGTTCTTCAAGGTGCCCGCGATGGGGAAAAGCGCCGTGTAGGACGTGGCCGGGTCGCCCGTTCTTCGAGAGAAATAAAAGGGCCAGACATCGAACCCCCTGGGCTCCTCGGAGGATATTTTGGCCGTGGGAGAGCTGTAATTGATGAGATTGAAAAGACTCCACTGCGACTCGTCCCGCCGGGTACGATACACGAAGATCGGATACAGGATGGAGAATTCGCTGCGATTATCCTTTTCCCAGGAACGCTCGACGCCGAAAGGCCGAAAGCCCTGCGCTTTCTCACCATCCGGCTTTTGCGAAGAGAAGAAGAGGGGGCCGAGGTGTTCTTCAGTGAACGAGCTGCCATCCCCTTGCGTATGAATGACAGTGAAGGGCCATACGTTCAGTTCGTCACCATCCGCAATGGATGCCTCCGCCGCGTGTGCATGCAGCGCTGCAACGACGGCAAAAATGCCGAGGCAATAGGCGATCCTGGCGATGTTCATAGATGGACTGATGGAGGCGGCGAACCCTCTTCACGATACCACGGTACAAGTCGAAGAACCGTGTTCATGAATATGGTTAGGCTCCTAACAAAGAGTGGTCTGTTCCCAATGTAAACGATAATACCAGAGAAGGAAACATAGGTTCCCTCTTTGCTAAATCAGAGAAATCCATCTCCATTTCCCTCTGCAGGCGGGAAATAGGCGATTTCGAACCGTGACGGGCTTATTTGCTCAGTTCGAACAAGGCGTAACCTGCAAAGAGGTTAGGGAAGCTGCGGCAAGAGGTCTTCCAGTCTCCGCGCAAGAGAGCGCGGCGATTGACACGGATTTTCCGTTCGGCACAGAAATGCTCGAAATCATTTATCGAGAGTGGATTGGAGGGACGGCTTTCAAACCATTCCGTGGTATAGACCTCGTTGAGAGGCTTGCGTCCGCGCAACAGGGCATCGACACGGTTCTTCCAATAACCGTGATTCACGAATCCCACAGCCAAGGCTTTGCCGACGCGCAGGGCTTCGGTGATGACAGCCTCGGGATTCTGCAATTCCTCAAGGGTGCGGGAGCAGATCACGCGGTCGAAATGTCCGTCGGGAAAGGCGCGCATATATTCCATCATATCGCCCTGATAAGCGATGATGCCGCGTTTCACGCAGGACGTTATCTTGTTGAAATCCAGGTCCACGCCCACGGCAAAGACCTGCTTGGTCTGCATCAGGTATTCCAGAAGCACGCCGCGTCCGCAGCCCAGATCCAACACACGCGAACGAGGTTCGACCCAGTCGCCGATGATCTGCATATCCACGGTGCGTTTGCCCGATAGTTTGCTCATGGCCGGGTATGGGAGTGGAGGTTGCGCTCGAAGAAGGAACGCACCAAGTCGTAGAGCTGGGGCGATTCGAGGAGGAAGGAATCGTGGCCGAGATCGATATCGAGCTGGGCGTAGGTGGCGCGCTTGCCGACGCGTTGGAGGGCGAGGGCGATCTGGCGGTTCTGGTCGGGAGGGAAGAGCCAGTCGCTCGTGAAGCCGACGACCAACGACTCTGCCTGCACCTGAGCGAAAGCCTGCTCAAGCGAGCCATAAGCGTCCGGCAGGTCGAAATGGTCGATGGCTCGGGTAATGTAGAGATAGGAGTTGGCGTCGAAACGATTGATGAAAGCCTCGCCCTGGTACTTCAGGTATCCCTCCACCTCAAACTGCAGATCGAAGGTATATGACGACGACGCAGGGGAGGAGCCTTCCTCCGGTGCCGCTAGATGGGCGCCGGGGGATGAGCTTTTCCTTTTGCGACCGAATTTTCGTTCCATCGAGGTGTCGCTGAGATAGGTGATGTGAGCCATCATCCGGGCGATGGCCAGGCCCACACGGGGCCCGGAACCCTTGGCATAATCGCCATCGTTCCATCCGGGGTCCTGCATGATAGCCTGCCTGCCCACCTCGTTGAAGGCGATGCCCTGTGCGTTTTCACGGGCGGTGGTGGCCATGGCGAGCATGTGCTTCACGTAATCCGGATACTCGATCGCCCATTGCAGCGCCTGCATCCCGCCCATGGAGCCGCCGACTACCCCATGGATGCAGGCTAGGCCCAGGTGATCGCAAAGCAGCTTCTGGGCGCGAACCATGTCCCGCACGGTGACAAAGGGGAAAGCGATGCCGTAGGGCCGGCCGGTGCGCGGATCGATGGAGGAAGGGCCGCTGCTGCCCTGGCAACCACCGAGCACGTTGGTGCAGAGGACGAAAAACTTGTTCGTATCCACGGCCTTTCCCGGACCGATGAGATTATCCCACCAGCCGGGCTTCTTGTCGGAAAGCGCGTGGATTCCCGCGCAATGGTGATCTCCGCTCAAGGCGTGGAGTATGATGATGGTATTGTCGCGCGCGGAATTCAGGCGGCCGTAGGTCTCATAACGCAGGGTGAAGCCGGGAAGGCTTTGGCCGCTCTCGAAGTCGAAGGGGGAGGAATAGGTGAAATCATGCGCTTCCACCAAGCCGACGTCGCCAGGCTCGGGATGCGCCGAATAGATTATTTCCTCTGCGTCGTTCATTCCAAATAAGGTGGTATAAACGGCCCGCTGTACCGTAAAAGGCAAGCGCCTAGCGATGACAGTGCCACGATGAAACGCTCGATTCCATCAAATGCGGGTGCGAAGCTTTGAAGCGCCATTAGCACAACTTTTTCATGCAGATGATCGGAAACTTCCTCTTGCGGACCTAAAATCGGGACCTAGACCTTGCACCGTTTTTGGCTACGCACAATCTCTAGCATGACAATACGAGCCTATCTAAAGCCAAGCTGCGGGTGGTCGAATGGCGTTCGAGCCATAATGCGTAAGTATTCTCTAGATTATCAGGATATCGATATTGTAAATCACCCCGATACCTACGAGGAGATGGTTCGGAAATCAGGCCGGAAGCTAGCGCCTTGCGTGGAGATCGACGGCGTGATGCTGGCCGATGTGTCGGGTGAAGAAGTTGAGAACTATTTGCTTAGCAATCACATGGTAATTTCATGTGATCGTGCTTCCGATGGCGCGAAAATTGCTAATGGTGGCCCTGAGGCACCGATTTCACTGGCGCCTCAAACCATACGATTCTTCTGAGGGTGCCGCCGGTAGCAGCGGGGGTGTCCCACAGCATCGCCACCCATCGCTTTTTAAGACCACAACCAGCAACTCGACTGTGAACACTGTGCAGAATCAGGGAAACCAACTGTCCCCCCAAAGCTCCAGCGGTCGCCGCCGGCAGCTCAGCCCAGGGCTTCCGCAGAAGCAGGGTCTCTATGACCCCTTCTTCGAGCATGACGCCTGCGGCGTTGGCTTCGTGGTCGATATGAAGGGCCGCAAGTCCCATCAGGTGCTTCAGCAGGCGATTCAGGTGTTGGAGAACCTTGACCATCGCGGCGCTGCCGGCAGCGAGCCCAACACCGGCGACGGCGCGGGCGTGCTCATGCAGATCCCGCACAGGTTTTTCGTCGATGCAGCCAAGACGGCTCGTTTTTCGCTTCCCGAAGCCGGCCAATATGGCGCTGGCCTGGTCTTCCTCCCGAAGAACGTCGTAAACAAGCGTCGCAATCTCGAACAGAAGTTCGAGCAGATCGTGCAGTCCGAGGGTCAGAGCTTCCTGGGCTGGCGCACGGTGCCCACCGATAACGCTTCGCTGGGCGAGACCGCCAAGTCCTGCGAGCCCTGCATTCGCCAGGTTTTCATAGGGCGCAATCCAGCAATCACCGACGATCTCGCGTTTGAGCGCAAGCTCTACGTCATCCGCAAACGGGCCTACACCGAAATCCGCACGGCGGGTCTCGACGGCGGCGAATTCTGGTACATGCCCAGTCTCTCCGCCCGTACCCTTGTCTATAAGGGCATGCTGCTCACCACGCAGTTGAAGAGCTATTTCCCCGACCTGAGCAATCCGCTCATGGAAACCGCGCTGGGCATCGTGCACTCCCGTTTCAGCACGAACACATTTCCGAGCTGGGAACGCGCGCATCCCTATCGCTACATCGCCCATAACGGCGAGATCAACACCCTGCGCGGCAACATCAACTGGATGCATGCCCGCGCTGCCAACATGGTCTCCAATCTCTTTGGCGACGATCTCCAGAAGATTCTTCCCATCATCGATCCGAACGGCTCCGACTCGGCCATGTTCGACAACACGCTCGAGCTGCTTTACCTCGCCGGTCGCGAACTGCCCCATGCGGTGATGATGATGATCCCCGAGCCGTGGTCCAATCACGCGAACATGGACCCGGCCCGCAAGGCGTTCTACCAGTACCACTCCTGCCTGATGGAGCCTTGGGACGGGCCCGCCTCGATCACGTTCACCGATGGCAAGCTTGTCGGCGCCGTGCTCGACCGCAACGGCCTGCGCCCTTCGCGTTATTACGTCACCAAGGACGGCTTGGTCATCATGGCTTCCGAGGCGGGCGTGCTGGACGTCGAGCCTTCCAACATCGAACTCAAGGGCCGTCTGCAACCCGGTCGCATGTTCCTCGTGGACACGGAGCTGGGCCGCATTGTGGACGATGCCGAGATCAAGGCCAAGTACGCCGCGCAGCATCCCTATGGCCAGTGGATCAAGGAGCATATGCTGCACCTTGAGGATCTGCCCGAAGTCGCGCCGTTGACGCTTCCGGACCACGACACGCTTCTCCAGCGCCAGGTGGCTTTCGGATATACGAACGAGGACGAGCGCATCATCATCGCTCCGATGGCCCGCGATGGTGTCGAGGCGATCGGTTCGATGGGAAATGATGCGGCGCTTGCCGTTTTATCGAACAGGCCGCGACTGCTCTACGATTACTTCAAGCAGCTCTTCGCGCAGGTGACCAACCCGCCGATCGATTGCATCCGGGAGGAAATCGTCACTTCGGCCGAGACCCGGCTCGGTTCCGAGGGCAACCTGCTCAACCCGCAACCCTCGGCCTGTCGCCGCATCGAGCTGAAGTGGCCCATCATCACCAACGAGGAATTCGCAAAGATCCGCCGCATGGAGCTGCCGGGCATGAAGGTCGGCACGCTCTCGATTCTCTTCCGCGTGACCCGCGGCGAGAAGGGCCTTGCAAAGTCCCTCGAGGAATTGTGCGTGATAGCCCGCCGCATGATCGAGGAAGACGAGGTCGCCGTAATCGTGCTGAGCGACCGCGGCGTGAACAAGGACTTTGCTCCCATCCCCGCGTTGCTCGCCATCGCGGGCCTGCACCATTACCTGATCCGCGAGGGCCTGCGCACCCGGGTCTCACTCGTACTCGAGACTGCCGAAGCCCGCGAGGTGCACCACTTCTCGCTCCTTATCGGCTATGGCGTGAGCGCGATCAACCCCTACCTGGTCTTCGAGACGATCGACGACATGATCCGCGAGGGCATTCTGCCGAACATGGATCACAAGACGGCCTGCAAGAACCTCGTCAAGGCCGCCTCGAAGGGCGTCATCAAGGTTGCCTCCAAGATGGGAATATCCGCGATCCAGAGCTACCGCGGAGCCCAGGTTTTCGAGGCGATCGGCCTTGGCCAGCACGTCATCGACACCTATTTCACCTGGACCCCCTCCCGCGTTGGCGGCATCGGGCTGGACGTCATCGCCCAGGAAGTCCTGACCCGCCATCGCGACGCCTTTGGCAACCGGGTCTATACGGACCACGTGCTGCCTCCGGGAGGCGAGTACAAGTGGCGCGACGATGGCGAATTCCACCTCTTCAATCCCGAATCGATCCACCGCCTCCAGAAGGCTGTGCGCGTGGGCAGCTATGTGCTGTTCAAGGAATATTCGAAGATCATCGACGACCAGTCGAAGAATCACGCCACGCTCCGCAGCCTGCTCGATTTCAAGGGCGGCGAGGCCATTCCGATCGAGGAGGTCGAGTCCGTCGATAGCATCGTGAAGCGCTTCAAGACGGGCGCCATGTCCTACGGCTCCATCTCGAAGGAGGCCCATGAAAATCTCGCCATTGCGATGAACCGCCTCGGCGGCAAGTCGAATACCGGCGAGGGAGGCGAGGACCCCGAGCGCTACAAGCTCCTCAAGAACGGCGATTCCAAGAACTCGGCCATCAAGCAAGTCGCTTCCGGCCGCTTTGGCGTCACGAGCGAATACCTCGTCAACGCCCGCGAGCTTCAGATCAAGATGGCCCAGGGCGCCAAGCCCGGAGAGGGCGGCCAGTTGCCCGGCACCAAGGTCTATCCCTGGATCGCCCGCACGCGCCACACGACCGCCGGTGTGGGACTCATCTCGCCTCCGCCGCACCACGACATCTATTCGATCGAGGATCTCGCGGAGCTTATCCACGACCTCAAGAACGGCAATCGGAACGCGCGCATCAGCGTGAAGCTTGTCGCCGAGGTCGGCGTGGGCACCATCGCCGCGGGCGTCGCAAAAGCTCATGCCGATGTCGTCCTCATCTCCGGTTATGACGGCGGCACGGGCGCTTCGCCCCAGACCGCGATCAAGCACGCCGGTCTGCCCTGGGAACTCGGTCTTGCCGAGACGCACCAAACGCTCGTGTTGAACAATCTCCGCAGCCGCATCGCGGTGGAGACCGACGGCCAGCTCAAGACCGGCCGCGATGTCGTCATCGCCGCCTTGCTCGGCGCCGAGGAGTTCGGCTTTGCGACGGGTCCGCTCGTCGCCTCGGGCTGCATCATGATGCGCGTCTGCCATCTGAATACCTGCCCCACGGGCATCGCCACCCAGGATCCCCGGCTTCGCGAAAAGTTTGCCGGCAAGCCGGAGCATGTGATCAATTTCATGCGCTTCATTGCCGAGGAAGTTCGCGAGATCATGGCCCAGCTCGGCTTCCGCTCGGTCGAGGAAATGGTCGGTCGCGTCGATCGTCTTGAGGCGCAAAAGGCGGTTACTCACTGGAAGGCCAAGGGTCTCGATTTCTCCAATATTCTCTACGCGCCCGACGTCGGCGACGAGGTCGGCCGCTTCTGCCAGGTCAAGCAGGATCACGGTCTCGACAAGTCGCTCGATCTCACGGTGCTTCTCGATCTGTGCAAGCCCGCCATCGAGAAGGGCGAGAAGGTCGTGGCCGAACTCCCCATCAGGAATGTCCACCGCGTGGTGGGAACGATCACCGGCAGCGAGGTGACGAAGAAGCATGGGGCCAAGGGCCTTCCCGAGGACACCATCAGGATCAAGTTCAAGGGTTCCGCGGGCCAGAGTTTCGGAGCCTTCATTCCAAAGGGCATGACCTTCCTGCTCGAGGGCGACGCCAACGACTACGTCGGCAAGGGCCTTTCGGGCGGCAAGATCGCCGTGTTTCCGCCTGCCGGTTCCTCATTCAAGGCGGAGGACAATATCATCATCGGCAACGTTGCCCTCTATGGGGCCACGAGCGGCGAGGCCTACATCTCGGGCATGGCGGGAGAGCGCTTCTGTGTGCGAAACTCCGGCGTTGAGGCCGTGGTCGAAGCCGTGGGAGACCACGGGTGCGAGTACATGACAGGAGGCAAGGTTGTCGTCCTTGGGACCGTGGGCCGCAATTTCGCGGCCGGCATGTCCGGCGGCGTCGCCTACGTGCTCGATGAGAGCGGCGCCTTTGCAAAGGATGTGAATCTCCAGATGGTTGGTATCGAGAAATTGGATGCCCCTGGGGAGATCGTGGAGGTCCACCACATGATCGAGCAGCATCTCGCCTTCACCGGGAGTTTGCGCGCCCGCCAGGTGCTCGGCTCCTGGGAAACGATGGTGCCGAAATTCGTCAAGGTGATGCCCAAGGACTACAAGCGCATGCTCGCCTGCATCGAGCGGGTCCACGCCCAGGGGCTCTCCGGCGAGGAGGCCATCATGGCGGCCTTCGAGGAGAACGCCCGCGATCTTTCGCGCGTCGGCGGCAACTGAACCCCGCAGCAAAAACAACCGACCAACCCCTTACGACGATGGGAAAGCCAACTGGATTCATTGAGTACCTGAGGGAGCTGCCCGTGGATCGCCCGCCTCTCGAGCGCATTCGCGACTGGAAGGAGTTTCATCTCCACATGGAGGAGAAAAAGCTCCGCAATCAGGGAGCCCGCTGCATGGATTGCGGCGTCCCTTTCTGCCATTCCGGCAAGTTGATCGGCGGCATGGCCTCCGGCTGCCCGATCCACAACCTCATCCCGGAGTGGAACGACCTTGTTTTCCGCGGACTCTGGCACGAGGCTCTCGCGCGTCTGCACAAGACCAACAATTTCCCGGAATTCACCGGACGGGTATGCCCTGCTCCCTGCGAGGGCTCCTGCACGCTGGGCATCATCGACCCGCCCGTCACGATCAAGAACATCGAGGCGGCGATCATCGACAAGGGCTGGGAGGAGGGCTGGGTGCTGCCCGAGCCTCCGAAGCAGCGCACCGGAAAGAAGGTCGCAGTCATCGGCTCCGGACCTTCGGGCCTCTCTTGCGCAGCGCAGCTCAACAAAGCGGGCCACACCGTTACCGTTTTCGAACGCGCCGATCGTCCCGGCGGCCTGCTCATGTACGGCATCCCGAACATGAAGCTCGACAAGCAGGAGGTCGTCCAGCGCCGTGTGAAGCTTCTCGAGCAGGAGGGCGTGAAGTTTATCTGCAACGCCAACGTCGGGGGCAACGTTGAGCCCCAGATCTTCCTGAAGGAATACGATGCCACCGTCCTGTGCGTGGGCGCCACCCAGGGGCGCGATCTTCCCATCGAGGGTCGCAAGCTCAAGGGCATCCACCTCGCCATGGAATTCCTCACTGCCAACACAAGGGCGGTGATGAATCTCAATGCGGACGCCTCCGACATCCATGCCCGCGGCAAGGATGTCGTGGTGATCGGCGGCGGCGACACCGGCACCGATTGCGTTGGCTCCTCCATCCGCCAGGGCTGCAAGAGCATCGTTCAGATCGAGATTTTGCCGAAGCCCCCGTTGGAGCGCCAGCCCGACAACCCCTGGCCCGAGTGGCCCAAGGTTCTCAAGGTTGACTATGGCCAGGAGGAGGCTGCCGCCAAGTTCGGCGCCGATCCGCGCATCTACCTCACCACGGTCAAGAAGTTCGTCGGCGACGAAAATGGCCAGGTGAAGGAACTCGTCACCGTGCAGGTCAAGTGGGAGAAGAACGAGAAGAGCCAGTTTATTCCGAAGGAAGTCCCCGGCACCGAGCAGACACGTCCCGCCCAGCTTGTTCTCCTTGCCATGGGCTTCATGGGCCCCGAGCAGGCCCTGTTGAAGGAGCTCAGGCTTGAGACTGATGCCCGCAGCAACATCAAGGCCGAGCACGGCAAGTTTTCGACCAACCTCCCGGGCGTCTTCGCCGCCGGCGACTGCCGCCGCGGCCAGAGCCTCGTGGTGTGGGCCATCAACGAAGGCCGCGGCGCCGCCCGCGAGTGCGACCGCTACCTGATGGGCTCGACCGACCTGCCCTGAGGCCGGATTCATTCATTTGAAGGAGCCTGCTTGCAGACGATGAGCGATCCTGCCGCATTTTCAGTTCCTTAGCTTCATCAAGGATATGAAAGGCCGCGCAACCCTTCCAAGGGGAGCGCGGCCTTTTTTGGTGTAATCCTAATTTGATCCTAATTTAGGCAAAATTAGGATGAGAGTGATCCTGATATTCCCTTCTGGCGCAACTCGCTGTCTCTTTTACCGGCAGTGCGTGTCAAAAATCAACGTTCAGCGGCTTGATCCCGTCGGATCGAGCCGGGAGTTGGGCTTTTTCTTCCGACCCGAAACAAGTAGGATAATCGGCGCAGACGTACTTCTCAGTGTCCCTTTCTGGATTTCGCTGAGCACCTCTTGGACTTTCGCCAGCGCCATGCTCCAGCGAGCATCAAACGCATCCTGAATGCCACCTCCGGCCAGAAAATACCGTAGTGCATCTTCGCGATTCCATATCCAAAAGTCCCGCTGACTCATCTCCCCAACTTCTCGAATTATCGCACGTTCGCGTGCAGACTCATAAGGAGGCATGAACATGCTCGTTTTGTCCGACATGTACGATTTGATGTCCTCAATATCCAACTCGGAGAGCCAGCCCGCTACACATGGACCAGCAGAATTAAATCCTTCGCCAAGATTCATCTTTCCGCGTTCACAAATCAATTGGAACTCTAGAAGGCCGATCAGTTCGCTGATAGGTGTTTTTAGATCGATGCTACTTGCGCTCGTAGCGATATTACTGGGTTCCACAATCACGAGCAGTCCGCCAGGGACGAGCACGCGTATCATTTCACGGATCACGGCGACGGGATCTTTTATGTGGATCAGCAACGTTTGGCACGTAACCAGATCGAAAGAATTATCGAGGAAGGGCAGTCGCTCGGCTTCGCCTTGCTGGAACAAAGCTTTGATATTTTCGATTCCGGCACTTCTCTTTCGGGCTTCCTCTATCCATCGCGACTCACGATCGATACCCGTCAACACACAATCGGACGGGAGAAACGGGGCCAAACAACGTCCCCAAACTCCAATCCCGCAGCCGACATCGAGCGCCTTCTTCACATTGGCGAGATCCCATCGGACGCTCATCAACCTGAGAAAGTCGTGATTCCACCAAAAGTTTCGGGTTTCGCCGAACCAGTCAGCTGAATGTGGTTTCCCGCTCATCGCAGATTCGATAACGCCCAACGTTGATATTAGCCGTGCCGACCGAAGCCCGGCGTCGGATCTAAAGATTGCTTGGACACAAGATCACAACCGCTAGCGGTGATTCTGATAGTCCAGCAATTCGGGCAAAGAAATCTGGTCATCATATTGCATTAGCCACGCAGTCCGGCCCACTTGAGAATAGGCATCACAACGAAGCTGCAAACAAGAGCCCCATACAACACGCTACATAGCCAGAAACGCATCGGAGATTGACTTCGATGAACAAACCCAAAGACCAATCCCAACATCGTGCCTGCCATCACACCGCGAACCCAGGCCAAAGCACCGACTACACCAAGAATAAAGCAGATGAGAGTTGTTGTCATAATTTTCTCCCGTCCAACGCTACGGTGAACCAGCTCGCCTTGGCGAGCCCGGTTCTACCGTGTAGTTCGGCGTTCTCATTCTAGAGGCGAATAAATCGCCCAGGCAGAATATCGGGACGCGATCGTCCGTTACGTCGAAAAGCTCAATTCTGCCTGTCCCCATTTGCTCCGCGAGGCTTTCATCTTTCCGGTTCCCCGAGTCTCCGCAGTTAAAATGGATCGCGACCGTGGCCATTCGATCCTCAAGACAATTTAACTGCGGAGACTCGGGGAACTCGGAGAAACGATCAGGAGAAATGCTGACGGCTTGACTTCAGATCTCAGACTCCTTTCTGGCATCCGGCCTCTGGCATCTGGCGTCTTTGGGCCATTTTTCTTCCGGCCCTAGGTCTTTCTCAGGGCGCGGTAGAGGGTCAGGATGGCCTTGTCGAGTTTCTGGTGCTCACGCCTCGTTGTGGGAGAGGGGACGGCGTTGGCGGCCCAGGCGGAGAGGGTTGACCAGGCAGGGGCGAGGTCTTTGCGCTGGGGAGCGTCTCCCCAGGCCTTGGGGAAGAGGGTCAGGGTTGCACAGAAGCCTTTCGCCCATTCCACATGGGCGAGGTGCAGGGACTCCGGATTATCGTACTCGTCCTCGTAAAGCTCGATCGGGGAATCAGCGCTCGGTCCGGCGTCCTCCTCGAGCGCGATCAGATCGGAGAGGCTGTTCCAGTAACGCGTAAACTCGTCGATGAAGGTTTTCATGTCCTCCCTGTCAGTGAAGAATGACGGACCCCAGCCAGGGAGGGTCTCCAGGAGCCGAAAAGGAGGCACCATCTCCGGAGCGATCAGCATGGCGGTCATCGATCCGAGGAAGCGCTCAAAGGTGGGCCAGGCAGTCGGCTTGTCTTCGAAGAAGGATCTCAGCTCGTCACGGATCACCAAGATCTCATCGATGGGTTCGGTTTCGTCGTCGCCGAAAAGACTCTTGTCATCATCGTCGTCGTCGAGGCCCGGGAGATCTTCGAACTCATCCTCTTCTCCCGACTCTGGCACGATATAGGTGAAGCCATCGGGACCGAGTCTTGCGGTAAGGACGCGCAAGATTTTGTCGATGCGTTCCTGGGTGTCGTTGGGACCGGCGACAAAGCAGGGTTTCCCGTTTTTACCGAAGGTGAAGGTCTGGTCGCAGCTTGAGGCGTCGAGGCCGGAAAGAGCTTTGCGCGCCTTCTTGAAATCCTTGCAGGGTAGGAAGCCGAGTTTGTCGGCATAAGCGATGGCTCCATCGATCAGCCGTTTGGCGCAGGCGGGGTGTATTCGTTCCCGGGTTGTTGCGGGGATCTGCTCATCGAGGACCTCCTGCAGCATCGAGGGCGGAGCGTTTTCGAAAAGGAAGGCGTCCTTAATGCCGAGGCACCATGCATCGACCAGGAAGAATCCTGCGTCCACGCATCCATCGCTGCGGGTGCGGGAAACGATCACGTTTGCGATGCCCTGCTCGCTCCAACCTGAGGCAATCCACGCTTCGAATTTTGTCATGGTGGCTGGCAACTTGGGAGATTCATGCTGCGGCATCGAACATCTTTTTAACAGAAGACGAAGATCTTTACCCAAATCTGGGCGGTATGCTCGGATACACCAAGGATGGCTAACGCGGGAATTTTGTGAGTTTCACCGTGGAGGCGCGGAGTTCGCTGAGGAAATTTGAACTGCAAAGAATCAAAGAAACAAAGGTTAGATCCTTGGATTCTTTGCTTCTTCGCAGTTCAAAATCGTTTTTCGTTGCTTCGCAGTGAGATCAAAAATCTCAGAAAGAGGGATATGATATGATAAGTCGCTGATCATGAATAGATAGAATTATATAAATCCCGACGTTCCGCATCCTGGAAATCCGGATTTTCTATAGGGGAATATATGCGTTTATTAATTATTGTCCGATAACGGAATAAATATGTTTAAGTCCCTTGTTTTTTGAGCTGTTTGGGACGATAATATGCATGTCAGCGAGAGCTGACTATTCAGATAGATAGATAGTCTAGGTCAGATAGTCAGACGTTCGATGACAGTATATCGGCTCCGCCGGTTACCGACGAAGAAAACCACCATAGCCGTGGTAGCGGGTTCGACCCGCATTCAATGCCACCGCCGCCCTGCTTTTGCAGACGGCGGTGAGCGATTTTATAAGAGCACAGAAGCCCGATGCAGGGGACGTTGAGGATAAACCTGCAGAACCGCCATCAGCTTAGTCATCGGAGCACGCCGAGATTACGCCGCGCTTGATCTAAAAGAACGCCTAGGGTGGACCTGGACTTCGTGCAAGGTCTCGGCTCTGCGTTGGTTTCATCCGAGAATTGCGAAGAATTTCTTGCCTTGTTGTTGCATGTGCTCCGCCGTAAAGAGTCCTTCCTACTCCTGCGCCTGACGGTCAATTGTGGTCCGGTCCGGTCGAGTGCCTCCTCGATTTCACGAAGCCCGTCTCGAAATCCAAGCGCAGGAATTATACATCTTCTTTGCAGAACGCCGACAAAAGCCATGAGGAATCACGTTTCGCTTCCAGATCAACATCTCTCCGTATGAGCACCACTTCAACTCAGTTTCAAGCGTGGATCGACGCCCCGGAAGGCACTCGCCTCGAATTCAAGACAGCCTTGAACAATTTCCATTTTGAGGAACTGGTGGACTATTGCGTAGCCCTCGCCAACGAGGGTGGTGGTACGATCATCCTCGGTGTTACAGACCGCCGCCCTCGGCAGGTTGTGGGTACGGCCGCCTTTGCTGAGCCGGGGCGTATAGAGGCTGGGTTGCATCAGCGCCTTGGTCACCGAATTCCAGTAGAGGAATACCATCACGGAGATCGACGTGTATTGATCGTCCACGTCCCTGCGCGTTTGCCTGGTACCGCTTGGCAACACAAAGGTCGTTTTCTCAAACGCGCAGGCGACGCTCTCGCCGCGATGGGCGATGTCGAATTACGTGCGATCTTCGCGGAAGCTGGTCCCGATTTTTCCGCAGAAATATGTGTCGCCGCAACGATGTCCGATCTTTCTCCGGAAGCACTGGCCGACTACCGTGCACGGTGGGCGCGTAAGGCTGCTAATGCGCGAATCGCGACATGGGATGACGTTCAGACGTTAACGGATGCCGAGCTGATGACAGATGGCCGATTGACCTATGCAGCGCTGATTCTCTTCGGCACGCGGGCGGCCCTCGGCCGCCACCTTGCCCAATCGGAAATCGTTTTCGAATATCGTTCTTCAGAGGCAACTGGTCCGGCCCAAGATCGAGTCGAGGTCCGCGAGGGATTCTTCCTCTTCCATACTACAGTATTTACAATTCATCTCAGGCTGAGAGGAAATCCGAGACGGACAGAACCGATCCCCAACCATCCAATCCATTCTCGCGCAGTGACGCAGTGGCGCAGAGTGACGCCGACCTCCGATCTCCGATCTCCGACTTCCCTGCTGACTCTGGCTTCCGGCTTCTGGCATCTGGCCTCTTTGGTTGCGGCTCCGCCGCGCTATGATTTGCTGTGGCAGAAGATAAACCTTCGTAATGATCGCCAGAGCTATCAGGACGGACTCTTCCGCTACGATATTCCCACTTTCGATGAGATACCGGTTCGTGAGGCTCTCCTCAATGCCGTGGCTCACCGCGACTACCGCCTCGGCGGCTCGGTCTTCGTTAAGCAGTTCGCCCGCCGCCTCGAAATCGTCAGTCCTGGAGGATTCCCCCCTGGTATCACGCCAGAAAATATCATCGATCAACAAAATCCCCGCAATCGGCGCTTGGCCGAGGCGCTGGCGAGGTGCGGTCTGATTGAACGTTCAGGGCAGGGCCTGAATCTGATGATCGAAACAGCCATACGGCAGAGTAAGCCTTTGCCCAGTTTTTCCGGTTCAGCAGCCCACGAAGTACGGCTTACTCTCGAAGGTTCTGTAAAGAATCCGGCCTTCATTCGATTCCTAGAGAGGCTCGGCGAGGAGAAGTTGCGCAGCTTCTCAACCTACGATTTTCTCGCGCTCGATGCCATTGCGCGGGACTCCTCGCTTTCTGAGGCGATGCATGATCGTCTTTCAGGATTGATCGATGCTGGTGCGGTCGAATGCCTTGGCCGTGGCCGGGGTGTGCGCTACCTGCTCTCCCGTGAACTCTATGCCAGCATCGGGAAGAAGGGGACATATACCCGCCGACGGGGACTCGATCACGAGACCAACAAGGCACTGCTTGAAAAACATCTGCGGGAAAACGCCATACAAGGAGCACCGCTTTTCGAACTCTGCCAGGTTCTTCCATCACTCTCCGAAAGCGCTGTCCAACGGCTTTTGGGTGAACTCCGCAGCGAAGGTCGCGTTGTCCTCCAGGGGACTCGTCGCTGGGCACGTTGGTTTTTCGCAGAGGCTAAGGCCCAGAAAGCGATAAATCCCAAATCCAATGAGCCAAACGAAGGCGGGCTGGAATAATCATAAAAGATTGGTTATAAGTATCTTGATATGGCCCACTTTAAAAGAAAAACGCTTGTACATGGGCTTTAGCTCTGCCCTTTAGCTTTAGCCCGGTAACCTCTCTGTGAACTTTCCAAGCATACGCCTCGAAGGCGCGATTGTTTCCGTTACGAAATTTACAGGAACTTGGGATAGGCTCTATCTACTCGGCGCTGCCAATGGAACTCCTCTGCGAATCTAAATAGAGCCTGTCCCAAGTACGCAAGCCATTTACATACAACATGTAAGTAAATATGATAATGGCCGAAACCGGGTGAAAAACCTGGCTTCGGCCAAAAAACGCCCGCTATAATTTGGGTGTGGA
>JBAZHQ010000009.1:0-33600 GCA_041652235.1 Opitutaceae bacterium | reverse complement strand
GCCATGTTGACGCCGGGGGCGGGTGTTCCGGGGCGCCGATGCCCAGGAGGTAAAGGCCGAGCATCTCGGCGTAACTGTCCCAGCGGCTGGAGATGAAGCCCGACTCCGGGCGCCAGCCATGGGAAAGAGTCTTGCCGCCGTTGAGTGCCCAGTTCCAGTCGATGCGGGAATAAAGGCGGTCGACCAGTTTGTTGATCTCGGAGTCCTTGAAGTATTCGCGGGCGAAAAGGGCTCCTTGGAGGAAAAGGGCGGTGTCGATCGTGGAGGCCTCGCTTTCCCAGGCGCGCCGTCCTTCCTCGATGGTGACGAAGTGGTAGAGCCAGCCCCGGGAATGATCGACGCGCTCGATCATGAAACGAAGCGTCGTAACCACATGGCGGCGGGCGGCTTCGTGAGGCATCCAGCCGCGCTCGGCGGCGATTCCCCAGGCGGTGAGGGCAAAGCCGGTGGCGGCCACGCTGGAGCGGGCGTTGCTGGGATTGCCGTTTGCGGGAGCACGGTCGCGAGTAAGACCTGAATTCGGATCGGTCTGCTCGACGAAGAAGAGGACGGCCCTCTTTTCGATCTCGTCGAGAAGGGCGACGTCTTTTGGGGAGAGCGCTGGAGCCGGGCTGGATGCCGCTACCAGGAAGTGGGTGAAGGCGGCAATGCCGCAGAGGAAGATGAGGCCGATTCTGAAACCATTTTTCCCTTTCGCGAGCCCTGTGGGTTTCGGGTTGAGGGGATTTTGGTTTATGGAGTGGTTCCCTTCCATGGGCGGCCTCCTACTGTGTGTATCGGATTTAGGATTACATAAGTGAATGGAGGAAACTGCGCTTGTCTCATGTAAAATTGCTTAGGAAATTACCCCTAGCAAACCGCTCCGAAAGATTCTCTGAAAATAGCGGAATCCGGTCGCCGAATCCGAATGTTTCCCGGGAAAATATTTCCTCCGACAGTCTGATTTCCTTTGTCACGTAATACGTGACAAAGATACGTTAAAATAAGCAATACAGAGAGATAGGAGATATTAAGACTGACTTTAGACGGGGTGTGTAGTGCGAGGGGTATTACAGGCGGCGCCGGGGTTGGGGCGCGATGCCTTGGATTCGCAGCGGCTGAGCTTTGCGAATAGGGCGCGTTGCAATTGCGGCGCCGTGAGGGCGCGTTGTATTTTCGACGCCTGACGGGAAAGGATCGGCGCCGACGGTCGATGACTGCCAGTTCGCAGCGCTTCAGGTGGTGAGGAGCTCGTTGACCTTGCGCATGACGGCGAAGCTGTCCGCGACGTAAAGGACGTCCGCCTTGCCCTGTGCCCAGCTGCAGCCGGGATTGAGATTGATGGCGCGGCGCTCATTGATGAAGCGCCAGCCGACGGTGTGCGGCTCTTCGCCGTGGCAGCAGGTGGCCAGTCCCTTGGGATGGCGCGGGGTGGAGCCTGTCTGGCCGACCTGATTCAGGTGGGTCATGAACTTGAGGACCGCCTGGCCTTCGCCGCTGAGATCGACAAGCGACTTTGTGCTGCCGAGCGAGGCCTTGGATTTGCGGAGGAAGCCCAGGATGAGCTGCTCGGCCTCCGGGGCATGAGTCTGGCCGTCGGCCTGTTTCTTGGTCCAACCGGCGCCTGCGACGAAGAGCAGTTTGGCGTCGGGACGGATCGTCTGCTCATCGGCGGCGGGAGCCCGGATACCGGAGACGGACGTGCGAAGGTTGGAGGCTGCCGGGGCGATGCCGAGGGGCTCGACAGTGGCCGATCCGGGAGCGCCGGAGTAGGCGGGGACGCAGCCGGCCTCGAGAAGGATAAACCAGGGAAGCTTGGTGCGCGTGACGACGCCTTCCATGCGCTGGCGATAGAACCAGCGGTTGACGGCGGGCGCGCCGCCGTTGACCGAGATCGCCGTGGCATGAGAGTCGATGCGACCGCCCAGGCGCTGGGCGGCGCCGGCCATGACACGATTCCAGCGGGAGGTTGCGGGGGCGACGACGTACGTGGCTGCCGCAGCCTTGCAGACGGCCTCGACGGCGAGGATATCGGTCGAATAACGCGACTGGCCGAATTCCGGGCCGGAGACGGCGAGGATGCGCGCGGCGCCGGCTGTTGCGATTTGATCGGCGGCCTTCGTCGTATCAGCTCCGATGATGCCGATGAGGAGCGCGGAGTCGGAAAGGGAGGAGCGAAGGGACTGGGCTGCGGCGAGCGCCTCGAGCGCATGTTTCGAGAGGAGAGCGTCGGCTTCGGTGTGGGCGAGGAAAAGGATGGAGGACATCTGATGTTGAGGAGAGCGTAAGTGGCGTAAGAGCGTAAGGGAGGAATGGCTTTAAGCTGGAAGCTATAAGTTGGAAGTCGGAGATAGAAAATATGGGAGAGAGTAAGAGGAGTAAGAGCTTAAGAGAGTAAGTGGTTTTAAGCTATTAGCTAGTAGCTGTTAGCTTGTAGCTTAATTGAGGCTTCTGGCCTCTATTCCTTGCCGATCCATTCGACGATATCCCGGGCAATCTCGTCGGGGGACAGGTCCTTGACGATCTTGGTGTCGCGGCGCTGCTTGGGGAGGGTGACGCTGGCAAAGGCGAGGCCCTCGCGGGCGATTTTCAGCGCTTTGGCGCGTTGCAGGGCGGGCATCACGGTGCGCATGTTGGCCATGCCGATCTGCGGGTTGTTGGGCGGCTCGGGCAGATTGCCCGTGGCCCAACCGAGGAGCGCGGGACATCCGGCGCAGGTGGAAACTTGGTGTTTTCCTCCCTCGATACGCTCAAGGATTTCTAGGGAGCCGTCGTCCTTGGCGGTGAGTTTATCGACGCCTTGGAACTGGTCGACGATGCCCAGCCGTTCGCCCACCATTTGCAGGGTGGTGCCTGCGCCACGGGAGGCTGATTCCCAGCCGCCGAAAACGAGGAGACGGGACTTGTCGAGGCCTGCGATGCCATTGATGGCTTCGGCGAGGGCCGCGGCGATCTCGGCGGATTCGGTAAAACCGCTCGATGGACCGTCGATGGCGACGAGTTCGAAGGCAACCTTCTGGGAGATCGTCATCATGAGCTGCTGGAGCTTGGCCTTGGGGCCGATGCTCACGAGCCAGACCTTGCTGCCAGCAACCTGTTTGGCCAGATGGGCAGCCTCGTAGAGTGCGCTTGCCGCCCAGGGATCGAGCACGGACGGGAGCATGAGCTCATTCTTGAGGCCCGGACCTGTGGGTGTGGCGATGGGTTCGAGGGTTTGGAGCGGATCAGGCACGAGGCTGCCGCAGACGACGATTTGGAAGGGGGACATAGGAAAAGGAGCGAGAAGTGAGGAGCGAGTAGAGAGAATGGGAAAGCGAAAAGTAAGGAGGGAGATGGAAATCGCTGGAAGTCGGAAGTGCGAAGACAAAACCTTGTTGAACTGCAAAGAAGCGAAGAAGCAAAGAGGGGAGACGTCCGTTCGACAAGCTCTCGTCTCTGCAGCGTCAATCTGGGCGTTGGGAAATAGAAGCGAGGGAGAAGTCCGGAAGCTCCAATTTTATAGAATTGAACCGGACAAATTCCGAGGTCCTGGCTTCAAAGAAACAAAGGGATCGACCTTTGCTTCTTCGTTTCTTCGCAGTTAACCCAACTCAATTCTCCGCGGAGTGGAGGCCGCCGGTGCCTGCGCGGAAGAGGAGGCTGCTGCGAGAGGGATCGTCGGGGCGGGCTTGGGAGCAGTTCCAGAAGCAGGCGCCACAGTGGATGCATTTCTCGCGATCGAAAGCGGGGATGCCCTTCTCGCCGGGCGTGATGGCCTGGCCGGAGCAGATCTCGATGCAGGTTTTCACGCCGCAGGTCTCGCAGGCCTGCGGGTACAGGAAAACCACATTGTCGGCGTATCCCGGAGGCGCCTGGACCTTGCCGCCCATAAGGAGGGCGTCCTGGTGCGACACGAGCAGTTTGCCGTCGTAGGGTATGGCAGGCCATCCTGCGCGATCCATGAGAATACTATGGAGCGGCAGGCCTTTGGCTTGGCAATCCTGGCGAATGGCGGCGATTTCAGCGGCGGAGATCCTGCCTTTGAAATAGCTCTCCACGGAAGGCAGACGCCTATGCGGAGGCGTGGGCTTGCCCGCAAGGGAAAGCCTGCCTCCGGTCATGCCAACGATGCCCATGCCGATCATGCCGCGCACGAAACTTTTGGTGAAACCGTCGCGCGATTTCTCGGCGATGAGACTCTCTTTCTCGACCCAGCTTTCGCGACGGCGGCGCACGTAGGAGCCCTCGAGGTTTTCCCGCGTGAAGGGCTTGCCAGCCTTGAGAAGCTCGAGCACGGCCTCGGCGAGCTGCACGCCGGTCGCCCAGGCTTCGTCGACGCCGGAACCTGTAAGCACATTGGTGGAGCCCGAGCCCTCGCCGATGCGGGCATAACCGTCGCCCACGAGGCGGGGTTCTCCGCGGCGCCCGGATTCCTGCAAGGTCTTGGCTCCCCAGGAACGCAGGGTGGCGCCGTCGAGGTAGCGCCATAGGTAGGGATGCATCATCCAGTGCTGCAGGTAGCGGTAGGACGTACGAACCGGATTATCGAACCAGGAGGGAACGAAGATGCCCAGCGAGGCGATGCGTCCGGGGTGGACGTAGAAAAAGCCGAAGATCTCGGGCTCGGGGTAACCGAAAGTGTGGATGACCGTGCCTGGCTCGAGAGGAGTGTTTTCAGGCAGGTCGACGACGACCTTCATGCCCACCGCATATTCATATTGGTGGTTGCCCTCGGGCAGGCCGAACTTCTCGTCGAGTTGGCGGCCGATGTCGCCGACAGGACCGTCGCCGATGACGGTGAGTGCGGCGCGAATTTCCATGCCCGGCATGAAGCCGGCGGACGGGTTGCCCTGCTTGTCGGTGCCCTGGTCCATGAGCTGCACGCCCACAACCTTGTCATCCTCGATGATGGGTTTGGAGACAGGCATGCCGGGCCAAACCTGGACGAGTCCAGAACCCATGACCTGCTGGCCCACCCATTGGTTGAACTGGCCCATGGAGGTGACCAAGCCGTCATGCTTGCGGAGGAAAGGAGGCTCCCAGGGGAGATTCATCGCGTCGCACTCATAGGGAAGGATGCCTTTGCAGGCGCGGATGAGGCCATCCGCCATGC
The DNA here is from genome assembly GCA_041652235.1 of Opitutaceae bacterium. Classification (GTDB taxonomy): domain Bacteria; phylum Verrucomicrobiota; class Verrucomicrobiia; order Opitutales; family Opitutaceae; genus MWDT01. The sequence continues at coordinate 28,529 of JBAZHQ010000009.1, read as the reverse complement.
GCATGACCGCGGGACGCCGGCTCGCGCCGATGGGATCGAGCAGGTAGGCGATTTTTTCCTGTTTTACAGGAGCCGTCATGGGAATCTGCGACAGATCGAGGTCGGGAAAGCTTTCCTTGATGCTACGGGCACGCGTGACCACGCCGGAAACTCCAAAACCAAGATCGTCGGCTCTCTCGTAACAGATCACCTGGGGAGGCATGCCCGGCATGATGCTGCTCTCGACCGCAGGCGTGCCGTCAGGATTGGCCAACTTGCGGGACAAAGTGGCGAGGAAACCGCCCGTGGCGGGTCCAAAGCCCACACAGGCGATGTCAACGGAGAGGGATTGGCGTTCGGGATCGGACATGGAGGAAATCCAGAATCTTGAATCTAGGAGCCCGTTCGACAGGCTCAGGGCAGGTTAGGAGTTAGAATGGGAACGGCGCGACGATTGAGGCAATGTAACTTGGAACGCAGAGGGCGCGAAGGTGAAAAGAGGACGCAGAGGTAATGGATATGGGATTTAATCCAGGTGACAGGAGTCGGATATCTTATTCTAGATTCTAACTCCTAGCTCCTATCTTCCGCGGATCGCCCGGCGATCAGCATCACATCGGGTAATCGAGGGCTTCGGGGATCATCACGGTGGTGAGGGCTTCGGCGGCGCGATCCTTGGCGAGACGGCTTCCCGCCATGCATCCGTCGAGTTTAACGCGAAGGGCGGCGAACTGTTCCAGCGCGGGGGCGCCGGAATTGCAGCAGCAGGCGCTCTGGGCGTTGTAGCCATGCACCAGCTCGGCGCAGATGCGGGCGGCTTCGCCGGCGGCATGGGCGGCCTGGACGAAGCACAGGTCGAAGAGGAAATTGAGCGTGCCCTGCAGACCCTCTGCCACGACGGGGTTCTCCGGCCCCTTGGCCTCGAGTTCCAGGACGTCGAGAATCTGGTGGCGGGAAGCGAGAAGCCAGCAGAGGGCGTCCGCCATGGGGAAGGTGACACCCTGGCGGTTGCTCGAGAAGAGCTTGACGCCGTCGACGTCGGCGGCCTTTTGCAGGTGCTCGACGGACCAGAGCCAGAGATCCATTGCGGTGGCGAGCGTGCAGGCTCCCGAGGCGGGATGGCTGGAGGCGATGGCGCGCATCTCCGCGATCCAAGTGCGGAAGCAGGCGATGAACACCTCGTTGATCATCGTAATGGAAAGTTGGCGACGCTGCACGGCCTCGGGGCCTTCGTAGGTGGCCTCGAGCTGGGCGTCTATCCACTTGTGGCCGAGGAATCCCGGGCAATCCTCGATGATGCCGTAGCCTCCGACGAGACTCACCGCCTCGCGCATGACGTTGGCGCCCTGTCCGGGGTTCCAGAGCTTGGTGGCGGGACAGAGCACGTTGGCCTGGGCGTCGAGGATCATGTATTGCAGGATCACGTCGGCCTTGAGCGCCTCGTAACGGGCGGCATCGCGTCCTGCCTCGGGCTTGGCGGACATCTCGACGAAGTCGATGGCGTCCTTGGCAAGGCGCCGATAGGTCTTGAACTGGGCGGTGCCGGTAAGGATGCCCTGCTCGATGAATTTCTTATCCTTTTCGCGTTCGAGGGGATCCAGTTTGTCGAAGAGGCGCGCGGCGGCGAAACCGAGGGAAGCGCCTGCTTCGCCCATGGCCCATACGTCGGTCAGGCGGTGCAGCGAATCCTCCTTCTGCTGGAGGCCCAACTCAAAACGCGGCGTGCCCGGCTGGACAGTCGCGCCGCCGCGGAAGCGGTTGCGTTGATAGCGGATGATCGGCTCGACGGCGGAGAGAAGCTTGGCGGCGGTCATGATTCCAACCGTGACGCGGGTGCGGCGGAAGACCGCCTCGATGATTTCCCCGTGGCTGTACTTCGGGACGATCACGCCGTCCACGACGGTGTAACCGCCCACGATGCGGGAGGCGGGGATCTTCGCGCTGAAGACGGGATCGTTGGTGGAGGAAAGCTGGTGGACGAGCTTCTTGGTGGGAGTGCCGCGGTCGAAGACACCCGGGTCGGTTTCCTCAATGATGACAATGCAACTGCCCTTGATGCGCGGATCGTCGGAATCCACGGCGGCGGTCACGAAGTTGGCGAAGCCCATATTCGTGATAAAGCGGCCGCGTTTCTCGATCTGGAGCATAGGTTCCTTGCCTTCTTCCCATTCGACGATGCGGGCTTTGCCGCTGAGGAGGCCGGTTTCGACGCCCACGTAGGGCAGGGGTTCGGTGAGGACGAAGGCGCCGCGCCAGACGGGCTGGCCGGCCTCGGCCGCCTTGGCCGGCACGCAACGGCTCATATAGAAATCCAGTTGTTCCTTGGTGCCGCGTTCGTGGATGGGGGAGAGGGCGAGGTTGCCCGCCAGGCTGCAGGTGGCCGAGCCGCCGTCGACCCAGGACAGTTCCATGGCGACGAGCGCCATGGCGAGATTCTTAGGACCCTCGATGAAGCCGCCCTGATGGGGTTCCATGAAGCACGTCGTGATGCCCGCCTCGTCGAAGGCGTTGAGAAGCGGCGCCTTCTGTTCGGTCCAATCGTGGCTGTTGCGAGCGCCCTCGGCGACCAGACGGGCTACGATGCCGCGCGCTACGGAGCGGGATGACTGGACGAGCATCTGCATGTCGTAGCGGTCGCTATAGCGCCAAAGAATCTGGCGAACATCGTCGCTGGGAAGGGTTTTCAGAGTTTCGCGCGGCTGGGCTGCGGCTGTGTTATCCATATAAAAATAGAGTGATCAGGGAGAATAGGTCGTGCGAGACAGGATCAGGCGCGTCGGAGGCGCGAGGCGGAAGGGGGTTCCAACTCGGCTATTAACGGCCCGACACGAGGGCCTTTGGCAACATACCTCGGCCCTTCAAGCAACCCTTTTTCTCGGCGCTGCTCATGGCTTGAGCGCACCGTGCCGGGTATTACCTCAGGCGCCCAAGCAGTTCCTGGCGCAATTCCTTGCTGAAGGCGTGCGCCTGGGCCTCGAACTGGCGGATATTGAAGCTCGGGAAAATGCGCGTGCGCAGAATCTGCCAAGCGGGGGTCTCCTCGATGCAGGGAGCCTCGTCATGGGGCGTGTCGCCGCAATAGCCCACGTGATTATGCAGGCACAGAAACCGGGCGAGCGAGACGGCCGCGACCAATTCGGCGTCCGCTGCGGAGTCCTGCGGGGTCTCGACCCATCTGATGACATTGCGGTAGCATTCAGGCAGGCCGCTTAGCTCGGAGAAGTGGATGGCCATCTCCCGCGTGGTGATATCGATGTAACTTTGCTCGGCCACGTGAAGGGGCTCGGAGTGGCTCTTCGCATGGGCCACAATGGCCTGAAAGCCGAAGGGATAGAGCTTCAACAGAAGCAGCTTGCCCAAGTCGTGCAGGAGGCCGGCGGTGTAGGCATTGGGCTCGATATCCTCCATCTCCAGATTCCGGCAGGTGTATTGGGCCAAGCGGGCAACGCCCATGAGGAACATCCAGTAATGTGGCCAGGTGACCGGCGGCATCTGCATGTGGCGCTCATCGATGATCGGCAAAGTCCTCGCCAGGCTGCTGAGGCGGATTTCCCCGAGAAGGCTGATGGCGGTGCGGGGATCCTCGACGACGTTCATGTCCTCGCGCTCGATCTTGTTGACGGCGACGAGAACCTGGGCGGTAAGCCCCGGATCGCGGCTGACGAGCTCGGCGATATTGGCGAGATTGGATGCCTGGCCGTCCGCAAACATCAGAAACGAGGCGGCGACCGTATCCATGACGGGGAAGCCGGGGAGTCCGTCGAGCTGGGCAAGGACGCCGCTGCGCTGCACGAGGGGGCCGGAAATGCGGATATCTGTATCCATCCATCGGGCACGCTCGCGGGATTCTTCCTTCTCCTTGCGCTCCGTCTCCGACAGGAACCCCTCGGGCAGGTGCTCGGGGTGGATCTGGCAGAAAAGGAGCTTCTTGGCGTATTCCAGATCGTAAATGAAGGGGGGGAGTTCCTCCCACCGCTTTATCTCGATCTTCGTTTTCAGTTTTCCGAGAAGATCCACCAAGCCCCAATAACCGGCGGCCTCGGAGTTTCCGCACAGGGTATCGATGCTGGCGCTTATTTCCTTCTGGCGATCATCTACGTTAAAGAGAGGCAGGAGGGCGCAGAGGCGATCGATCTCATCCAGGAGTCTTTCGCGCATCGTCCGGAGATCCGACGCGGTGAAGCCCATCTGGGCGCAGAAGGATTTTTCCTCCTCGAAGAACATGTTGCGCCAGGGATTGGCGTTCGCCTTGGATATTTCGGCGTAGATGCTTGCGTCGTTGTACGGCTTGATGAGGTAATTCTGGATGCGCAGGGAGAGAGCCTTCTTGACCACCGCCTGATCGCCGACGCTCGTGTAAACGACCACAGGCAGGCGTTGCAGGAAATTGTCCTCGCGAAGCCGGCCGATGAAGGCGATGCCATTCTCGCCCTTGAGTTTTAGCTCCACGAAGGCGAGATCGAACTTCACCAAGTCGCGCAGCGCCGTCCATGCGTCCGGGGCTGACGTAATAGAGACGCATCGGTGCCCTACGCGGGACAGCACTCCCCTCATGGCGCGGCTGGCGACGTCGTTTTCGTCGAGATGCAGGATGTTCGCCATGGATGAGAATAGGTCGGGAAAACGTTACGGTAACGAGTTGCCTCGATGTTGAAATATCGGCGCAGGAGGTCTCTGGCTTGATGGGGGGATTATGCGCTTGGAGGTGGGCGAAATCGCAGATGATGCCGGGAACGCCAGAGTTGGGATTATTCTCGATGGTGCGTATCGATGATAATCGTTACCGGGCCATCATTGACAAGGGCGATCTGCATCATGGCGCCAAACTCGCCGGAGGCAACCTGCTTTCCCCCCAAGGCGCTGTGCATCCTTCCCAAGAAAGCTTGGTAGAGAGGTCCGGCCAGACCGGGGGGCGCCGCATCGTTGAAAGAGGGGCGCGTGCCTTTGCGGGTGCTGGCGAAAAGAGTAAACTGGCTTGCGACGAGGATGCCGCCATCGATGTCGATGACTGATCGGTTCATCTGGCCGGCATCGTCGGGAAAGATCCTCAGCCGGGCGATTTTCTGGGCGAGCCACACGCAATCCTCGGGGGAATCGCCGGGCGCGATGCCGAGAAGCACGAGAAGGCCCGGGCCTATCTCCCCGCGTGTGCAGCCGCCCACGCTGACGCTTGCAGAACTGACGCGCTGGATGACGGCTCGCATGGGAGAGTGGGCAAACCCTGGATCAGATCATCGGGATGTGGGGCTCAAGACTGGCCGAATAGTCCACTCCCGGAAGACCAAAACCGAAAAGCTTGAGAAACTCGGCGCGGTATCCGGCGATGTCGGACGTGTTCTCAAGATTCTCCGTGTTTACCTTTATCCAAAGGGCGGGTAACTCCGCCTGCACATCCGGGCGCATTTCCCAATCGTCGATGCGCACCCGGCCTTCCTCATCAAATCGGAGGGCGGAGCCATTATACATCTGCGTGGAGAAGAGACGATGGATCTGTTCGATGCATCCCTCATGCAGGCCCTTGGCCTTCATTATCCTGTAAAGGATCGATATGTAGAGGGGCACCACGGGAATGGCGGAACTGGCCTGAGTCACCAGGGCTTTGTTCACCGACACGAAGGCGCGGCCATAGCCATGGGTCTTCAGCATGGCGTCGATGCGTCGGGCGGCGCGTTCGAGGTCGTTCTTCGCAAGGCCTATCGTTCCGTTCTTGTATATGGGCCAAGTCACCTCGGGACCGATGTAGGAATAAGCCACGGCGGTGGCTCCTGGGGCGATTAGCCCCTCCTTCTCAAGCTCATGCATCCACATCTCCCAATCTTCGCCGCCCATGACGGCAATCGTGTCGGCAATCTCCTCGGGAGTGGCGGGTTCTATGGATACATCGCTGACGACACCCGTGTCCGTATCCACGGTTTTATTGGTGTATGTGGATGCCACAGGTTTGAGCACGGCCCTGTGGGTGACCCCCGTTCGCGGGTGAGTGCGCTTGGGGGAGGCCAGGGAATAAACCACGAGATCGATGGGACCCATATTGCGGCGGATCACCTCGATGGCCTGTCTCTTGATTTCGTCGGAAAAGGCATCGCCATTGACATTGGCGGCAAACAGACCGGCGGAACGCGCGGCCTGGGTGAATGCGATCGAATTGTACCACCCGGCCGTGGCGGGACGGTCCTCCTCGGAAGGCCGCTCGAAAAAGACGCCCAGCGTTTTTGCTCCGGAGCCGAAGGCGGCCGCGATGCGCGTTGAGAGACCATAACCCGTGGAGGCTCCGATGATCAGGACATTCTTCGGCCCCCCCTTGATCAAGCCCTTGGCCTTGATGGTCTCGATTTGCTCCTGGATATGCTTGGCGCAGCCTTGCGGATGAGCGGTGACGCAAACGAATCCACGAACTCTGGGTTTTATAACCATAGATGGCGAGACTCCCTATCCCTTTCTTTTATGACAAGTTTCAAGTTATGGTGGCCAACTTGTGAGGCATTGATATCTAAATGAATAATAATAAGATAGCTAATAATCAGCACGATAACAGATGAGTTAAACTGAACATCTGCATAAGGATTATTAGCTGTCGGACATTACGCAAATGGCAGGCCGACAAATTATGGAGATGTTGCCGGCGCAGAAGTCTGGCGCTCGCGAAGCATCTCGATCTGCCGACGCCCAATGATTTGTTCCGCCTCGATCTGTTGTCGGGCCGCACGCACTTCGGAGGTGGCAAGTTGGAGCTCGGTTCGCAACAGATCGGCTTCGCGATGGGCACTCAACCAGCCTAAGCTGCAAACGATGGCGAGACATAGGCAAGCCAGGCAGAATGCGAGTGCGCCGAGATGGGGGAGCCGGATGGCGGTTTGAGTGATGCTCATGGGGATCAAAGAATGGCCATGCCGATCAGGCCGAGAACTATGATGAGGGTGAGGAAAGACAGGGCGCGTTTCTCCCTGGAGGTGAGTTGTTGCAGCATGGTATTGTTTAAAATTCGGATTCCTATCTACGCTGAAGAGGCCAGAAGCCGGAGGCAGAAAGTCGGATGGTCGGGCAGGACGGGACAAGGCAGACGGAAGCGGGCGCTGGTTTGTGCCGGCTTCCGATCTCCGACTTCCGATCTCCTGGCAGGCCTCTTTGACAGCGGCTCCGCCACTCCGTGCTACTATCTATACGAATCGTCTCCGGCCGCGAGGAATCTGCACGGCCTTTTTCTCCGTTTCTCCGCAGTAAAAATGTCTTTGAATTGGATGATCGGAACCCCAACCCATTTTTTACTGCGGAGAAGCGGAGAAGACGAAAGGAGTTCAAAGAAAGGAAACTCTCGATAAACAGACCTCTTTGGTTGCGGCTCCGCCGCGCTATGATTTCTGCGTCCATTGCATGCGTTTTTTGCCTAGAGTCCGTGTTGTTTGAGTTTATGCAAAATATCCGTGAGGAGCGGTTCGCTGGAGATGGCTTTCCAGGGGCGATTGCTGGCAATGCGCACGAAGAGCTGGTCGCCGGAGCGATCGAATCCGTATCGCAGGGCCATTCGAAGCAGCTCTCCCACGTTGTAGGGATTGCGCTGAACGATGGGATGACCGTCATAAAGATGCCAATACCAAACGTATTGCTGAGATCCCCGCCCATCCGTGAAGCAGCGCTGTTCCGCATCGGGCAGCCTGCGATCCGCTGTGATCAACGGGCCTGAGCCGGCTCTAAGGGGAGCAACGACCAGCCATCCCCGGGCCAGCAGCCATCGGAGGTATGGATGGCGACCCGGCTCGGATTGGATTGCCCGGGAGCCCAATAGGCGAGGTAAACGGTTACCTGTGTGGTGCCATCGGCATCGACGCGGACATAATCTCGTTGGATCAGCCTGTCGGTTTGGAGCACTTCGCTGAAGCGCAGTGGATCCGGCGCCGAAATCACCTGCCAGCCTTGCGTCATTGAGGGCAGGATCGCCTCCAGGTCAGGAGCGGCGCGCTTGATTCCCGTCACGGGTTTGGAGGCGACGATGAAGATCAAAGCGATCGAGACGGCGAGGCCCAGGCCGCATGTCAGGGCTATTAGGCTCCCCTTGGGTGCAGAGGCATCCACCGCCTGTTCGGGGGAGCGGGTGCGCCTTGCTCCGAATTTCTCGACACGCGCCAATATTATCGCAAAGGCCGCAAGGATGATCGCTGTTGCGCCGAGTATGGCGAATCCCGTGATATCATGCCACGACCCGGAGATATCGACACCCTTGTTGGCCAGCAGGTTCAACAGCAACGACCGGATGTAGTTCAGCGCAACCGCCAGGGGAGCGGACAAGGCGATGAGGATGAGCCGGCTGCTTGAGTGACGGACCATGGAGGCCGAGAGAAACACGCCTGCAAACAGGCAGGAGACGAGGCTGCGAACACCATAGCCCGCCTCCTCGACTCCCACAGATGTCCTGGCCAGCTCGATGATGTTGCCTTGTTGCACCGCTGGGATTCCGAGGATGTGAAGCGTATCGAGCACTGCTGTCGTGACGCCCATCTGGAGTTTCCACATGAGTCGCGCCCAGAGGCCCGGAGGCAGGGGCGCGCAAAGCGTCCAGAGTCCGAACGCCGCCAAGGCGGGCCAGTTGAACCACCACAGTCCGACTGAGCGGCGCGACAGGGCGATCAGGGTCGCCAGCCCGAAGGCGGAGAATTCGAGCGCTGCGGCCAGGCAGGGAATATCGTGCGACCACCCCAAGGCCAGGGCATAGAGGCCTCCCGCGGAAAATATGAGAAGTCCAATCCCCATTAGGGCGATCATCGTGACAGACAGCGCCTGGGAGTCGGGCAATAGGCGCCGCGTACCATGCCGCCGGCTCTCGTATAGCAGGACCGCAAAGAGAACCGGCATGAACAGGCCGTGAAAAAACTCGGGATTATGCCGCCACTGGGGCCACAGAATTGCGGAGACCATGACGCCCAGGGCTCCCAGCATCAGGAGGGGAGCCGTCACGCGCCACGAAGTCCACGCGGCGGCGCCGCCGCCTGGGGAGGTCTCCATCGGCGAGAGAGGCGGGATCATGGGGTTTTGGAAGGCGGGCGCTGGGTGCCCGTCGCATAGCGTTCATGCAACGCGTAGACCAGGTCCATCGTGACAGGCAGGACGGGAAGGAACGATCCGAGCCTGACCAGGGAATGGCTGTCCATGAAGAATTCCTCTGCGGCGCTGAGCGACGTCAAGGGGGCTCCCGATCGTTCCTTCAGAAGAACCTGGATGTAGGAGAGCGCGGCATTGTCGCGCATGACTCCCGCCGCGAAGAAGAGCGTGAGGTAGGCGCGGTCCCCGGCATTGTTCCTCGGGAGGGGCTTATCCTTCACGTATTGCATAAGCATCGTGAAGAGATCGGCGTCGGGATTGGTCACAAGATGCACCGAGAGCATCTCCACCGCCGCACAGGTGCTGTCCTTGAGGCCCAGCAGGTTTTTGGATTCGAGCAGAAGCCGCGCCTTGTCGCCCTTGAGGGCAAGCGCGCCGAGGAACACGGCCACGCGATCGCTTACGGGCATGATATCCTGGTAGGAGCCGCATGCCAGGATCGCGTCGTCCGGATGCCCCAGCGCCAGGAGCTGCCGTGTCTGGTAGTAGGCGAAGTATGTTTTTCTCGGATACCAGATTTGCGACAGGATCTGTTCGGCCTGCGTCCGGCGTCCCGCGCGGATTAGGAACTCCGTCTCGATGAGAGTCTTCCACTCCGCGCCTTCCGGACTGAGGAGAAAGGCGCGCAGCGAGGCGTCGTCCCCGATGATTCTTGTCGAGAATAGCAGCGCGTGTATCCACGGCGAGTTGGGCTTGTCGCCCGCCTTGAGACGCTTCAGGGCAAGATCCCTCATCACGACAAAGTTGCCGCGGGCGAGCGCGCTGCGCAGCCAGTGTTCCGCGGTGGTCGCCGCCTGTTCCGGATTGCGCAGCGTGAGTTCGTTGAAGAATCGGTCGCAATTATCCGGTTGCAGCAAAGTCGCGAAGCGCGCGAGGAGCAGCCCCGTGGAGTAATGGGAAGGGTCGAGCTGGTAAGCCAGGTTCAGAGCCATGGTGCCTTCCCGGTAGTCGCCATGGGCGATGGCGGCGCTGCCTTTGTTGAAGAAGAACTGGGCTTTCGCCTTGTCGAACTCGTGCCACTTCCCGGGCCACATCACGGTGCCCAGCCCGACCGGATAGCCCGCGAACCTGAGCACCCCGAAGGCCAGCAGGGTGGCACATAGGTAGGAAACGACGGCGGCCCCTCCGTAATAGGCCGCCGCCCTGAGCCAGAAGGGGCGCACATCGCGGGCGTCCACGGAACAGCGCCGGCCTTTCGGAGTTTCGACGAGAAGGGGGCACACCCGGCGGAAACGAAGGGGCTTCGCCCAGGAACCGGACGCCTCGCATTCCGTTTCATAAGCCTTGCCGGAATCGCTCTGAGCCTGGCAGGGGCAGCGCCGCTTGGATGGATTCAGATGAAACCAGGCTTTATGACTGTTCCAGTAAAACAGACACCACCAGAATCTAATAAAATCTGCGATCCATCCCATTGCAGCGACACGCTAGGGCGGGACCGAGGGCGCGCAATGTCTTTTGCGGCCGCGGTGACTCATGCCCGCGCCGTGAAAAGCTCCGCGTGCATGACCCCTTCCGCGACTTTGTTCACGGAACCCGTCATGCGGATCGAAAAGTCCTCCGCGATCTCAATCTCGATTTTCCCGCCGGGCATGTGCACCGTCACGCGAGGATCGACCAGCCCGAGCTTGCGCGCAACGGCGGCGGCGGCGCTCGAACTGCTGCCCGAGGCGAGCGTATATCCCGCTCCGCGTTCCCATATCTCAATGCGGATATTCGAGCGATCGAGCACCTGCAGGAACTGCACGTTTGTCTTCCGGGGAAAGAGCGGGTGCGTCTCGATGTCGGGGCCGTACTGGCGGGCAAGCTCTTCCGACACGGAAGAAAGGGGGATGACGCAATGCGGATTGCCGATCGTGGCCGCGCAGAACCTGAATTCGCGGCCCTTGATCGTGAAAGTCTCGTCGATGACCTCCCGCGGGGCTCCGGCGACGGGGATCTGCGAGCTGTCGAAACTCACCCGGCCCATCGCCACCGTGAGCATCCGGCCTCCCTGCTTGATCTCGGATTCCACGACGCCACCCAGGGTTTCAACCTTGAAGCGGGTGCTTTTCACCAGCCCCTCGTCCCATAGGAAACGTGAAAAGATGCGCAGGCCGTTGCCGGATTTCTCGGCTTCGGAGCCATCGGGATTGAAGATCCGGAGCATCCCTCCCTCGGCTTTGTCGCTGGGCAGCGGACCCCAGAGGATGCCATCGGACCCCACACCAAAATTGCGGTGGCAAATCAGGCGGATCATATCGACCGAAGGCTCTTTCCATGACGGAAAGTCGGCGGGGTTCATCACGATGTAATCGTTGCCCAAGGCGTGGTATTTGAAAAAGCGCATGGAGGAGTCGGGATCCGCAGACTGGTCGAAGAAACGCCGCCGGGAAAGTCCCGAATGGCGTTATGCTAAGAACTCCAGCCAAAGAGTCGCCTGGTCTCGATGGCGGAGGCGATGGCCTCGGGCACGAGGTTCTTCCATGATGTGTCGCCTCTCTTGATGCGCGCCAGGACATCGCGCGACACGATGCCCAGGCACTCGGGTTTGTACCCCTCGAGCGCCTCGATGAAATGGTTCTCGTGGAGGTGGGCGTAAAGCAGGCGTAGGTGGGGAGCGACCTTTACGTTGTCCGCCGTGATGAGTGCCAGACCGTCTTGAGCGCCCGGCATCGGGTAGATGTAAAGCTTGACGGCATATCGGAACAGGCGCCCAACGGCTTCGAGCATTCCGCCTTGAAGATTATCGTAGTATTTCTCGTTGAAAACCTCCAGCAGCGTGTTGATCCCCATCGCGACGCCGATCATCTCCTTCGTATAGCGGCGGAAGTAGGTGGTGAGGCGATGGAACTCCGAGTAGTTCGAGATAAGGACGGTGTGCCCGAGCGCGCTGAGGAGGTCCACACGCGCCAGGAAGTCCTGGGGATCGAGCGTGCCTTGATCCGACAGGAGATTGTTAATCGTGAGTTCCATCAGGATCACGATCTCCTTGTTCCGCACCATGGGTTCCGTGCCGAAGCGCGCTGTCGCGCAGGCAAGCATGTCGATGTGCAGGCGGGTCAGGGGGAAGAAACTGCCGCGTTCCACCAGGACCGCCTTCTTGTGGAGCACTTCCGAGGGCTGCAACACTTCGCCATCGGGACTGAACATCACTGCATTTGTGAGGCCCAATTGCACGAGGTGGAGCGATGTGAGGCGGTTGTCGATGCCCTTGAAGGCGGGACCGCTGAGCTCGAGCATATCCACCTCGATCCGGTCCGAGCCCACGTTGTCGATGAGCGACTCGATGAGTTTGCGCGGATCGTCGCAGCGGTAGAAGGCGGCGTAGCAGAGGTTGACGCCGACGATTCCCAGAGCCTGCTGCTGCAGGACGTTCTCCTTGTCCCACATTCTCACGTGGATGAGGATCTCGCTCGATTCGGAGCATGGGGAGCTTTGGAAACGCACTCCCATCCACCCGTGGCACTCGTTATTGCCCTTGAAGCTCTTGGCGGCGACGGTATCGGCGAAGACGAAAAAGCAGGTGCGCTCCCCGCGCTTGTCGGACAGGCGCTCGAGAAGCAGGGCGTACTCGTGGTCGAGCATGGTCTGCAGGCGTTCCCGGGAGACGTAGCGCGGCGCCTTTCCATAGATGGCGTCGCTAAAGGCCATATCGTAGGCCGAGATCGATTTGGCCACGGTCCCGGCTGCGCCGCCCGCCTGGAAGAAGAGGCGGGCCACCTCCTGGCCGGCGCCTATCTCGGCGAAGGTTCCATACTGGGCGTCGTCGAGATTGATCGTCAGCGCTTTTCGGTTCGTGGTAAGGAGGGCGTTGTGTTCGCTCATGCGCAATCGGCTTTAGCCAGGATACATGGGTTCCCCGGAAAGGAAAGCGCCGGCGGACTTTCGGCTGGTTCCGCTTTCCAATCATGCCGATAAAAGGAACTCGCGGGACGGCCTGCCTTCCCTAAGTTCGATTCCACATGCGCAACTTCTTCACCTCCCTTCTGGGCGCATTTACCGCCCTCGTGATTTTCTTCACCGGCCTCTGCTTCTTCGGGCTGATGTTCATCATTGTCATCGCCGCCTCGGGCCAGAAAAAGAAACAGGGCAAGCTGGAGAACGGTTCCTATATCGTTTACAACCTCGAATCCAACATCGTTGACGCGCCCCAAAGCGTCGATTTCGGGCAGCTTGCCCGCGGCGGCAACGAGGCCATGCAACTTCGCGTCGCCGCCAATGCCCTGCGCTCTGCGGCAAAAGATTCGCGCATCGCAGGCATCTTGCTGACCGGTTCTTTCGAACCTTCGGGCTACGGGACGAGTTATGCGGCGCTCAAGGAGCTGCGTGCAGCGCTCAAGGAAATCCGCGCCGCCGGAAAGCCCGTGAAGGCCTACCTCAACGATGCCTCGGCAAAGGATTATTATCTCGCGTCGGTCGCCTCCGATATAGCTCTCGATCCCTATGGGCTCATCATCATGCCCGGGCTGGCCTCCCGTCCCTGGTTCTTCGCGGGATTCTTCGAGAAGTTCGGGTTCGGCGTCCAGGTCACCCGCGTGGGCAAGTACAAGTCCGCGGTGGAGCCTTTCACCCGCAAGGATCTTAGCCCTGAGAATCGCGAGCAGATTTCGGTTCTCCTGGGCGACATATGGAAAGACCTGCTCGCGGATATCGCCGCAAGCAGGAACCTGAAGCCCGAGGATCTGCAGCGCGTGGTGGACAGCGAGGGCCTTATCCGCGCCGAAATCGCCAAGAACGCCAAGCTCGTCGACCGGGTTGTTTATCGGGACCAAGTCATCGATGAGTTGAAGGCCAAGACCGGGCGCACCGGCTCCAAGGACAGCTTCAAGCAGATCTCCTTGGAGGAATATCTCAAATTTGCGAAGGCTCCTGGTTCGGATGCGCCCAAGACGACAGCTAAGGCGCCAGCCAAGAAACCCGCCACGATTTTAGGCCGCGTCGCGATTGTTTACGCCGAGGGCGAGATCGTCGATGGCGAAGGCGATCGCGGCATGGTCGGAGGGACCCGTTTCGCCCGCGAGCTTCGCAAGCTTCGCGAGGATAACGATATCAAGGCCATCGTGCTTCGGGTGAACAGTCCGGGCGGCAGCGCCTCGGCTTCCGAACATATCCAGCGCGAGATACGCCTGGCCCGCGAGAAGAAGCCCGTGATCGTCTCCATGGGCGGCTTGGCTGCCTCGGGCGGGTATTGGATCTCTGCATACGGGAACAGGATTTTCGCCGAACCCACCACCATCACGGGCTCCATCGGTGTGTTTGGCCTTTTCCTGGATTTCGAAAAACTGGCGAATTCCATCGGCGTCACTTTCGACACGGTCAAGACCGGCCAGTTTGCCGATGCGCTCACCGCGACCCGACCGAAGACCGAGGCCGAGCTTGCCGTCATGCAGCGCATGGTCGACTGGATCTACGATGAATTCGTCGGCAAGGTGGCCGATGCCCGCAAGCTCAAGCGCGAGGCCGTGCATGAGATCGCGCAGGGCCGTGTCTGGTCGGGCACTTCCGCCCTGAAGCTCGGGCTCGTCGATGAGATCGGCGGCCTTGACGCCGCCATCCGCTACGCAGGCATTCAGGCGGGGCTCGGAGAATATCCCAAGCTCACCGAGTACCCGCGAAAGAAGGAACTCGCTGAATTATTGACCGAGATGTTCGAAAAAGTGCAGCCCAGCATGCGCCAATCCGGCATCGTGGGGAGCATCGCTTCTCGCGTCGAGAAGGAGCTCTCCGCTCTCAACGCCTTCAACGATCCGCACGGCGTCTACGCCCGCCTGCCGATCGGCCTGCAGGTGGAATGAGGGCCTGACAACCGCAGCCCGATCAATCTGCGGAACTAAGGCTTGGATGCAGGCTCTTCGCCTGCGCCCTGCATATCCTGGCCGGCGCCCTCAGTCCGCGTGGTGACATTGTCCATCGCTATCCAAAGGGCGTCGGTCGTGCGCACGAGGCGTTCTGCGAGATTGCTGATGATCTTTTTGGCGATTTCGGGATGATGGCGCACCAACTGGTCGAGGTTGGCCTCGACGTAAACGAGTTCGCTGTCCTCGATCGCAATGAGCGTGGCTGTCCGCGGTTGCGAGAGAATGCTGCTTATCTCTCCGAAGACAGAGCCGCGTTTGTCGAATTCGGCCACCTTGTGGCTGCCTTTGAAAACGCCGACGCGGCCGCTGATCAGAATATACCAGCCCCCAGAAGGATCGCCTTCGTTTGAGATTAAGGTGTGGGAGGAGAAGGTCTGCGTGCGCAGCTTCCTTTGGGGTTCAGAACTGCTGGAGCTCATGGCGGATGGAGTCGAAGATGGATTCAGTCCATTTGCATTCATGATGACAAGAGCGGCCTTAGCCGGGGCGGGCGTCTCATCCGTTCCCCGTTTCGAAACCGGTCGGTCCGATTATTCAAGCTGGCCATGCGGCATGCTCTTCTTATCGCTGGGACTCATGGCGACAGATGCGAACCATGGATTTCCCGGCTCGGCATACAACTGGCATCAGGATTGCGCGTTATGCCGGGGTTGCATCGTGGGCTTATGCCTTGCGCTTGCGGGCTGCAGATCGGCTCCCGCGCTTCAGGAGCCCCTGAACCTGTCTCAAGCCAAGGAGGCGGTGTCGCGCTATTGCGACTCAGGAGACTACGCCAGGGATATTTCCTCGGTGGCGATGCAGGCGCTGGCTTGGGTGGAGGAGCGGGCTGCAAAGCGCAAGAACGGCGAGCATCTGGCGATCGTATTGGATCTCGACGAGACGGTCCTGTCCAACGAGCCCCTCATCCGGCGCCTCGATTACGCATTTATTCCGGCCGAGTGGGACGCATGGCTGAAGAAGGCGGAATTACCCGCCATCGAGCCCATCCGGGCCGTCTATCGGCGAGCCCGGGAACTCGGAATCGACGTGTTGTTTGTCACGGGCCGCAGAGAAGCCGGATATCGCGCCTGCACCGAGGAGAACCTGCGCAGGGCGGGCATGGGCGATTATGCGCGGCTTCTCATGGGGACGGATAAGGGGCCGCAGCGGTCCAATGCCGAGACCAAGACAGCTCAGCGGGCCGCCCTGGAAAAGGAGGGCTTTGTCATCGTCGCCAACGTCGGCGACCAGGAGAGCGATCTGGCGGGCGGTCACGCCGAGCGCAGTTTCAAGGTCCCCGATCCCTTCTACTTCATGCCTTAGCCCGCTCCTTCATGAGGGTTTCACCGCGGAGTCGCGGAGGACGCGGAGACGCGAAAAACGATTTTGAACTGCAAAGAAGCAAAGAATCCAAGGATCTAACCTTTGTTTCTTCGATTCTTTGCAGTTCATTTTCCTCCGCGTCCTCCGACTCCGCGGTGAAATCCAAAGTATTCTAACATAGGATACAGATTCACATCTTGGGATGCGAAAAACGCCGCTCCGGCATGGAGCGGCGTTCGTAAAACGGGCGCGGAACGGGTTATTTCTTGGGCTGCTGGGCCTCGATCTCGGCCAGGCGCTTTTCGATGGACCCCATCTTGGCGACGAGATCCTCCTCGATTTTTTTGCGCTCCGAGCTGTTCACGATGCTCAGCTTCGAAACGTCGCGAACGACATTTGCGGGAAGCGTGAGCAGGCGGGAGACCAGTCCCTGATCCTTGAATGAACTCAGGTAAAGGGCGGTGATCTCGTGCGAGAGGGAGAGCGACTCGCGGGCGACAGCCTGAGTGGCGATGAGGTTGTTGTTGAGCTGCTGGTTCTTGGCCATCTCGGCAGTGAGCACGATGCCGATCTGATCGGAGATGCGCTGCGAGTACTGGGCGATCTGCTCGCGGGTGAGATTCTGATCCTTGGACATTTCTGAGAGAATGGGCTGGATCTTCTCGGCCATGCGCGAGGAAACCTTATCGACCTGCTCGTTCTGCATGCGCTCGGCATCCTCCGGCGTCTTCGGAAGAGGCATATTGGGCTGGATCTTCTGGGCGATTGCCTCGGCGAGCTGGTTAACGCGGTCGGAGTTCAGCTTGGCCACTTCGTCCTCGTTCATGAACACATCTGCGGAACGCTTTTGGATGGCGTCCTTCAGAAGCTTGTCCACGGCTTCGATTTGCTTGCGGGTCTCAGCGGCGGATGCTTTGATTTGCGCATCGAACTGCTGTTTTTGTGCAGCCAATTTTTCCTGCTGCATGACATCCATGTCCTTGACCGTTTTGGTATGCAGCCAGAACGCACCGCCTACGATGAGAATGGCGGTCACTAGAATTGCGGGGAGTTGCTCCTTAAGTTTTTGCCACATGATATTTATAGTAGGTTAGGAGGAGTAAGGCGGTTGAAGGGTTAGCAAGGCCATGCGAATAAAGCAATGCCAGGGTACTTTACGCTTTCCGATAGCCGCCGGGAGGGTTTGCTTATCAGTGAATGAGTCTTAACAGAAGCGAACAGATGATACTCGATTATGTGCAGTCTCATGCCGATGAGAGACAATACTGGCAAGACAAGGTTCGCACTGTGGCTGGAAATACCCCCAGCGATCCTGCGGCGGCGACCGAGCTCGATTTTGAATTATGGCATTACTATGCGGAACGGAGCAGGGTGGTGGATCCTTTCAAGGCGATTGTCCAAAAGGAAGGGTTGAAACGCATCAGCATGCGCAACCTCGCCGAGTATTGGCTGCGCATCTGGACTTCCCCGCGCCCCAAGAGGAAGCGTCCCGATGACTTGGGCTCATTGTAATGGCGAATGAAAAAGCAGATTAACAATGCGATTATCAGGGCTTTGCGGATTGCATGGGAAAAATCGATAAGGAAATGCAACCAAATGGAATATTTCGCGTCTTACATGTTGGTTCAACGCTTGTGCATAGCATGGGCGTTGGGGTAATTATAGAAAGATAGTGGCGGGCCGCTTAGGGGTAGGCGGCCCGCCCTCTTTTTTGTTAGTTTCACGATAACTGATTCCTTAGGTGGCTTAACCGCGCCACTATATCTTGTGGCCCTTCGGTCGGCACACCACAACCGGTGGTTAAAAGATATGTAAAATCTGCGTTGAAAGCCTTTCTTTGAATCGACAATCGGCACGATTCGTGCAGTGTTTCTCGTCAGTCAACCCTACCACGATGGAACATCCGCGTGAGGCGATTGCCTCCAATGCCCAGATCAAGGTTGCCGGTAAGATAAAGACTTACGTGTTGGACACGAATGTCCTGCTGCACGATCCGCAGTCGATCTTCAAATTCGAGGACAACAATCTCGCCATTCCCGTGGAGGTATTGGAGGAGCTTGATGCCATAAAGGGTGAGCAATCCACCGAACGCGGACGAAATGCCCGGCGCGTGCATCGCACCCTGCAGGAGCTGCTCCCTGACTCGCGCTCGATGCTTGAAGGCGTGCGCCTCTCCACCGGCGGCACGCTTTCCGTGATCATCAACCGCTATATGCAGGAGAATAACTTCAACTCTCCCGCGATGCAGCGGCTGCGGGCCGTGCTGCCTGATTTTTCCAAGAAGGATAATCGCATCATCGCCTGCGCGCTATTCGTGCAGGAGCAGTTTCCTCCTCCGACCATCCTCGTCACCAAGGATGTCAACGTGCAGCTCAAGGCGCGCGCCGTGGGGCTGGAATCCCAGGATTATCTGAACGACAAGGTGCCGGAGAGCGTCGATGAGGATCTCTATCGCGAGATTCCCGTTTCGATCTATGACCTCCAGCGCTTCGCCTCCGAGGGGGAATCCGAGATCGCTCCGGAGTTCTCTCGCGGACTCTCCCTGAACGAGTATGTGCTTCTGCGCTCCGACGAGGGAAAGACGATGCCGGCCCGATTCTATGGAGACGGCATGGTGCGCCGTTTGAGGATACCGGAGTCGGTTCGCGCCCCTGGCGGCATAGCCATCCGGGCCCGCAATCTCGAACAACAGTATCTCATGGATGCCTTGCTCGACGATTCGGTGTCTTTGATCACCTGTTTCGGCAAGGCGGGCACCGGCAAGACGCTTCTTTCCACGGTCTGTGCGCTCAGCCAGATCTTCGACGATCACAGTCGCTACGACGGGCTTTCAATCTCCCGCCCGGTGATCGCCTTGGGCAAGGACATCGGTTACCTGCCTGGCTCGCTGGAGGAGAAGATGAAGCCGTGGCTGCAGCCGTATTACGATGCGCTTGAGGTGCTCATGCCGTCGAAGCCTCCCAAGGAACCCCAATTTGCGGCAAAGAAGGTTTCGAAGAAACACAAGAAGAAGCACGAGGCGACAGCCTCCATGATGGCCTCCGGCGCGCCTCAGCATTCCGGTAACGGAGGATTTGCTCCCGGGGCGGTGCCTTTGAAACCCTACGAGAAGCTCATTCGCAGCGGCATGGTCGATGTCGAGGCCCTTTGCTTCATCCGCGGACGATCCATCGCACGCCGGTTTTTCATTCTCGATGAGGCGCAGCAACTCACCCCCCATGAGGTGAAGACCGTGATCACGCGCATCTCGGAGGGTTCCAAGATCGTGCTCATCGGCGATCCCGCCCAGATCGACAATCCCTATGTGGATTCCCGCAGCAATGGCCTTGTCTACGCCCGTAATCGCATGAGGGGACAGGCGCTGGCGGCGCACGTGACGCTTACAAAAGGCGAGCGCTCGAAGCTGGCCGAACTTGCCGCGGATCTCCTCTGAGAACGAGCCGTGCGGCATCCGGGGCGGATCGGTTCTTAGTATTTGGGCTGGCGGGCGAAGTGGGGACAAAGCAGAATCTAAGGGCAATCCGATCTCACCCGCCATGCCTACCCCTCGCTTTTTCTTTCCCGTTATGCCGCTCCTGGCGCTTTTCATTTCAGCCTGCGGTCATTTGGATACCACGCCGGAGCCGCGCGGCGACCGCACGTTGACCGGCACGATTCACTTCCGCGCACAGACGGAGCTTCCTGCCGATGCGAAGGCAACCGTGCGCCTTCTCGATGTGAGCAAGGCCGATGAACCGGCTCAGGTGCTTTCCGAGCAGGTGATCGATTCTGTGACGAGTTCGCCGATCGCCTTTACGCTCGATTACAAGGCGGAAGACCTTGTGCCGCCGAAGCGCGTGCGGCTCGACGCCCGCATCTCGGTGAATGGCAAACTGCGTTTTTACTCGGCGAGTTCCTACTCTGTCACGACCGAAAAGGCGGCGCGTCCGATAGAGCTCTGGATCGAGGCGTCGGGCCATTAGCCTGGAATTCCGCTGAATCTCACCGCGGAGCAGCGGAGGTCGCGGAGCGGTTTGCACCGCGCAAAAGATGCCAGAGGCCGGAAGCCGAATATAGGGAATCGGCGCCGAGTTAAGGTCCGGCTTGCCCTCAGTTTGAATGAGGTTGTTCCTCCGCGTTCTCAGCGACTCCGCGGTGAACGCTTCCGAATCGATCGGACTGCCCGCACCCAACCTCCGCCATAACCCTTCAAATAGCGGATGGTTGGGGCGAGCGTTCTATGACCGATAAGCAGCCGCCCCAAAAAAAGGCGGCTGGGATACCTATGTCTGATCCCTATTCCCCATGAATGCGGCTTTCGCGGCCGCAAAGGGTGCGCGGGTGAAGGAGCGCATGAAATCGACCTTGTCGGGCGCGGGCGGAGGAGCCGGAGGCTTGGCATTCTGGGTCTCCTTCATTCGTTGTTCATGGCTGCCGATCTTGGCTTCCCGCGTGGACAGCGAGAGCTCCTTCAGCTTGAGGGCTTTCTCCCAATCGCGGAATGCAAGACGTTCCTCCCGAAGATGGGTCTTCTCCAATTCGAAGAGTTCGGTGGTGCGCTGGAATTTCGCCCACGCATCCTTGAGACTGGCATCGTCGGCCGGTTGTGCGCGCAGGGTGTTTTGAGTCTGGGCTCCGATGAGGCCGACCTGATCCGCTTCGAGGCGGGCCTGCATTTCGCGCAAGCGGGCTTCATAGCGGCGCAGATTGTCCTCCTGGTCGCGAAGGGTATCGAGATCGCGATGCCAGGAGCGGCGTTCCGAGGCGAGCTGGGCGCGGTCCTGCTGGAGACGCGTGGCCTCGACGTGCAACTGCTCAGCTTGATCGGCGAGCTTTCGCTGCCACTCGGCGAGTCGATCACGCTCGGAGGCGGTCTGTGCCTCGTCGCCGCTGGGGGCGGGAGAGGAATTCCGGAGCTGGCGGCGCTCTTCGCCGAGGAGCCCCTTCTCGCGGTTGAGCGCGGCGCGCTGCTCGGCAAGCTGGCGCGCCTTCGCATCGATGGCTGCCTGAGCGGCGGCCACGATTTCCCTCTGGCTGCGAAGCTCGGCGGCTAGATCCTGCTGGTGTGCGAGGTCGCCATTCTGGGCCAACAGCGTTTTGAGCTGGGCCTCCAGGGCGTTGCGCTCGAAGCCAAGGCGCTCGATCTGGCGCTCAAGAAGAGTCTTCTCGCGTGCCGCATCGAGAAGCGCCGACGAATCGGATTGCGACGGGGCGTGGTAAGGGTGGTGCGTCGGGGTGCCGCCGACTCCTCCCATGCATTCGAGGATGTCCTCAGCTTGTTTGAGCTCGTCCGAGCTCACCTCTGAATCGGCGCAAGGCACGACGTTGAAGAACGCGCAGACGCGCGAGACGACGGGGGAGAGATCGCCGGCAAGCGGGAGCACGTCGGAGACTCCCTGGCGGATTCCCTGAACGACAAGGGGGAATTCCAGATGGTTCACCAGCATGATGACGGGGAGGGTGGGCTGGATTTTCCTCAGGCGATCGATGATGCCGAACTCGGGGGCATCGGGCAGCTTGTGGTCGAGCAAAGCGAGATCGAACCACTCACCCTGCGCACCCTCGGCGGCCGAAGCGGCGCTCGAATAGGCCCTGACATCGAAGCCTGCGCCGGCGAGCAGCATCAGGCACACGCGCCGGGTTTTTGCTTCGGAATGCACAAGCAGTATTTTTTTAACAAGGTTCATAGGAACGTTCTCCACGGCGGAAATTGTACGACCTTCGACTCAGAATATCCAGAGTCCAGCCCGGTTTTTACAATTACTTTACCCTTAATATCATGGATTTATGTAATAATTTACAATTCGGAGCCTCGAGGTGTGAAAACCGGCGCTTTTCTTTTCCAGGATTTTCGGCCTTCCTGCGGCGCATCGTTACATCATGAAGGTTGTCGTACTGTGTTCCGGCGGCATGGACTCCGTGACTGCGCTTTACTGGGCGCGGAAGGAACACGCTGTGATTGCCGCGATGAGCTTCGACTACGGGGCGAAGCACAATTCGCGGGAGCTGCCCTTTGCCGTGGAGCATTGCGCGCGTCTGGGCATCAGGCACGAGACGGTGCAGCTCGGTTTCATGAATCGTCTTTTCGCATCGGATCTTCTCTCCGGCGGAGGGACGATTCCAGACGGGCACTATCAGGAACAGTCGATGAAGCAGACGGTGGTCCCATTCCGGAACGCGATCATGCTCTCGATCTCGGCGGGTTTTGCGGAGAGCGCTGGAGCCGAAGGCTTGGTCATCGCGGCGCATGGAGGGGATCATGCGATCTATCCGGATTGCCGTGAGAAATTCATGCAGGCGATGGCGGAGGCCATGCGCTCGGGCACCTATTCGGGGCTGCATTTGCTGAGGCCCTTCATTGCAATGGAAAAGGCGGGTATTGCCGCGCTCGGCGCGCGGCTGGGTGTGGATTATTCCCGCACCTGGTCGTGCTACAAAGGCGGGGCCGTGCATTGCGGACGTTGCGGCACCTGTGTGGAGCGCCGCGAAGCATTCATGCTGGCGGGGCTGCCCGATCCCACCGAATATCTGAGCGCGGAACCCTTGCCGCCGAAGCCCGCTGCTACGTGATTCACGACACTCGTCCCGCATCCCCAATCCCATGCTGATCTCGGAAGTGTTCCATTCCTTGCAGGGCGAAGGCGAGCTTGCGGGCGTGCCGTCGGTTTTCGTGCGCACGAGCGGCTGCAATCTTCGCTGCGGGTGGTGCGACACGCCCTACGCCTCCTGGAACCCGGAAGGAAGGAACATGACGGTCGACCAGATCGTCTCCGAGGTAGAGATTCATCCCTGCGATCATGTGGTGCTCACGGGCGGCGAGCCGATGATCGCGCCGCAGATTCGCGAACTGGCCTCGGAACTCAAGGTGCTGGGGTACCATGTCACGATCGAGACCGCCGGCACGATCGCGCCGGAGGGGATCGCCTGCGACCTGGCATCGCTTTCCCCGAAGCTCCTTCACTCGGCGCCCGATGCCGTCGCACATCCCGCCTGGCACAAGCGGCACGAGGCTGAGCGCTGGAGACCCGAGGTCATACGGTATTGGATCGAACACTACAATTACCAGTTGAAGTTCGTCGTGTCGCAGCCCGCCCACGTCGACGAGATGGAAGTCATGCTAAAGAAGCTGGGCTGCGAGATACCGCGGCACAAGGTGCTGCTCATGCCCGAGGCCCGCACCCTGGAGGTCATGCGCAGCCGGGCCGGCTGGCTGGCCGACCTGTGCAAGGCGAAGGGCTACCGTTACGCGCACCGCCTGCACATCGAGCTTTGGGGCAATAGGCGCGGCGTGTAATAAAGCTACAAGCCGGGGCGGCTTGCCAAAGGCCCTGCCGTGCCCGTCGTAGTTATGCGAAGGTGGGAGTCTGTCGAATGGGCTACGGTCCGACTGAGGCGGCATCCTGTCGCCACCGTGCCGCTCTGCGGCCACCGAGGCGCAGCAGCGCCACTGTGCGCGCCAAGCGCGCCGTGCCTTTTCATGGCAATTGTCCGCGGAATTTACGATGATCCGGACGATGTCGATTCCCCCTGTCACCGGCCCGCGAGCGCCGAAGCTTTCCGAGGAGATGGCGGCGCTGCAGCAGCGCTATGCGGAGAGGCCCGTGAAGCTGGGCGAGCTGATCGTGGAATTGAAGGGCAGGGCCTATTCGCTGCTCCTAATCTTTTTGGCGCTTCCTTTCGTGACCCCAATCCCCTTGCCGGGACTTTCGACTCCCTTTGGGCTGGCGATCGCCATCATCGCTTTGCGCCTGAGCCTGGGACAGGCGCCGTGGCTTCCCCAGTCGCTACAGGGAAAGGAGATCCCTGCGGGGTTCTTCGGCAAAGTATTCTCCGTGGCGACGCGCGTCATTCGTTTCATGGAAAGGTTCATGAAACCACGATGGACCGTGTTTTTCTCATCGGGCCTCATTATTCGGCTCCACGCATTTCTCATGGTCGTTGCTGCTGCCGTGCTGCTGCTGCCGCTGCCCATACCCTTTACGAATTCCTTTCCCGCATGGGTGATTGTCCTGGTGGCCGGCGGGCTGCTCGAACGGGATGGCCTGGCGGTGATGCTCGGATACCTGGTGTTCGCATCAGGCGTGCTGTACTTTGTCTTTCTCGGCGAGGTCGCGGAGCATCTCATGCGCTCGGCCCTGGAATGGATCGCCGGCTGATAGGCGGGTTCCGATCTGAAGATCTCACCGCGGAGGCGCGGAGAGCGCGGAGCTGCATCCAAAGAGACCAGAGGCCGGAAGCCGGAATGGAACCGAGCTCCAATCCACGATCCGAGAGGTTTGAGAAGCTCGTAGCCGATAGCTTCTTTCAATCAGTGCTGATGCCGCAGCGACTGCCAGAGGTAGAGGATCACGCCCACGCAGATGCCCGAGTCGGCGACATTGAAAGTGGGGAAGATGTAGCTGCCGAAATGGAAGTCGAGAAAGTCGATCACATGCCCCCGGGCGATGCGGTCTATCAGGTTGCCCACAATGCCGCCGCAGAGCAGGCCAAAGCAAATCTGCGTGATCCTCAGGCGCAGGCCGAGGGCGCGACGCCACAGGTAAATGGCGACGAGGGTGAGCGCAGCCAGTGCGGCGAGCATGACGCTGCGTCCGGTGAAGATGCTCCACGCCGCTCCTGTGTTGCCCACGTGCACGATGTTGAAGAAGCCCGGCACGATCTCAATGGCGCCGGGCGAGCCGAAGGTTCCGAAGGGGAGCCGGTGCTGAATCCAGAGTTTTGAGACCTGATCGAGCACAAGCACCGATGCCGAGATGCCCAGCAAAAGGCGATAGGCTCCGATCCGCCGGGAAAAGGGTAGCGGCGGCTCGGGACGGACGATGGACTTGAGGGAGTCGGGCGACACGGTGTGACGCCCCTGCTATTCTTCCCCTCCGCTAGCCTCTTCGTCGGCGATCTTGGCGCCCTCTTCACCGAGTTCGCCGAAAAGTCCCGCCTGCTGACGAGAGCGGTAGCGGTTCTTCTCGATGTCTTTCTGTGCCTCGGCGGAGTAGCGTGTGAAGGGCACCGCGGACAGGCGCTCCTTCGCGATCGGCTTTCCGGTCACCTCGCAGATACCGTAGGTGCCGATCTTGATGCGCTTGATGGCGGCATCGATTTCGGAAAGGGCTTCCTGCTCGTTTGAGACAAGGCTGAGGGCAAAGTCGCGGTCGAAGGTATCGGTGCCGGCATCGGCCATGTGCTGACCGTAGCTGGAAAGGTCTCCGGCGTCATCTTTGGCGGAGCGCTTCAACGTTTCCTCGGTATGCTGGTCGAGCTGGCCGGTGAGGTGGTCGCGCAGATCGATAAGAAGCTTATAGAACCGGCGGTATTTCTCCGGCATGGAATCATCGGCATCGACGATCGGGTTGTTCTTCTTCTTGGCGGGATTGAATCCGAGGATATCGGCCAGGGAAGCCGCCTTGACGTGATTCGGCTGCGCCGACTTTGACAAAGCGATATCGGATTTCCTTCCGCTTCCGTTGGTCTTGGAGCCGGTTTTGTCGTCAGAGGACAGGCCGTCGGATTTTACGGGCAGTGTCTTTGCGATTTCGCGGGCCTCATCAAGCGTGAAAGCGATCGGCTTGCTCACCTTTGCGCGTGCGAGCACCTTGCTGCGCAGGTCTTCGCGCGCAGATGCCTTGGATGAAGGCTTGGCGGCGGGTTTTGCTGCGTTGTCGGATTTGATCTCGTTTTTCACTTTGGTGGAACGCGGCGGCTTGGAAGGGGAATGCTTCCGAGCTGGCGCGGGTGCTTCGACAGATTTCTTGGATGCGATGGTCTTCTTTGCCTTTTTGGCAAATTTCTTCGCGGGGATTTTTTTCTTCTTAGCCATATCGGGAGTTTTGATGGTAAAGTTTAGAGAAGAGCTTCCGCGCAGCGGGGGCAGACATCGCCGCTCGGCGTCGATTGCATGGAAGGAACCCAGCGCCAGCATCTCGGGCAGCGCGAGTGTCCAAGGGATTCGCCGGTGGCGACTTCCACGCGCAATGTTCCGGATGAAGCGCGAAGCTCGGCGCTCGAGACGATGAAAAGCTCGGGTAAAATGGGCTTGTTGCGCTCAAGTAAGCGATATTGCTCATCGTCCGGCGCGCCCGTGATCGTGACGCAGGCGTCGAGCGATTTTCCGATCCTGCCGGACTGGCGGGCGGGCTCGAGCGCCTCGGTGACGAGAGTGCGCGCCTTGAGCAGGGATTCCATTTGGGCATCGAGCTCGGGATTCAACCAGGCGGCGGGCGCGACGGGCCAGTCCTCGAGGTGGATCGCATTGCCGGAGTATTCGATCTTCGCGGTGCGGAAGCTCCATGCCTCGTCGGCCGTGAACGTGAGGACGGGGGCGAGAACCTTGGCGAGAATATCGAAGATGAGGTGGATGGCCGTCTGGGAGGAGCGGCGCAGCGGGTGCCTTGTGGCGAGCGTGTAGAGCCTATCCTTGAGGATGTCGTGATAGACGGACGAAAGGGTCGCGGAGCAGAACTGGTTGCAGGCCTGGATCACACGATGGTATTCATAGGACTCATACGCTTCGGTGCATTGGCGGAGAAGGTCGGCGGTGCGATGCAGCGCCCAGCGGTCGAGAAGGTCCATGTCCTGCAACGGCACGGAATCCGTCTTCGGATCGAAGTCGAAGAGATTGGAGAGCTGGAAGCGGAAGGTGTTTCTGAAGAGCCGGTATGCCTCGCTGGCGCTGTTCAGAATGGAGTCGGAGACGGTGACGTCCTGCGTGAAATCCTGGGAGGCGATCCAGAGGCGGATGACGTCGGCGCCGTACTGCGCGATGTAATTGTCGGAAGTGGGCGGCTTCTCGTACTGGCCGCTCTTGGATATTTTCTTGCCGTCCTCGCCGACGATGAAGCCGTGCGTGAGCACGGTGCGGTAGGGGGCGCCACCCGCGGCGACGATGCCGCACCAGAGAGAGGACTGGAACCAGCCGCGATGCTGGTCGCTGCCCTCGAGATAGAGGTCGGCGGGCCAGGAAGTGCCGCCCTGGCCGCGCCTGAGCGTGGCCATGTGGGTGGAGCCGGAGTCGATCCAGACATCGAGCGTATCGAGGCCGCAGGTGAGTTCCACCGCAGTGGGCCAGCCGGCGGGAAGAGCGATGCCTTCGAGGAGGACCGTCGCGGGGAGGTCGAACCAGGCGTTTGTGCCCAGCTTCTCGATCTTGTCGGCGAGGGCGCGGATCACGCCTGCGTCTAGGTAGCCGTTTTTCTTCGCATCGAAGAAGGCGGGAATGGGAACGCCCCAGGAACGCTGGCGGCTGATGCACCAATCGGGGCGGGACTCGACGGCGCCGCGGATGCGGTTCTCGCCCCAGGCGGGGACCCATTTCGTGCCGCCGATCGCGCGCAGGGCCTCGTCGCGGACACCGTGGCGGTCCAGGGAGACGAACCACTGGTCCACGGCGCGGAAGATGATGGGCGTTTTCGAGCGCCAGCAGTGGGGGTAGCTGTGGGAGTGGCGTTGTTTGGCGAGCAGAGTGTTGGTTGCCGCCAGTTTTTTCAGGACGGCGATGTTGGCGGGAGAGGTGCGCTTCTTCTCGAGGTCTTCAACGGACTCCAGCGTCGTCAGCCCCACCATGTCGGCCGGGATCTGGCCGTCGTCTAGGTAGCGGCCGTCGTCGCCCACGGGGCAGTAGATGGGAAGTTTGTAGCGAAGGCCCGTCTGGTAGTCCTCGGCGCCATGGCCTGGGGCGGTATGAACGCAACCGGTGCCGCTGTCGGTCGTGACGTAGTCGGCGAGAACGACGGGTGCGGCGCGATCGATGAAAGGATGGCGGGGCGCCAGGTTTTCCAGCGTGCGACCGGGGCGGGTGAGCATCACGACGGGAGGCTGGGCGCAGGCTGCGGCCTGTTCCACGGAGGCGAGGAGAGCCTGGGCCACGACGATGCGTTCCGCTCCCAGGTCGGCCACGACATAATCCACCTCGGGATGGACTGCGATGGCGAGGTTGGCTGGAATGGTCCAGGGAGTGGTGGTCCAGATGACGACACTCAGCGGCTTGTCCGAGGGCAGCCCGAATTTGGCCGACTCGGAGGCGGGGACGGGGAACTTTACCCAGATTGAGGGGGAGACGTGGTCCTTATATTCGATTTCGGCCTCGGCAAGGGCGGTCTCGAAGGGGATCGACCAATAGACGGGTTTCTTGCTCCGATAGACCAGGCCCTTTTCCACGAAGGCGCCGAAAGTGCGGATGACGTCGGCCTCGAAGCGAGGAGCTTTCGTCTTATACTCGTTCTTCCAATCCGCCAACACGCCGAGGCGGCGGAATTGGGCGCGCTGGCGGGCAATCCATTGCTCGGAAAAAGCGTCGCAATGCTGGCGGAGCTCGGAGGTCGAGACTGCCATCTTTTTTTCCTGAAG
>JBAZHQ010000008.1:24140-33903 GCA_041652235.1 Opitutaceae bacterium | reverse complement strand
GCTGGGACGCTGGTGGTAATTAGCCTCAAGATCCTCATAACTGGTGAATCGCCGGTCCCGCTGCACCAATCCGAATCCGCGAGGATTCTGGTCTGCAAAGGCCGAACTGCGCACGTTGGGCGGGTTCGTCAGGGGACGCCAGAGCCACTCGCCCCCCGCATGGGAGATCATGAGGCCGTCGGAGTCATGGACTTCCGGGCGGAAATCGCCGTAGTGTGAGCTCGAGTTCTCTCCATGCCAGAACATGCTGGTGAGAGGTGCGATGCCCAGAACCTTCACGGGGCGCCTCAGGAACAGGGCGCATTTCACCTGCATCACCGTCTCGGCGCCGGGCTTGATCACAAAGCGATAGGCGCCGGCGATGCTTGGGCTGTCGAGCAAGGCGTAAACGGTGATGTCCGTTGCATCGCGTTCGGGCTTTTCGATCCAGAAGTCCTCGAAGACGGGGAATTCCTCCCCCGTGGGCTCGCCGGTATCGATCGCCAGACCGCGGGCGGAAAGCCCGTAAACTGCGTTCTTACAGAGAGCGCGAAAGTAGCTGGCACCCTGGAATACCGCCAGTTCGTCCATGTACTCTGGGCGGTTCAGGGCATAGTGTATCCGGAAACCGGAAAAGCCCATTGTGTCGGGTATCTCCCCATTCAGGCGGTTGTGGCCGTAGTCGAACAGATCGACGTCGAATTTGATGGGCCGGGCATGATTGCCGCGCAGCTCCGACAACTGCACCGTCTTGTTGTAAACGAAACCCGGATGAAAGAACTGGAGCTGAAAAGGGAGGTTAGCGCGCAGCCACCAAGCCTGGCTCGGCTTGAAGCGTATCTCGCGGTGCTGATCGTACGAGAATTGCGGCATCAGCAACCACTCGGGCACTCTTACGGCACGCTGCTCGTAGGGTTTCGAGGCCAGCATCCTGGCCTTGTAGCGGAGAATCTCGAAATCGAAGATGTCGTCCGCCGAGAGGGCCGCTGTGCTGGTCAGGCAAATGAGGCTGGCGAGTATTGCTGAAAGGAAGCGTGGCTTTTGCACGATTATGTGAGAGCTGGTAAAGGATCGCAGGGGCGCGACTGCCGGAACTGTCGCAGATTACGCGCTTTTTACAAAAGAAAACTGGCCGACTGCGGCGTCCCTGTCGGCTTGTTCAGAGGAAATACCCCCGTTGTTTTTCCGAAATGGGCATCCCCGCCTTCTCCATGATCACAAGAAAATCCTCCCAGGCGGCGCGCTTGGCTTTCTTTTCCGAGAGCTTGGATTCGGATTCCTTCCTGAGCAGGTAACTGGGGTGGTAGGTCACGCGAAGGGGCGTGCCGAGGTAATCATGCCAGCGTCCGCGAATTTCGCCGAGGGTCTTGAAGGAACGGAAGCCGAGGAGGCCTTTCGAGGCGGTTGCTCCCATGGCCACAATCACAGCGGGTTGCACGATCTCGATCTGGGCCCTTAGGAAAGGCAGGCAATAGGTCATCTCCTCCTCCGTGGGCTCGCGATTGCCGTATTGCTGGCCGTCGGCCCCGAGCGGCAATTGTGGACGCCAGTTCATGATGTTGCCGATATAGACTTCCTCGCGCTTCAAGCCCGTCGCCACGATCATTCGCGTGAGGAGCTGTCCGGCGGGGCCCACAAAAGGCTCTCCCTGGATTTCCTCTTCCGCTCCGGGCGCTTCGCCTACGAACATGATCTTCGCCTCAAGGCTACCCACGCCCAGCACCGCTTTCTTTCCGGGGCGCACGTTCGCCTTGCAGACGGGGTCGTTCAGCACCCGCTCCAGAAGCCAGTTCCATCGGGCGGCTTTGTCTCCGGCGGGAAGCGCGAAGGGTGCCGGCGGCGGCAATTTCCTGGCTTCGGTTTTCTTTGGCTCAACGGATTGACGACGTTCGCCGGGCGATGCGATCGGAGGCGTCGTCGGCGTGCCGAGAATTGCAGCGATGGGAGGATTGTCCTTGGCGGAATGTTGGGGAAGGCCGGCTGCCGGTTGTGCTGGAGCGGGACTGTTCTGGAAGCGGCGACGCAGGGCGCTTTTGAGCGCGGCAAGGGATTCGTCCGACACGGACACAGTCTTCACCCCCGAGGCCTTCAGCCTGGTGAGTTCATCGACGAGAGTGTTGAGGACGGCGCGCATGGGAAGAAGCTATGATCTTAGAAAACGCAGTTGAATGGCCACAAAAAGGCACGAAAAAGCACGAAAAAAGAGACTTAGAATCTTGTGTGTGTTTCATTCACCATCCAAGCGAATGGACCCGTTTCTGTACGGATTTCTTATTGTGAGTTTTTGCGCCTTTTGTCTGATGTCGCTTTGCTCGGTAGTGGCAATTGTCTGCGGAATTAAGGATGATGAAAGCGGCTTAGTTTCTAAGGGTAAGGAGCTTCTCGACGTATTTTCCGAGCATGTCGAATTCGAGATTCACCTTCTCTCCCGCGTGCCGCGCCCGGAGATTGGTGACTTCGCAGGTGTGGGGGATGAGCCAGACGGCGAGGCTGTCGCCTTCGGTCTCAGCCACGGTGAGGGAGATGCCGTCGATCGCGATGCTTCCCTTGTGGATGAGATAGCGGCCGCATCCCTCCGGCGTGCGCAGCTTCAGATACATGTCGGCTCCGCGCCTCTCGAAAATCTCGATCGTTCCCTGGCCGTCGATGTGGCCGGTGACGAAATGCCCCCCCATCTTGCCTCCGAAGGCCAGGCTGCGTTCCAGATTCACCAGCGAACCCGGCTTGAGCGCGGCGAGATTGGTAAGCCGGACGGTTTCCTCGAGGAGGTCGAATTCGAGCGTGTTGCCGCCAAACCCGACAACCGTGAGACAGCAGCCGTTGACCGCGATGCTGTCGCCCTGCGAGAGATCCTTGAGAACCGCCCTGGCGGCCACCTTCAAGCGCCAGGCCTTGTCTTCCCTGGTGAAGGACAAAACCCTGCCTGTTTCTTCGACGATTCCGGTAAACATGGTGAAAAGCCTTTGGGTATTTGGCGTCCTTGGCAATCTTGGCCGCGAACGAAGCGCGCGCCTATTTCAGTTTGACTCTCAACACGGAGGTTTCGCCGCCGCGGCTCACGAGCAAAACGAATTCGCTGCGCATGAGGTCTCCCTCGATGACCGCAAGACGCTCGACCGCCTGGGCGTAAGTCTTCACCTCCACGGCGTCGATCTCCTTGATCCAGTCATCCGTTTGCAGGCCTGCGGAGCCTGCGGGGCCGCTGGGTTTCACAAAGTGGGCGATTACTCCGGTGCTTTCCGAAGCCTTGACGCGACGCATGACGGCATCCGAATAGACGAACTCTCTGGCGCTCAGGCCTACGCGTTCGAAATAGCGGCGGGGGGCCTCGCGCGAGAGCCGGGGCGCGTCCGCCAGGATAGCCTTCGCCTCGATCCGCTTGCCGTCGCGGAGCACTGTGAGGGAGAAGGGATCTCCGGGAAGACAGCGATCGACTTCGCGATCGATGAATGTGGTGACCACGCGGTCGGGCTTGAAGCGGGGAAGGGGCTTGCCGTTGACAGCGACGATGATGTCGCGCTCCTTCAACCCCGCCGCTTCGGCGGGACTTCCATCGAGCACTTCGCTGACCACCGCTGCCGATTGGTTCTCCAGTTTGATGAAGCGCGCGACCTCGGGATCGACGGGTTGAAGGCCATAGGTGCCCAGCCAGGCAAGCGGGCGTCCGAACAGATTCTTCGGAACGCGCCCGAAGTAGGGGAGCACTTCCTCCGCCAGGAGAAAGGCGCTGCTTTCCTCCAGGTTCACCAGCATCACAGGAGAGCCGCCCCGCTCGTTCCGGGAGAATTCGATGAAGCTCTGTCCGAAAGAGCTGAGTCCCACCCCGATGAAGTCGCCCGCATTGTCGAACACCGGCAATCCGGGCGCCGCGACCTCATGCTGAGAAATACCGGTGCGCTGGGGGAGCGAGTTGAGCATGGCCACCCGGCTGGTCATCAAATAAGGGAGGAAATCCTCTTCTTTTCCACGGAGTCCAATGCCCCAGATATCCTCCGCAAGACCCGGCGGCTGGGCTGCCTTTTTGGCGAAGCGCGTCACCGGCTTGAACCGTCCGCGGAGCGCTTCACCAGCTCGCACAAAATGCCAGCCTGTGAGCGCATCCACTCCAAGATATTCGCCCGGGCATCCCACCGCGTCCCCGGGGTAAAAGACCTTGAATCCCTTCAACTGGTCAGGGGCGAAGCGCAGGTTGATCGCCTGCGGAGGGAGAATGATCGTCCCACGTTCGTCGATCACGGTGCCAAAGGAGGTGTTCTCCCGGCGCTCGGTTTCGGTCTCGGCGTAGAATTCCACCGCCGCCGTGCACGAGACGCGCTCCGCCCAGAGCGCGGCAAGATCCGAGGCGCGCGCCGCCGCAAGACAAGCGGCGAGTGACAGGGAGAAGCGAAGCGCGCGGGAAAAGAAACTGAAAGACGTTGTCATGGCTTCAACACATAGAGCGAGACGCTGCGATTGCGTCGAGCTTCTACCAGCGTGGGCTCAGGATGGGCCTCGAAGGAGGCATGCAATTTCTTCGCCGTCTCCAGGTCCGCAATGACGTTGTGGTTGACCGTCATGATGATATCGCCCCGGACGAGCCCGGCCACGTCCGCCGGGAATCCCGCCTGGACGCCTATGACCAGCAGCCCGGTCGCGTCGCTGAGCTGGTTTTCCCGTGCGTAGGCTTTGGATACCTTGCGAACACTGAGCCCCCATTTCTCGAAGGCCCATTCCTCCCCCTGGCGGCTTTCCAGCACTTCGGTGATCACCGGAATATCCTTGGCATCGCCATTCCGCTTCACTGTGAGGATCAGCCGGGTCCCCGCGGGTTTTGAGGCGATGAGATTCTGGATCGGAGGCAACTGCTCGGGAAAGCGGCCGTCCACCTTTTCGCCGTCGATCGCGAGGATGATGTCGCCGCCGCGGAGGCCCGCCTTGGCTGCGGGAGAGCCGACGTCGATGCTGTTGACCAGCATTCCTGTATTCACGGATAAACTATAGAATTGCTCCAGATCCTGGAGCGCCCCGGGTATCACGCCGATGTAGCTCCGCTGGATCGATCCCTTCTTCACGAGGCTCTCGGCGATGTTTCGTGCGACGTTCCCCGGGATGGCGAAGCCCAGGTTGTCAGCGCCCACGTAGGCCCGGGCGTTGATGCCGATGACCTTTCCATTTTCGGTGACCAGGGGGCCTCCGCTATTGCCGGGGTTGATCGCCGCGTCCGTCTGCAGCCAGGTGTTGAAGGCTCCCGTTTCGTAGCCTCTCACGCCCCTGCTGTCCTCGAAATAACGGTTGTTGTTGGAGACGATTCCGCGGGTGACCGTGCGCGCCAGACCGTGGGGCGTTCCCACTGCGAAAACGACCTCCCCGGCGAAAAGCTTGTCGCTGTCGCCAAATTCCGCATGGGCGAAATTCAGGTTGCGTTTGCGCAGATCCCCGGCGTCGAGGCGCAGGACCGCCAGGTCGGTCCAATGGTCCCAACCCACGAAGGAGGCGTTCACCCGCTCGAGATTCGCAAGGGTCACGATGATCGTCACCGCACGCGGGCTCACGACATGTGCGTTGGTGAGCACCAGGCCGTCCTCGGAAAAAATGACGCCCGAACCGATGCTCTCGGCGAAGCGCTTCGTTCCCGCCTCGAACTCGATTTCTCTCACGTCGATGCGGACGACGGAATCGAGCAGCCGCTTGAACCCGCGCTGCATGTCCGCCCGGGCCTCCACAGGCGCGATCGAGAGCAATGTCGAGGCGACGCAGAGGACAAAAGCGAAGATCCGGATCAGGCCCGCCGTCGGGATGCACCGGTTCATCGCAGGCGGCATTGACGCATGGGAGGAAAAGCTCACGATAATTTGTTTCACACGATGGCTACGCATTGCAAAGACTACGAGTTTCTCTCTATCGAGCCGCATTGGCAATCGTTCTGGGAGAAGAACCACACCTTCCGGACTCTCGACGATCTGTCGAAGCCAAAATACTACGTGCTCGACATGTTTCCCTATCCGTCCGGCGCGGGCTTGCACATCGGCCACCCCGAGGGATACACGGGCACCGATATCGTGGCGCGCTACAAAAGGGCCAAGGGCTTCAATGTGATGCATCCCATAGGCTGGGACGCCTTCGGTCTTCCCGCCGAGCAGCACGCGGTGAAGACGGGAACGCACCCGTCCAGCAACACACGCAACAACATCACGAACTTCCGCCGGCAGATCAAGGCGCTCGGTTTCTCCTACGATTGGGACCGCGAGGTGGACACGACCGACCCCACCTACTTCAAATGGACCCAGTGGATTTTTCTCCAGCTCTTCAGACTGGGGCTGGCCTACGTCGATGAGCGCCCCGTTTGGTGGTGCCCCGAGTTGCGGACCGTCCTTGCCAACGAGGAGGTCGTCGATGGCACGAGCGAGGTGGGACACTTCCCCGTCGAGCGAAAGAACCTTCGCCAATGGGTGCTTCGCATCACCGCCTATGCCGAGCGCCTGCTTGCCGATCTGAAGGATGTCGATTGGCCCGACTCGACCAAGCGCATGCAGGAAGCGTGGATTGGCCGCAGCGAGGGCGCGGAGCTTGTTTTCAAGCTTGAGACTCCCGGAGCCGGCGACCTCAAGGTCTTCACGACCCGCCCCGATACGCTTTTTGGCTGCACCTACATGGTGCTTGCCCCCGAGCATCCGCTTGTCGACTCGATCACCACGGCGGATCAGAAGGCGGAAGTGCTCGCCTATCGCAGGAAAGCATCCGCGAAGAGCGACCTCGAGCGCACGGACCTCGCCAAGGACAAGTCGGGCGTGTTCAGCGGCTCATATGCCATCAACCCCGTCAATGGCGCGCGTGTTCCCATTTGGATCGCGGACTATGTGATGATGGGCTACGGCACCGGCGCCATCATGGCTGTGCCGGCGCACGACGAACGCGATTTCGAATTCGCCAAACAGTACTCGCTTCCGGTCGTTCAAGTGATCGCTCCCAAGGACGGCGCCGAATGCAGGCTGCCCTTCGTGGGCGACGGCAAACTCGTCAACTCCGGGTCCTATTCCGGCCTCGATTGGGAGGATGCCAAGAAACGCATCACCTCGAACCTCGCGGAGCGCGGAATCGGCAAGGCTTCGGTGAATTACAAACTGCGCGACTGGCTCTTCTCCCGGCAGCGTTATTGGGGCGAGCCGTTCCCCATCGTGTGGGTCAGCGAGGCGGACTACGCCCTGGCGGCATCCAAGCGCGGCGCGGATCTTCCCGCCTCGCCGGTGAGCTATGTGCAGGACGGCACAAGCTATTTCGCGCTGCCTTTGCCTGCGGCAAGCCTTCCCCTTGAATTGCCCGAAGTGCAGAGCTACCTGCCCAGCGGCACGGGTGAGAGTCCCCTGGCGAATGTCCCCGAATGGCTTGAGATCTGGTTCAACGTCGAGTCAGGCGCCTCGGTTCCCGCATCCAAGCCCCGTCCCTTGGGAAACTCCTGGGTGCGCGCCCGCCGTGAGACGAACACCATGCCGCAATGGGCGGGATCGTGCTGGTACTACCTGCGCTATCTCGACCCGCGGAATCCTCAAGCCATAGCCTCTCCCGAGCTTTTGCGTTATTGGGGCGTTCCCGATCTGTATGTTGGCGGCGCCGAGCATGCGGTGTTGCATCTCCTCTACGCCCGCTTCTGGCACAAGGTGCTCTTCGATATCGGCGTGGTCCCGCAGCATGAGCCTTTCAAGAAACTCTTCCACCAGGGCATCATCCTTGGCGAGGATGGGGAAAAGATGTCCAAGAGTCGCGGCAACGTCGTCAATCCCGACTCCATCATCAGCAGCCATGGAACGGACACCCTGCGCCTCTACCTGATGTTCCTCGGGCCGCTGGAGGACATGAAGCCGTGGAATCCGCGCGGCATCGAAGGAGTGCATCGCTTTCTCTTCAAAGTCTGGCGCGAATGCATTGGCGAGGATGGCAATCCCAATCCAAAAATCACCGATGAGACCGTCGATGCTCCCGAACTCGAGAAACTGCTCCACGAGACGATCAAGAAGGTCGGCGACGATATCGAGAATCTGCGGCTCAACACTGCGATCTCGCAGATGATGATTCTGGTTAACGCCATCCAGAAGGTGACGAAAATAAACCGCCGCACGCTTCTGAGCTTGCTGCAATTGCTTGCCCCCTTCGCTCCGCATATCGCCGAGGAACTTTGGGAAAGGCTGGGGCAACAACCCTCCATTCTGTCGGCCCCCTGGCCTCAGTTCGATCCGGCCAAACTCGCGCGCGACCAGGCAAAGCTCGTCTTTCAGGTTAACGGCAAGCATCGCGGAGACCAACTCGTCCCCGTCGGGCTCTCTCAAGACGATGCGCTCCGCCTGGCCAACGAGAATCCTCGTGTGTCGCCGCATCTTGTCGGGAAGAAGATCCAGAGAGTGATCTATGTGCCAAACAAGATCATTAATCTGGTCGTATCTTGAACTGCACGAGTGACATCCTGATGTGGGAAAGCCTCCGATTTCTCATCCGGAATACGGAGATATTCTTTAATATCGCATAATATTCTACCTATTTCTGACTGGGGCCTTGATTCCTCGGGGGGATCGACCGATACTCCATAATTAGCCGGGTAGATTTGCGGATTCCGATTTGACTTGTATCGTATAGGGTAAAACCCCTAGTATCGATCCAGTCTAATCATTCCCCTTACTGTCTCGGCTCAACTCCCATTACCATGAATGCATTCCCCAGATACTTTTACGCATTCTCTGCGGCGCTCCTTGCTGTCTCCATGGGCCTATCGATTGCATCGGCCGAGAACCCGCGTAAGAAGAACCCCACCAGCAAATTCTACGTGGCGGATGTTGAAGGATCGGCCCAGATCAACACCGGCGAAAAGATCGAGGATCTGACGAACAAATCGGTGCACTCGGCACAAGGCACGATTGTGGAGACGAAGAAGGATGCGACGAATGCCATGGTGTTCTCAAACGGCACGGGAATTTTCTTCGATGAGGATACGAAGCTCGAGGTGAAGCGTTTCGTGCAGGAACCCTTTACGCCGAATCGTACCGACATGGAAATGGAGCCCTCCATTTCCCAGACAAATTCCATGCTGTCGCGCGGCACAATCGGCCTGTGCACTTCCAAGATGGTTGCGGGAAGCACAATGACCTATCGCACGCAGCACGGATCGGTCGCCATCCGGGGGCGCAAGGTGGTCATCGAAACCAGTGACAAGCAGACCACGGTTTCCCTGATTGAAGGCGACGTGACGGTGCGTGGCGGCGACTATGACATGGGAGGCCAGAATCTGAGATCCGGGCAGCAGGCGGTCATCACGCCCGGCGCATTCGGGGCGCCTTGCTCGATTCAGATTCAGGCAATACCCGCCGATACGATGGGCGCGCTCGATAAGAAGGTCACCATGGCCTGCATGGCAAAGAGCACGGTCTATTTCGAGACTTCTCAGCGCAAAAACGACAATGCCACCGCCGACAACCGCTCTCCTTCCCCCTTCGATGAAATGGCAGATGAAATCGTGGCGATCCCTGTGGCTCCCGCCGATCTGCCGGTTCAATTTACGGTGAGCCCATCCCGCATCGGCAATAAATCGCAATAATGGAGACCAAGGGGGGATTCATTCTTTTTCTCGCACTGAGGTTCATGCACTTGAAATTATCTTCGCGCACGACATTGGCGGGCATGGTATGCTTGGGAATCTCCGCGTTGCCTGCCCGTGCGCTCGTTTCCCTTAACGATGGGAGGGACAAGCTCTTTGTCACCGGTGTGGCGGTCTTCGGTTGGGACTCCAATCTCTATGCGAACGCCGATGCGAAGGGCGACT
>JBAZHQ010000008.1:0-24130 GCA_041652235.1 Opitutaceae bacterium | reverse complement strand
CGACTATTCATCTGCGTTCACCCTCTCGGCGGACTATGCCCGGCGCGCGGGATTGATAGGCGTGGATGCCTCCGTCTCCGTCAATTCGGTGCGATACAACAAGCTTACCACCGAGAATTTCAACAACCCCTCGTTCTCGTTGGAGTTCACGAAACAGACCGGTCGCACCACCGGCTCCCTGCTGTTGGGCGTGGCCAGGGAAAGCCGTGCGGACTCTGCGGCGAATATACGAAGCGAGTCCTGGGATTACAGGGCCGACCTCAATTTGAAATATCCGGTGATTGATCGCTATTCGCTCTCGGGCGGAGTCGGCGTGAACAAGCGCGACTTTGTGGACAACACCGACTTGGTCGATTCCACGTCGATCAGCGCCAATGCCGACTTGTTTTACGTCTATACGACCGAACGGGATCTCTTTCTCGGATATCGGTACAGGCGGGAACGTTCCTCCATTGAGACCACGAATACCGATCATGCGTTGTCGTTCGGCGTATCGGGGCGCATCCTTCCCAAGCTGAATGGAAGCGTTCGAGGCGGCGTTCAGACTCGTATCTCCGACGGCAAGGTTAAGGAGACCTTCGATTCGTGGATGGCGAACGCCTCGACGACCTGGAATGTCAGCAAGCGTTTTATGGTCACCGGTTCCTTGTCCAAGGATTTCAGCACGACCTCGACCAATCTCTCCACCGACACCCTGTCCGCGTCGCTGAGCGCCAATTTCTCCTACAGCGCAAAGTGGTCGGTTGGCGGTACCGCGGGCGTCGGGCAGAGCAAATTCCTCGGCGTCGAGGGTCTTGGACGAACGGATACATATTTTTCTTATAGCTTCGACCTGAACTATACGATGAACGACCATTTGAAAGCCGCCGCCGCTTACGTCTTCATGCATAATTGGTCGTCGTATGCCGATGCGGATTTTACTCGCAGTGCTTATACTCTGACACTGTCCTCAAGATGGTGATGTTCGAACACACATGATAAATCCAGGCATCATGCGCTGCTTTCCTTCAATGAGAATCATCATGGCCGCGATGTTTCTCGCCGGTGTGTTTTGCGCGTCGCTCCCTGCCGAAGAGGCCGCCGGAGCGCCGAAGAAGGCCAAGCCGTATAAAATCGCCAACACAGACCGCCTGCGCATTGCGATTGTGCAGGAGGATGAGCTCACTAGCATCGTTCGCGTCGATGCCAAGGGTTGCGTGAATCTCAAATATTTGGGTGAGGTCGTGCTTGCGGGCCTGATGATCAGCGATGCGGAGAAGGCGGTCGAGGTCGCCTATCGCGAAGGTCGTTATCTCCGCAACCCCCAGGTGACGATCAACGTCGAGGAGTATGCGCAGCGCGAGGTCTCG
Organism: Opitutaceae bacterium; assembly: GCA_041652235.1. GTDB lineage: Bacteria > Verrucomicrobiota > Verrucomicrobiia > Opitutales > Opitutaceae > MWDT01. Next base: position 22,781 of record JBAZHQ010000008.1, on the reverse strand, counting down.
ATCCAGGGGGAGATTCGCAATCCCGGACGTTATCCTCTGCCTGCGGAGACCGTGATGACAGTGCTGGATCTTGTGACGCGCGCCGGCGGCTTCAACGACACCGCAAAGGGCACCGAGGTAAAGGTGACGCGTTTCACACCTGATGGGAGGGTGGCGAAAGTGTTTGTGGTTAATGTGGAAAGCATCATCAAAGGCAAAGGTGCCAGAAAGGCCGACGACACTTCACTCGAGCTTGAGCCGGGAGACGTTATCTTTGTGCCGCAGCGCATCATCTGACCTCACACGAGCAATACGATGGCCGACGCACAGCAGCAAAAACCTCCCATTCCGGTCTCTCCGGCGCATGCAAAGGAAGATGATGAAATCATCGAGCATCGCACGCTGCGCGATTATTATATCATCCTGAGGGAGCGGCTCTGGATCGCACTGCCCCTCGCGCTGCTCATTTCGATAAGCTTGGGTTACTACCAATCCCGGGAAACGCCCCTTTACATGAGTCGGGCCACGATGCAGTTCGAGAAGCCCGATAAGATCGTGACAACCCAGGGCGTTTCGAGTCCGGAGGTCACTTCCGAGGTGGACATCAACACCTACATCGAGGTGCTCCGCAGCTCCAGTCTGCGATCGAGGGTCGTTCAGTCCCTCTCTCCCGACGAGGTGAAGATTCTCCAGCGTCCGTATCTCAAGAACCTTCCTGCAGGCGTTGCGCCGCCCTCTGCCGGGGAGGTGCTTGCGGGCGTCGATATCGGATCCGTTCGCAACAGCTATCTCATCAGCATCACCGCAACGCACCGCGATCCCGAGGCGGCAAGCATCGTCGCCAACCGGTATGTCGAGCAGTTCATGCAGCACCTTTTCGACCAGGTGGGAGGGAAAAACGAGTTCGCAGTCGAGTGGATGAAACAGCGCGCCGATCAGATGAGGAAGGAATCGGAGGAGGCTGCCGCCAAGGTTCAGCGCTTCATGCAGCAGCATCAATTGGTTTCCCTCGACGACAGCTCGAATCTCATCGCAAACCGCCTCCAGGCGGTCGAGGCGGATCTGACAAAGACTCGGCTGGCGCGCATCGAGATCGAATCGCAATTCGCCCAGGTTCAGACCTTTCTCAAGGAAGGCAGAAACCTGATGGAGATAAATCTCATCGCGAATTACGATCAGGTTCCGAACCTGAAGAATCAAGTGGCCGATCTCTCCCGCGAGGAATCCATCCTGGCCGAGAAATATCTTGAGCGTCATCCGAAGATGATAGAGGTCTCCAACCGCATCAGCGTCGCTCAGGAGCAGCTCGACAGGGCCGTAAAGCTCGCCGTCGCCGAGTTGCAGACGCGCCTGGAGAAGGTGATAAGTTCCGAACAATCCCTCGAGAAGGAGAAGAAAGTGCAGGAGCAGGCGTTTTTCAACCTGCGCGATCTGCGCACCGAATACGACAGCCTCAAGAACGAGGAGACGGTGTCCAAAAAGAACTTCATGGAAATTCTGGACCGTCTCAACCAGATCAATACAACCAAGAATCTTGAGAAGATTCCGCTCCATCCCCTGGACAAGGCGGTTCCCTCCGGGGCTCCATATACGCCGAACATCACCCGCATCATGAAGACGTGCACGGGCGTTTTCGTTCTGGTCTTCGTCGCCGTGGCGGTCGGGCTGAGTTTCGTGGATGATCGCATCAAGAGCGCCTGGGACGTCGAGCACTTCATCGGCGTGACATTGCTGGGCATTGTGCCCGATATGGGGAACGTGAAGGACGAGGATAAATACCAGATCGTTCTCAACAACAAGCAGACGCCCGGCCTTGAAGCGTTCCTGAGTGTTTACAGTTCCGTAAAAATCCACTCCAAGCTGGACTTCCCGAAGTCCATCCTGGTCACGAGCACCATTCCGGGAGAGGGAAAAACGCTGATCTCCTGCAATATTGCCGGCAGCTTTGCCCGGCACGGGCGCAGCACGCTGCTGATCGACTGCGACCTGCGCCGACCGATGCTGCATCGTCATTTCAAGCAGCCCAACAACAGCGGTCTGATTTCATGGTACGAGAATGGGGCCGACTTGGAGTCGGATCTCGTGGGCAATCCGAATCTGGGCCTCGTAAAAGTGGCGGAGAACCTCACCTTGCTGTGCTCCGGCGGCCGATCCAAGACTCCCTCCGAGCTTCTCGAGAGCGTCGCCTTCGCCCAGTTGCTTGAAAAGCTCAAGCACCGGTTCGACCTCATCGTTGTCGATTCTCCTCCCCTTGGCGCGGTGACGGACTCCCTGTTGATCGCTGAGCGCATCGACGAGGTGATCTACGTGTGCCGTTTCAATCGGGCCTATCGCAAGCACATCCGGCTGTACGTAAAGGCGCTCCGGAGCGGCAAGAACGAGATCCTTGGCATCATTCTCAACGGGCTTTCGCCCCGCCGCATCGAGTACTACTCGAATTACCGGTACTACCGCAGTTACAAGAAATACTACGGCGCGCAGACTTAGGCGCATTTGCTTCTCTCGTGCCAACTGCTTTTGTCCCTCACGATTTCAACCCGCGCCGTCCGATTGCGCTGATCGCCGGCCAGGGTATCTATCCTCTTCTTATTGCGAATGCGATCAGGCGCGAAGGCTTGTCGCTCAGGCTGATTTCGTTCGAGGAGGAGACGCGGCCGGACCTTGTGGAGTCGGTGCCGGAGCCGGAGCGCCGCCTGATCAAGGTGGGCCAGCTTGGAAGAATGCTCAAGGCCCTGCGCGACATGGGGGCCGGATATGCGCTCATGGCCGGCCAGATCACGCCGAAGCGCCTGTTCAAGGGGCTGCATCCGGATCTCAAGGCCGCCCAGCTTCTCCTTTCGCTGAAACGCCGTAACGCGGAGACGATCTTTGGCGCCATCGCCGGTGAGATCGAGGATCTCGGCATCGGGATGCTCGATGCCAGGGCCTGGCTGGACGATCACCTCGCTTCGCCAGGATGCATGACGGGGCGGAATTTTCCGATCGAACGCGAGTACATCGAGCACGGCATCCACATCGCCCGCGAGTGCGCCCGGCTTGATATCGGGCAGGGCTGCGTGGTTCGAAAAGGCACGGTTCTTGCCGCCGAGGCCTTCGAGGGCACTGACGAGATGCTTCGCCGTGCCGGGGCTTTCAAGGCCGAGGGGGCTCTTTTTGTGAAGACGGTCAAGGCTCACCAGGACTATCGTTTCGATGTGCCCTGTTTCGGATTGCGCACGCTTGAGACGATGCGGGAGGCGGGGCTGCAATTCGCCGCCTTGGAGGCGGGGAAAGTGATCATGCTCGACCGGCCTGCCGTCGTCGCCCAGGCGAAGAGCTGGGGAATCAGTCTCCTGGGCTTCGAGTGACCGTCAGCCCATTTTAGCGGTGTAGCCGCAGCCAAAGAGGCCAGAAATAGAAAGAAGACAGGCCTTAACTGCAAAGAAACAAAGGTTCGATCTTTGATTCTTGGATTCTTTGCAGTTAAAAAAAGCAATTCCGTGTTCCCGCAACCTTTGCCTGGCCGCGAAGATCGCTTGAAATAATTTGCGCCCTGAGAAATCGCGCCAACCATATAGATATGCCAAAAGAAGTGGTCGCCATCTCAATCAAAGGCGTGATGCCCACCGCTAACGGCTGCGCCGTTTTTCTGGGCACTGATGAGAAGACGTTCGTCATCTATGTGGATCCTTTGGTCGGCAATGCCATGCAGATGGCGATCGGCGGCGTGAAGAAGGAGCGGCCGCTCACGCACGATCTCATCGGCCACATCTTGATCGGGCTCGGCGCCTCGCTTGAGCACATCGTGATCAACGATGTGAACGAGGGTACGTTCTTCGCCAGAATTCTCATCAAGATGGAGAACGAGCTCGGGAAGAAGATCATCGAGATCGACGCCCGTCCGAGCGATTCCATTGTGCTGGCCATCCAGCACCAGCGTCCGATCTATGTCGTCCGCGCTGTCCTGGAATCCGTCGAGGATATGACGGAAGTGCTGGAGCGCGTGATGAAGCAGCAACAGGCCGAGGCAGTCGACGAAGGCGCAGCCGGGGAAGACGAGGACGAGGGAAAGGGCGAAGACGAAGATGAGGACGAGGACGAAGATCCGGAAAAGTGAGCAACCCTGGGGCTGAGCCCGGAATGACTTTTGTTTCGCTTCCCCCCTGTCTGGTTCCCGGCCAGCCGCTGACGGCGCTGGCGCCCATGCAGGACGTCACGGACCTGTCTTTCATGAGAGTGATCGCGCGCTTTGGCGCGCCCGATTATTTTTTCACGGAGTTCTTCCGGGTTCATCCGCAGTCCACTCCCGAGCGCCACATTCTTCGCTCGATCGACGAGAACGATACGGGCCGCCCGGTTTTCGCCCAATTGATCGGCGAGAACATCCGCCACCTGGAGCGCACGATCGCGGAATTACTGAAGCATCCCATCGCCGGGATCGATCTGAATCTCGGCTGCCCGGCGCCCAAGGTGTACAAGAAGAATGTCGGGGGAGGACTGTTGCGCGAACCCGCGAGGATAGCGGAGATTCTGTGCGCGTTGAGAGAGATCGTCCCGGGGCTCTTCACGGTGAAGATGCGCCTGGGCTTCGAGGACACGGCTCATTTCGAGGAGGTGCTGGACTTGATCGACGCAAACCGCGTGGACCTGTTGAGCGTCCACGGCAGGGTCGTGAAGCAGATGTACAGGGGGGATGTTCGCTACGACCTCATTGGCGCCGCAGTCGGGCGGGTGCGCTGCCCGGTGCTTGCCAACGGCGAGATATCCTCGGCATCCAAGGCCTGCGCGGTGCTTGCGGGCACGAAGGCAGCGGGCGTGATGATCGGCCGGCACGCCGTTCGCAATCCGTGGATCTTCGCGCAGATCAGGGCGCGCCTTGCCGGCGAGCCCGTCGCGCCGGTCACTCTTGCCGATGTGCGCGGCTATGTGGAGCTGCTGTATCGCTCTCTCGCCACTCCGGAAATACCCGAGAAGTTGCAGGTCGCCCGGATCAAGAAATTCTTGAATTTTGTCGGCCAGAGCGTCGATCCGCAGGGAGCATTCCTGCGCGACATGCGGCGGGCGGCTACGGAGAAGGAGTTGTTCGCGATCTGCGATCGGCACCTCATGGCCGAGCCATCCCGGCATTACTCGGACGAACCCTATCCCGGTGTCGTCGCCCGCCCCAATTGCGAGGATTGCTGCCTGGGGACCTAGTTCTGGATCCTCACTTATATTTGAACCACAGCGACACAGAATTCATAGGATGAATTGCGCTCAGCATTTGGTTGCAAAGGGGGAGGAGGAGGGACTCTTTTTACGTCATGCGGATAGCGGTCTTTGGAGACATCCATGGGAATCTGGCGGCGCTCGATGCGGTGTTGGAGGAGATCGGGCGGATTCGTCCGGATCGCATCGTCGTTGTCGGCGATGTTGTGGACGGGGCTCCCGATTCGATCGCCTGCTGGAGGAGGGTTTGCGAATTGGAGATCCCAGTGTTGCGCGGCAATCACGAGCGCTATGTGTACGATTACGGGACCGAAAGGGCGTCTCCCGAGTGGAGCGCGGCTCATTTTGCGCCTGTTCGTTGGGCGGTGGATCAATGCGACGAGGGAGTGCGGCGCGATATGGCCGCCCTTCCATTGACTCTCAGCCTGCCCGAGGCTCCGGGTCTTCTCTTTGTCCATGCCTCTTTCAGGAACGATCACGACTCCGTATTCATGCACACGCCCGATGAGGTGCTGGAGCCCATGTTCGAGGGAACGCAGGAGCCATGGATCGTCAGGGGGCACAATCATCTTCCGGGCCAGAGACTCTGGCGCGGGCGCAGCATCGTGAATCTGGGCGCGGTGGGTTTGCCCTTGGACGGCCATACCGCGGCACAGTTCGCCTTGTTGGAAAGCATGAAGGATGGATGGGAGGTCCGCCACCTGGCGGTTCCCTATGACGTGGATGCCACGATTAAGCGGTTCAAGGAATCGGGATACCTGGAAACGGGAGGCCCGATGGCGCGCCTGTTTTTGCGCGAGGTGGCGACCGCGACGCACCATTTCGTTCCTTTCCTTCGGCACTACGGTCATGCGGTCCGCGAAGGGCACATCGATGTGGGTGTGGCGATAGAACGGTTTCTTGCGGAGTATTGAACTGAAAGAGAGAAGCGAGGAGCGGGAAGCGAGAATGGGCGCAGGCGCGTTAAGTGTAACTCACTGCGTTCGCCGCAAGTATAGAGAACTGGATTTACACCTTCAGGATGCACCCCAAAGGGTGTTGCTGTCGGCGCGTTGCGAAGCAACACGCCCATTCTCGTTTCTCGCTCCTCGCTCCTCGATTCTATCTGCCGTCAACTCCACTCGGGAGGATTTTGGAGGTGGGACTTGAGCACTCCGATACAGGGGAGATTCCGATAGCGTTCGGCAAAATCAAGGCCGTAGCCGACGACAAATTTGTCGGGGATTTGGAAGCCCACGAAGTCCGCATCGAAGCGCACTTCCCGGCGTCCACGCTTATCCAGTAAAACGCAGGTGCGGATGCTGGCTGGGTGGAGCTTCTGGATGAGGTTTACTACAAGGGAAATGGTTTTGCCCGTGTCGAGAATGTCGTCGATCAGCAGCACGTGCCTGTTCGCAATATCAAGGGTCAGGCTATGGATGAGTCGGGGAGTGCCCACGGACTTGGCGGCGTTGCGATAGCTTGAGATGCGGATGCAATCCAAGCGGACGGGATTGTCGATCTGGCGAAGGAGGTCGGCTGTGAAAAAGATGGCTCCGTTCATGATGGAGATGACGGTGATCTCCTCGTTGCCATAGGTGTTCACAATCTCACTACCCAGTTGCTTCAGGCGGCGCTTGATGGCCTGGGGGGTAATCAGGACGTTTTCCAAGTCCGGATGAGTGACGTTAGCTTTGGGTCTGAGGGAAGCGGCGGCCATTGCGGGGGCTAAATAGAATCTAGGATTTAGGAGCTAGGAGCTAAAATGAATTCAGCGGCGTGGAGAATGCGGTGGGATTTACATCGCGGCGAATTGGGCGGAGAGGGCCTTGCGATCCGCGGCTTTGAAGAAGGTGGTGCCGGCGACGAAGGTGTCCACGCCGCAGGCCCGGCATTCAAGGGCGTTTGAGGCGTCGATGCCGCCGTCCACCTCCAGGCGGAACTTCAAGCCGCGTTCCCTGCGCCAAGTGTCGATCTGGCGAAGCTTGGGCAGCATGTCGCGCCTGAAGGGCTGGCCGCCGAAACCGGGCTGCACGGTCATCACAAGCACAAGATCCACCTGATCCAGGCAGGGCTCGATTGCGGAGGCGGGAGTGCCCGGATTGAGGACGATGCCGTTTTTGCAACCCAGCTTGCGGATGCGGGCAAGGGTGCCCGCATGGTCGCAGGACGGCTCGATGTGGATGCTGATGAGGTTGGCTCCGGCCTTGGCGAACGGCTCGATGAAGCGGTGGGGCTCATCGAGCATCAGGTGAACGTCGAAGAAAAGCGTGATTCCCGCGCGACGCAGGGCTGCCACGACCTCGGGACCGAAAGTCAGGTTGGGGACGAAATGCCCGTCCATCACATCGACATGGAGCCATGCGAGGCCGGCCTCTTGCACTGTTTTTGCGCTCTCGCCGAGAGCGGCGTGATTTCCGGCAAGGAGGGAGGGGGCGAGAATGACGGAGTGCATACGCTGCATCCTATGCGGGAAACAAAACCGAAGGGGAGCGAAAACGAGGCGCTACCACGTGTCCAGCGTCGCGTGCGTCACATCCCGGGCCAGTTGATCCGCGAGATAGGGCAGGGTTTCGTATTCGGATTGGAGCTGGCCGCTGTCGACGTAGGCTTCCTGTTGGGCCTGAAGTTTGCGCGCGGAAAAGAGGTCTCTGCCATCTCGGGTCGTGAGCGTGCACTCGGCCTGCAAAGTGAGTGAAAATTTCCTCGCGAGCCCCGCATCGCTGGCCTTTGAAACCGTGGCTTCGCGGCCGTAATGCTTGAGGGTGACCCGAAGGGTGGCGTCGGCTTCCTCGGATGAGGAGACAAGGGTTACACGACCGTCCCTAATGAAGCTTTCCCTGATGCGGGCGCCCACAATGGCGCGGGCCTGGGGTGCAAGCGCCTCGCTGCTCACAGGGGCGACGTAGAGGGTTTTGAACGCCAACGGAGCTCCCGTGCCCATCCGGTAGTGCGAGCAGCCGACGCAGGCCAGTGTAACCGCTAGAGCCAGGCAGCAGGCGCCGAGGAGCAGGTGCAAGCGGGCAGGCATGGCAGGCCTCGTTTAGAAAAAGTAGAAGCGCTTTCTTTTCGGAGGAATGATCTTCCCATCAGGACCGAACTTGGGCTTGTGCTTTTCAATATCCGCATCGATGTCCGCCAGGCGTTTCTTGGCCTTTGCTGCGACGACCGAATCAGGATAGTCGGTGATGGCTTCGTTATAAAAGACCTTTGCCGCGGTGTAGTTGGAGCGCTTGTAGAAGTAGAAGTCGCCAATCATGATTTTGCTCTGGGCGAGCACCGTCTTCATGTCTGACATGCCTTTTGCAGCAGTGGAGACGCCGGGGTCGTTGGGGAATAGGATAATGAAATCCTCGAAGTAGGTGGCGGCGTCTTTGGTGGACGTCTGATCGTAGGCCGGCCCATCGACGAGAGCGGCGTGAGACTTGGCAAGCTGCAGATAGGCATCGGGTGCAAGCAGGCTTTGCGGATAGGTGTTGATCATGCGATCGAGGGAATCGATGGCCTCCTCCGTATCCCTCAGTTTCTGGTGCCCGCGGGCGATGTTCATGAGAGCCAGCGGGGCGTAGTCGCTGTAGGGGGCGTTGGCCAGGATATACTCAAAGATCACGATGCCCTTCTCGCGGCTGCGAAAGCCGGGGAGCCAGCCCCAGTAACGAGGATGCGCGCCGTCGAGAAGCGCGCTTGCTATGCGATATTCCTCGCCGATGACGTCGTTGAAGCGGGTTGTGTTGGGATAACGGGCGAGAATTTGTTGGAGAGATTCGAAGGCTTTTGCGTACTGCTTGCGCGCATGGTAAAGCTTGCCTGCGCGAAACAGGGCTTCGGCCGAATAGATGGAGCTCGGATATTTTCTGAAGACCTTGTTGTAACTTGAGATTGCCGAATGGCGGTGCCCTTTTTCCTCCGCGGCACGCGCCTTGTTCATCAGAGCAAGGGCGTTGCGGGCATCGGTGCCGGCCAAGCCCGAGAGCGCGCCTCCCTCGATTTGCCAGCCGGTCTGCGGAGTCCAGACAAGCTCAGCTCGCGCGCAAACGATGGAGATGCACAGGAATGTGGAGAGGATACTAAGCGCATGCAGCGCCCGGGCGAGCAGGGAAGGCATAATATATTACCAGCGAAGCAGGGCTGAACCGTAGGTCAAGCCCGCCCCGAAGGCTACGAGCAAGGTGATATCTCCCCGTTGAATGCGGCCGCTGCGGCGCGCCTCGTCGAGGGCAAGGGGGATTGAAGCTGCGGATGTGTTGCCGTAACGGTCCACATTTACGTAGAATCGATCCATGGGCAGGCCCAGGTAATGGGAGATGGCCTCGATGATGCGCAGATTGGCTTGGTGGGGAATCACGAGGGCGATCTGATCCGCTGAGAGCTTGTGTTGTTCCAAAATTTCCCTGCAGGCGTCCTCCATCGCCCGAACGGCGAGTTTAAAGACCTCCTTGCCTTTCATGTGAATACAATTGTCCCGAGCCAGCAGGGACTCCTCCGTGAGAGGAGTTTTGCTGCCTCCACCCGGGATGTAGAGCAACTCGCTGCCTTCGCCAAGAGTCCCCAGGCGGCAGCCCAGGAGACCCACGTGGCGTTCTTCGGAGTTGCCAATAACCACCGCGCCCGCCGCATCGCCAAAGAGGACACAGGTATTGCGGTCCTGCCAATCGATGACGGATGACATCTTTTCGACGCCTATGATCAAGGCATGCCGGTAGCGCCCGGTGGCCAGCATCGCAGAGGCCGTTTCCAGCCCGTAGATGAAGCCGGAACAGGCGGCATTGAGGTCGAAACAGGCCGTGGTGGAGCGGAGGTTGAGTTTGCGCTGCACGATGCAGGCTGTCGCCGGAAATTGGTAATCGGGCGTGATGGTTGCAACGATCAGGAGATCGATCTCATGCGCCTCGACTTCCGCGTCTTCCAACGCCGCCAGGGCTGCATTTACGGCCAGGTCGGAGCTTGCCACATCGGAGTCCGCTATGCGCCGCTCGACGATGCCTGTGCGCGTGCGTATCCACTCGTCGGTCGTATCGACCTGCAGGGAGAGTTCTTCATTGGTGAGCACGCGGGGAGGCGCATAGGAGCCTGTGCCCAATATCACCGTCGAGGGAGGGACCATGGTCGGACGTAAAGAGAATGACGTTCGATGCGTTGGCGGATTTCAGGCGAGAACTGCCGGGTGCAGGATCTCGTTCGCCTTTGCGACATCGGTTTCGATTCTGTGGTTAAGATCGATTCGGATGAACTCGCTCGCATCGCGAATCGCGCTTTTGATGGCCTGGCGATTTGCCGATCCATGGGCCTTCAGGACATTGCCACGCAAGCCCAGAAGGGGTGCTCCACCGTAGCGTTCGGGTTGAGTTCTTTTCTTTAGGGCTGCGAATGCACCGCCTGCGAGCTTGGCGCCTGCCATGCGCATCGGGTTTGCCCTCAACTCGTCCTTCAAAATGGTAGAGAAGAAAGTGACCAGGGACTCCCAGCTTTTAATGCAGATGTTGCCCACGAAACCGTCGCAGACAAGCACATCTACCTGATCTTCAAAGACTTGAAACCCCTCAACCGGGCCGATGTAATTGATCAGGCTCCCAATGCGTTTCAGCGCATCATGGGTTTCGGCGATGAGTGCGTTGCCTTTGCCCTCTTCAGTCCCGATGGTCATGAGGCCGACGCGCGGCTGGTCGACCCCAAGGACGACCCGGCAGTAGTGAGTGCCCAAAATTGCGTTATGCACCAAGTGATCTGTCCGCGCTTCGGGATTCGCACCCGCGTCGATCAGGATGAAATAGCCTTTGTCCCGAGGAATGACAGGGGCGAGAGCCGGCCTTTCGATGCCTTCAAGGGTGCGCAGTTTCAAAGTGCCTGCCGCTACCAGGATCTTCGTGTTGCCGGTGCTTACCACGGCTGACGCCTCGCCGACTTTCACCAAGTCGATTGCCTTCAGCATCGACGCCTCGCGCTTGCGCTTGAGGGTCTGCATGACCTCATCGGTCATCTCGATAACCTCTGCAGCGTGCACGAGAGATACCTTGGGATGATTGTCGAGATGGGCGCGCTTGAGAAGCGGCCACAACTGAGCCTCCTCGCCCACGAGGGTGATGGGATGCAGGGAGGGATATTCCTCGATGGCGAGCCTTACGGCTTCGACAACCTCGGAAGGGCCGAGATCGCCGCCCATGGCATCGACTGCGATTCGACCGGTGTTACCGGCGGAGGAACCCATCGCTGGGGAAAATGTGTTAAAGGATGAGTGACGCGAGGACTTAGGCCTCGACGTTCAACACCTGCCGGCCGCGATAGATGCCGGTCTTGGGGTTTACACGATGGGGGCGTGAAAGACCGCCATCGGCGTCTTTGGCAAACTCAGGGGCTTGGAAAGCGTTGGCTGCCCGGCGGTTGGCACTGCGGCGTTTCGACTGTTTGCGTTTCGGATTGGCCATGGGATCGGTGGATTAAGGTGTAGGGTGGCGGCTTGGCGGCGGCCTCTGTTACGTATGAAAGGTGTCGGTGGTAAGGAGCCGTTCCAAGTGCGTCAAGCGTGATAACCGTGAGAATTTTTGAACGACAGCCATGAAATTTCCCGATGGGAGTCTTGAATCCGCCGGGCTCTCGAGGAAAGGCGGCGGGAATAAGAGTCTAAGTCATTGTCCCACGGTTTGATCCATTGCAGGAGTATTTCACATGAAGAAATACCACCCCAGGAGTCCTGCAAGGGCAAAGCGGTAAAGGGCGAAGGCGAAAAGGCCGTGCCGAGAAAGAAATGCGACAAGGAACTTGACGGCAATCGCGGCGGTGATTGCGGCGACAACAGTGCCCAGAAGCACATGCTCCCAGCCGAAAACGGCTATCATGGCGGAGCCCGAGTCGACGCCTTTTTTAAGCGCAGCCCCCGCCAGAACGGGAAGCCCGACAAGAAAGCTGAACTCAGCGGCTTTCGCGGGGCTGAGGCCGGCGAAATAACCACCGACGATGGTCACCATGGAGCGACTCGTGCCGGGCCAGAGCGCGAGGCACTGGATGGAGCCGATGCCGAGGGATTCGACCGTGGTGAGCTCATCCGTGTTTTTTAGGCTAGCGCGAAGGCTGTATCGCTCCTTGCGCCAGCGTTCTGCAGCGATCATCAGCACGGCACCGCTGATCTGGGCGACAATCACCGCCTGCACAGAGAACAAGTACTCATCAATCCAATCGTGGATCAGGAGTCCCACGATCGCGACCGGGACGACAGCGCACAGCAGGTTGCGGAAAAGGATGAGGCCGTCGGGGTCGCGACCGATCAGGCCGCGCAGGACGCTGAGGATCTGTTTCCAGTAGAGCAGCGCTACGGCGATGATGGCGCCCACCTGGATGATCACCGTGTAGGTATCGGCGGCGAGCTTGACGGTTAGAGGCACTCCCTCGGGATGCTTTTCGGAGGGCTTCTTGTTCCATAGTTTCTTGCCATCCGGGCCAAGCAACGGGGCGTCGGATTCCAGGCCGAGTAGCTCGTTGGCGATTATCAGGTGTCCCGTCGATGAGATGGGAAGAAATTCCGTCACACCTTCCACCAAGCCGAGAATGACGGCATCGGTGGCAGAAAGCTTCGTCTTGGGTGCTGCCGAAGTTTGGGCGCCCGCTGCGACTGCCGGTTGCGGCGTCTCACCGGCAGCGGGCAAGGAAGGACAAGCGATCGGGGCGGCGAGCAGAAGGATAGCCAGGATGCGGCGCATTTTTTGGAAGCGTTTAAATGCAGGTGATGGCCACAAAGAGGCAAAACGCGGCAGAACCGCAACTCAAGAAGCCAGATGCCGGAGGCCAGAGGCCAGAAGCCGGATGTCGGAGATCGGAATTTAATCCATTTAAGGAAGGCGGCATCGGACTGGATGGCGCCACACTCGGTGTCTCGTCTGCGAGACACCCCTTCTCGCTCCTCGCTTCTCGATTCTATCTTCTTTAGCTGCGGCATCAGGCTCCGGCGGGAGCTGCGATCGTCTCCGGAGCGGCCGGAGCCGTTGTGCCGCGAACAGCATCGGCGATATTTTGCGGTTGGATCTCGGCTTCGCCTCGCTCGTGGTTGAAGCGCATGGAGACGGTCTTGGAGATGCCGCGCTCCTCCATGGTCACGCCGTAAATCGAATGGGCGGCCGCGACCGTGCGCTTGTTGTGGGTGATGATGATGAACTGCGACTCGTGCACGAAGCGCTTCAGAAGATCGGTGAAGCGCCCGATGTTCGATTCGTCGAGCGGGGCGTCGAGTTCGTCGAGCAGGCAGAAGGGCGACGGCTTCACCATGTAGAGGGCGAAAAGCAGCGCGACGGCCGTGAGCGTCTTCTGGCCGCCGGAGAGCAGCGTGATGCTCTTGAGCTTGGTGCCGGGAGGCTGGGCGATGATTTCGATGCCGCTCTCGAGAATGTCGTCGGACTGCACGAGCTCCAGGTGCGCGCGGCCGCCGCCGAAGAGCGTGAGGAAGGTGAATTCGAAGTTCTTCTTGATCTGCTCGAACGTGACCTCGAACTGCTTCATCGAGGTCTGGTTGATCTCATCGATCGTCTTCAGCAGCTCCGTTTTCGCGTTCGTGAGATCGTCGCTCTGGGCTTTCAGGAAGTCGTAGCGCTGTTTGAGGTCGGCGTATTCCTCGATGGCGACGAGATTCACGGCCCCCATGCTCGCAATGCGCTGCCGCAGGGCGTCGATCTCCGTCTTGACGGGAGCCCAGTCGACCTGCTCGAGCGCCTTGAGATCGTCCTCGGTCGGGTCCAGGCGCTGCTTAATCTTGATTTTCCGGTGCCGGTGTTTCGCCTTCTTGGCGCCATCCGCATCAGCCTCCGGAGTTGCCGCGCCAGCTTCACCGGCTTGCACAACGGCATCCGGCTGAGCAGAACTGGCCGTTTGTACACTGGCTTCCGGCTTCTGGCTTCTGGCCTCAGCTTCCGCTTCGGAATCCTCATCGTCGTCGAGATCGAGCGCTTTTAGATCGGGCGGATCATCGTCCGACCGCCACAAGAGGGAGCGCCAGTCGTAGGAGCCCACACTGACCTGGAATTCGCGCTGGATATCCTCATCGATGAATTGCGAGCGGGAGCTGGTTTCGGCGAGCTTGATCTCGCAACGGCTCAGTTCCCCAAGCGCGGAGTCGGCGTCCTGGCGCAGGTGGGTTTGAGAGGCTTCGACGCCGTCGATCGAGCGTTCGAGTTCGACGAGCTCGATGCGGATCTGTTCGACCTGCTGCTGGGCGACGACGAGGGTCTCCGCCAACTGGGCGCGGCGGGCGTGCTGGCGTTCCGCTTCCCGTTCGAGTTCGCCGATCTGCTCGGTCCAGGTCTCGATCTCCTGCTGGCGCTGCACGAGGAGCTCGGTCAGTTGGGAGCGTCGGCGTTCCATATCGACGAGACCGCGGTCGAGCACTTCGACCTTCTGGCGCCGCTCCGCAAGATCGAGGCGGGCCTGCGACAGCGATTCGCGTTTCACGTCGCGTTCGACGCGCGCTTCCGCGATGCGTTTCTCGAGTGCCGCAATATGGTTTTTGCGCGCTTGGATGCCCGCTTCCGCCTCGGTGAGGGCCGTCTGGGCTCGTTCCCAGCGCAGGCGGGCTTCGTCGCGGGCCTGCTCGAGTCCCGCGAGTTCGCCTTCCATGCGGCGCACGCGGCTTGTCACTTCCTCGAGCGAACGCTGGGCGTTGCGCGACTCGGTCTGCACCGTGGTGAGCTGCTCCGTGATCGCAAGGAAATCGGCGCGGCGCTGTTCGAGCTGCTGCTCGGCCTCGGTGAGGCGGGCGCCGAGCAGGTCGATCGCGGTCTTCTGGTCATCGTGGGCTTTCTGATCTTCGGCGAGGAGCCGGGAAGTTTCGCGCAGGTCGATCTCGCGCTGAACGATGCCGGCGGTGTTTTTCTTCTGGTGGCCGCCGAACACGAGGCCGCGGCGGTCAACCACCTCTCCCTTCCGGGTGGCGACGGCAAGGAAACTGAACGAAGGATTCGCTTTCCAGTAATCGAGAAACGAGCCCAGGTCGTCGGCCAGGAAGCAGGCGGAGAGCAGGGACGCCGCCGGGTGATTGGCGTCGGTATTCTTGAGGGCGCGCAATGCGGGCTGCAGGAACGCGGGAAGATCGCCGCTCGCCTCGCCGGCAGCACGCACGCACTCGGCCACGTGCATGACGACGGAGCCGATCTGTTCGGCTTCAAGCCGGGAGAGAATGCGCTGCGCCGTCGCGAGATCGGCGACGCTCACGGCTTCCGCCGCATTGCCGAGGAGAGCCTCGAGCGCCTTGGCGCAATCGGGCTTGATCTCCAGGCCATGCGAGATGGCCGTGATCTTGGCATCGCCAAGGGAGTCGTTGAGCCGTCCCTGAAGAAGCGCCTTGGCGCCCTCGCCGAAGCCCTCCCACCGTTCGTGCAACTGCTGCAAAAGCTTGAGGCGCGCGCTGCGTTGCGCGAGCTGGCGGTCGATATCCTGCAGCTTGCGCTGGGCTTCGCGGAATTCTCGGGTCAGATCGGCGATGAGCTGCTGGGCGGCGGATGCCTCGGAATGAGCCCGGGCTTTCTCCGCCAGGGATTCCTCCACGCGAACCTCGTACTCGCCGACAAGCTGCGTGGCGGCGGCTTGCTGCTGGCGCACTCCCTCGAGATCCAGGGCGAGAGCCTCATGCTTGTGGACGGACGTTTTCTGATCCACCTCGTAGCCGGAGCAATCGGTGCGAAGCCGGGCGACGGAGCTCTCCACCTGGAGAAGCTCGAACTTGCAT
Source organism: Opitutaceae bacterium (assembly GCA_041652235.1). Lineage (GTDB taxonomy): Bacteria > Verrucomicrobiota > Verrucomicrobiia > Opitutales > Opitutaceae > MWDT01. The sequence continues at coordinate 6,934 of JBAZHQ010000008.1, read as the reverse complement.
TGCTCCAGCTCCTGCTCGCTTTTGGCGAGTTCCGCATCGACGACCACCACCTCGCGGTTGCGGTTCTGAAAGACCGCGTCGGAGCTGCCGAGCAGATTCAACTGCATCTGCTTGTCCTGCGCGCCGCTGTCCACCTGTGCCGTCAGTTCGCGGATCTGCATCTCGAGTTCGCCCAGGCTGCCGCGGGCGGACTTGAGGCGATCGAGCAGACCGTTGCGCTTGATCGAAGACACGCTGGCGGCGTTCTCGGACTGTTCTTTCTCCGAGCGGATGTCGAAGACGGCCTGCTGGGCGTCCTGCACGCGCTGGTTGAGGCGTGAGCGCTCGGCGCGCTTGGCCTCGATGGCGGACTGCTGCTGCTCAAGATTCGCGCGGCGGGCATCGGACTCGGTGCGGAGCGCGCCCACTTTCGATTGAAGGTCGGCGAGAGTCGCGGCCAATTGCCCGTGCTGCCAGCCGCTTTGGGCGAGGACGAGATGGCGCAGGCGGTAACTCAGGCGCTTGAAACGCAGGGCCTTCGAAGCCTGGCGTCGGAGACTGTTGATCTGTCTGCCGACTTCGCCGATGACGTCGGCGACGCGCATGAGGTTCTGGTCGGTGAGGGAGAGCTTCTGCAGGGCCTCGCGCCGCTGAGACTTGTACTTCGTGATGCCGGCGGCCTCCTCGAAGACCGCACGCCGTTCCTCGGGCTTTGAGGAAAGAATCTGGTCGATCTGGCCCTGGGCCATGATCGAGTAGCTGGTGCGTCCGACGCCCGTATCCATGAACAGGCGCTGGATATCCCTCAGGCGGCAGGCCTGGCCGTTGAAATAGTATTCGCCCTGCCCATCGCGGTGCACGCGCCGCATGATCTCGATCTCATGAAATTCGCTGCCGAGCTGCTTTTCGCAATCGGTGAGAAGCAGGGAGACTTCGCAGATCTGGGAAGGCTTGCGGGTATCGGTGCCCTCAAAAATGACGTCCTGCATTTTCCCGCCGCGCAAGGCCTTGGCGCTCTGCTCGCCCAGCACCCAGCGGATGGCGTCGGCGATGTTGGATTTGCCGCAGCCATTGGGACCCACCACGGCTGTTACTCCCGGTTCAAAGCGGAGTGTCGAGTTGTCGGCGAATGATTTAAAACCGTGAAGCTTGAGGGCCTTGAGATACATGAAACCGCCGAAGTTGAGAGAGTGGGTTTTTACACCGCAATTGGAAAGTGCTGGTACTTGTTCACGGGTTATTCACCGCGAGCCTGTGAACAAGATGCGACGGTGATCTTGTGAGATGATGATCAAGCCCAAAGCAATCGAATTCTAATGGCAGGAGACAAAGGAGATAGGAACTGAAAGTCGGAAGTCGGGGGATATTTCCTCCGCGCCACCGCGTCTCAGCGCGAGACCCGTCCGAATCCGTGTGCTCAGTGTGATCCGTGGTTAAAAAGGATCGTTCCCCGTTTTCCCAATATTCATGAGCTTCAAAAACCGGAACCAATCAGGGTACTCGCACGAAGACGCAAAGGCACGAAGGATCGATCTCCATCCCTTGTATCCCCTCCATCCCTGTTAATCCTGCCTTGGAATTGATACCCCGATCGAAGACATGAATTTACAGGGATATAAGGGATGAAAGGGATAGAAACCCGATTGTATTTCCTCCGCGCAAGACCGGTCCGAATCCGTGTGTTCCGTGTGCTCCGTGGTTAAAAAACTCTGACTTCCTTTCTGGCTTCCGGCTTCTGGCCTCTCGAAGACCCTGAGCCTGTCGAATGGGTTTGCTGCGGCTCCGCCGCTCCGTCTCAGCTCTGCAGAACCCTGCAGGGCAGCAGGGCCGCATCCTGCATCCCATGAATGATCTTCTTGTCCGGCGGACAGAACGTGGCCAATGCGCCGCTGAGCTTCGCCTGACCTCCCGCAACGAAGTAATAGGGGCACAACCGCAGTCGGCCTTCCCTTAATGAAGCATTCACGGTGGCTGCGCCCGTGCCGCTCGCCGGTGTTTTATAAAGAGGATGCTGGGCGCGCTTGGGTTTCTTGTAGGACTGCAACACATGCAGGTGGCTGGGCGCCAGTTGCAGCGCCTTCTCCAGGCCAAACTGCCATTCTTCCCGGGAACAATCGCTCCCCAGGACCACACTGCGGGCGCCCCAGGCGGTTTCGTGATAGCCGCTGATCTTTATGATGAGATCGCGCTCCTTCTGGGAGGCGTGCGCGAGTTCCTTCCAATCTGAAAGCGGACGCCCTCCCAATGTCGGTCCGTCGAGCACGGCGCCCGGAGGCACCGGACTTGCGTCGAGAGCCCAGGAGGCCGGGATCAGTTTTTGCAGCAGCGAAAGGGAATGGCCGTTCAGATGCTCGCTCCAGAATTCCCGCAGGCGGTGGTGATGGAAAAGTGCCAGCGCCAGCTTCTCCTCCTGGAAGTGCCGCATCGGCGGGGCGATCGCCACCTCGCCCGCTTTCCACGCTTCGAAAATGAAAGGAGCGACACGGATGCTGGAGAGGTCGAACAATTCGAAGAACCGATACAGGATCTCGATCTTCTCGGGGTTGCCCTCCAGGTCGAAAAACAGCGCGTCGCCGAGGGGGAATATCTGGTCGGGCCGCAGGCAGAAGACACGTTTGCCCAGAAGCTGCAGTTGCTGGGCGAGCCATTCCATTTCCGGCCGATAGGTCGCCGCTTCATCGCTAACGATGAGTGCGATGAGGGGGTTCCGCTCCGCCGTGCGCAGAGCGGCAAGGCTCTCATGGAAGCCGCTGATCATCGCATCGCCCGCCCCCAGGATATTGCTGCCAGGTTCGGAATAGAGCCGGTTGAGGAAGGCGGTCAGGCCGATTCCGCCGGGGACGGAGTCGAGTTCCGTCATCACGAAGCCCTCATCGGTCAGCAACAGATCGGGCCGGAGCACGGAAGGGAAAGCTCCGCGGTTTTTTGGGTCCCGGGCGTGTATGACGAGCTCGCGAGGTTTTCCCCGATCGAGGTATTCCGCCACCCAGGGCGCCATGAGCGGCTTGTTGCGAAGCAGGTTTTTCCCCGAGGCGGAGCGGAGGTAGAGCGTCTCCAGCGCCTGGTGAAACTCAAGGCACGCGGCGCCGATCTCATGCAGGTTCGCAACCTGAGCGGCTGTGAGTGGCCATGCCTCCGGAGACAGTTGCCACGTCTTGGCCTCGAAGAGAGGCTGCGCATCGAGCGCCGAACGTATGGTCTGGTACGGGAGCATTTTTCAGTGGACGGTGGCCGCCAAGCGGCCTCTGTGGCGACCGAGTCGCCTCGGTGGACGGAGAATGAAAGTTATATGCTTTATAAGTCAGAGATCCTGATTGAAACGCAAAGGTCGCAAAGGTGAAGGAAGGTCGCGGAGGTAACGGATTGTTTTCTGATGTACGAGACAGGCAGAAAAGGGAAGTCAAGTCGCAGGATGTTTCTTTGAACAGCGAACCACGCAAACTAAACGAAAATACTCCGGACCTCAAACTATCGAGTCCATCTCATGCGAAGCAGAGTATGTGATTGAAGTCCGAATCTCTCCGCGACCTCCGCGCCTCCGTGTGAAACCCAGCCTTGAATGGTCTTTCAGCTTACAGCCTTCAGCCGCAAGCTGAATCACTCCTCCATCTTAATGTCCTTGTTGCGGTGCAGAGGGCTGCCGGCCCGCAGCCAAGCATAGATGAAGCGGTCGAGATCGCCATCCAGGACTCCCTGGGTGTCGCTGGTGCTCATGCCGGTGCGCAGATCCTTCACCATCTGGTAAGGCTGGAGCACATAGCTGCGGATCTGGCTTCCCCAGCCGATCTCGCCTTTCTCGCCGTAGAATCGCTCCATCTCGCTGCGCTGTTCGTCGATGCGTTTCTCATACAGCCGTGCCTTCAGCACGCTCATAGCCGAAGCTTTGTTCTTCAACTGGGAACGCTCATTCTGGCAGGCCACCACGAGGCCGCTGGGAATATGGGTGATGCGGACCGCCGAGTCGGTTGTATTGACGCCCTGGCCTCCCTTGCCGGAGGACCGGTAAACATCGATGCGCAACTCGTCCTCGGGAATCTCGATTTTGATATCGTCGTTAATCTCGGCGACGACATCGACAGCGCAGAACGAGGTATGGCGGCGCTGGTTCGCGTCGAAGGGGCTGATGCGCACCAGCCGATGCACGCCGCGCTCCGCCTTGGCGTAGCCGTAGGCGTTTTCTCCCTTAATCATAAGGGTGGCCTTGGTGATGCCTGCCTGGTCTCCCGCCTGCACATCCTGCACCTCGGCGGTGAAACCGCGTCGTTCGGCCCAGCGGTTGTACATGCGGAAAAGCATGTCCGCCCAGTCGCAGGATTCGGTGCCGCCCGCGCCCGCCTGGATCGAGAGGATGGCGTTGTTCTTGTCGAACTGGCCCGTGAGGAAGCAGGCGATCTCCAGCTTGTCGAGATCTTCGACCATCACTCCCACCTGCTGGTCGAGCTCCTTCGCGTACATCTCCTTCTCGGCCGCATCGGCGGCGTCGATGAGCTCCACCATCACGGCCACGTCACCGAGCTTCTTATGGAAGGCGACGACAGGCAGGACGGCGCGCTTCAGAGTGTTGAGCTTGGCGATATGCCCCTGGGCGCGCTCCTGGTTGCCCCAGAAATCGGGCGACCCCATCTGGGCCTCCATGGCCTCGATCTCATGCTGCTTTTGTTCTACGTCAAAGAAACCTCCACAGGTGTCCGGCGCGCTTTTTAATGTTCTCGATATGTGAGAAAGTCTCGGGAGCGATCATGATGAAGATACAACCCCATTCATTGCCCGCCGATGCGCAAGCCCGAAGCGGAGATAGCTACGAGCTTGTAGCTGATGGTTGATCGACAATCACTCATCCCTTCCATCTCTTCCATCCCTGTTAACAAGGTCTTGAAATCAATGACCCCGATCGAAGACATGAATTCACAGGGATTTAAGGGATGAAAGGGATAGAAGTCCGATTGCCTTTCCTCCGCGCTACAGCGTCTCAGCGCGAGACCGGTCCGAATCCGTCTGCTCCGTGGATAAAAAGGATCGTTCCCCTTTTCCCAATATTCAAAAACCGGAACCGCTCAGGGTTCTCACACGAAGACGCAAAAGCACGAAGGTTTGATCTCCATCCCTTGTATCCCCTCCATCCCTGTTAATCCTGTCTTGGAATTGTCCGAATCCGTGTGGCCTGTGTTCCGTGGTTAAAAACGGATCGTAAGTCCCTCCTCTGCGCCACAGCGTCTCAGCGCGAGACCGGTCCGAATCCGTGTGCTCCGTGTGACCCGTGGTTAAAACGGATCGTTCCCCGTTTTCCCAATATTCATGAGCTTAAAAACCGGAACCGATCAGGGTTCTCACACGAAGACGCAAAGGCACGAAGGGAATGCATTTTTCAATACAGAGGGCACAGAGAACACGGAGAAAGGGGATTTTCGGAGCGTAAGGTTGTAAGAGCGTAAGGGGTGTAAGGTTTGAGGCTGATAGCCGACATCCGACCGCCGACTTCCGATCCCTGGCCTCTCGCAGACCTTGCTGTGCCCGCCGTAGCCAATACGGAGGCGGGAGCCTGCCGACCGGGCTTCCTTGCTGGCTTCCGGCTTCTGGCATCTGGCCTCTGTGGTAGCCGGCTCTGCCGCTTTAGAAGTTGCGTGCCCTCAAGCCCACAGCTGCGCCGTGGCGTCGTCTAGGCTTGGAAGCTAACAGCTACCAGCTAATAGCTAGGATAGAATATCCTATCCCTTGACAAATAGCGGGATAAGCATCATCTGAATCGCCATTACCTCCCCCACCTACACCCCCCTTGCCTCACTTTCCTGAGGCTAATAACACTGTTCGGCAAAAAATCGCATGCGCATCACTTGGAGTAGTTCAATCTTAGCGATCAGCGGTGTTGCCGCCGTGGCGTTAGCCTGGTGGTTGAGCGGCACATCTTTCAGCCGTAAAGATGTGCTTCTTGGTCTTCTTACTAGCTACGCGGTCACTGTGGTCTTCTATTTTCTGGTCGTTTGGTTTCCCGAACAGCGGAAGCGTCGGCGTATCAAGTCCGGGATCATCTCGCATTACATCCAATTCAAGAAAGAGGTGCTCGGGCTGGTTCTTCACGCAGCGAAGAAGGGATGGTCGCAGGACGATCTGGATCGCCTGATCATCCCAAAAGAATTCTCCGAGTATTTCTCGGAGGATGAGACCGGATCAGGGATGCGGTGGTATGAAGTTCTGAATGGCTTGGATGATTACTATGTGGCCGAGATCGCAAACCGGCTGGAGCTTCTTCGATCGGAAGTGCAGTTCGTGCTCTCTTCGATCGATATTCAGGATCAGGAGGTTTTTGAGTTCATGAAGAGGCTGAGCGAGATTTCATTTAAGATGAGCAAGATGAGGTCGGATTACGACGGTCAGAAATCTTGGGGACACTTCTTGTGGGCACTTTACTCTGACTTTGATCCATCCGTTGGTGATGTGCCATTCGACCGGAACCTAAAGTTGCTTGAAAGGCTATGAAGGAGCCGAACCAGTCACCAGAGCCAACGCCGACAACTGTCACGTCGGCTGCTTCCGTCTTCGCTTTACTACGCTGAGACAAGGATGCAGGAGATCGTGCCAGTGGCGAACGTGGCTCACCTTAAACGTTGGGCAAAGAAAAGTTATGGCCGCGCCAGTCCAAAGCTCCCAAGAAACACCGCGCTCTCCAGTTGGGGTGCTTCTTTGCTCGGTTCTGGCGGTCGTTCTGTTTCCAATTCTTTTTGTCCTCGGATGGGTGACTGCGAGTCCGATCTATGAAAAGAAAATAGCCATCGATTTATTCGTGGGTCTCCGCGACGGTTCGTATCACCTATTCAGCGGACGCACCTTCAAGGCCATGATATTGAAATACCCTGCGCCAAGTTCCGATCTTGAGAGTGACGAGTTCTCTGAACGGTTTCAGGCGGTAGGAACACTGGGCTTGAGGCGACGCAGTTGGGTTTGGCGGTCGGCGATCTTG